>CAKZQO010000001.1 GCA_937140905.1 uncultured Spirochaeta sp.
CAGAAGTAGAACCACTCCCCCCTATTGCAGGGCTGCTTTCACCTTGGCATAGAAGGAAGGATCCCATTCCTCCTTCGCCATCTGATCGATCACTGGCTGAACAGCCTTCTTGAACTCGTTCTTGTCCACTTTTACCAGTTCCATACCAAGTTCTTGCAACTTCTTCACGAACACTGCATCTCCGTCTTTGGTGATCCCATTGGCAAAAGCAACTCCTTCTTCCATCGCTTTGGTTAGAAGAGCCTGATCATCCTTGCTGAGGGTGTTCCACCATTTTGCCGAAGACAGAATCCGTGCCGCAGAATAGATATGTTCCGTGTTCATCATGTACTTCTGAGCTTCGTAGAACTTGTAGTTTAAGATCGTCTCGGGTGGGTTCTCCTGTGCTTCCACGACCCCGGTTTTCAAAGCCATGTACACTTCCCCAAACGCAATCTGCGAAGGAAGAGCACCGAGACTTTCCCATACCTTGAACCAAGCCTTTACCGGTGGCAACCGCATCTTCAGCCCTTTTACATCTGCTACGGATCGTACAGGTCGGTTTGCCGTGAGATACCGGGCTCCCCGTAGGATCACCCCATCGGTTCGGACTCCCCTTTCTTTCTCAATGATAGCGGAGAGTTCCTTCCCCGGACCATTCCAGAACTTCCAGAAGTCATCTTGGCTGGTGAAGACATAGGGAACTTCGGAAATATAGTACTTGGGGAAGTAGGTGGAAATATCGTTTGTGCCTAGTACTCCATACTCAACCGAGCCTTGAGATAGCATCTCGAAGGTCTGTCGTTCATCTCCCATGGCATTGGAGGGATGGATCAACACCTCAATCCGGCCGCCAGCCCTCTGGGTAACAAGTTCCTTGAACTTGTTCAAACCTTTGTCCTGGGGCGAATCTGGGGGAAAGGTAGAAGCGATATTGATGGTAAGCTTCTTTGGAGCGGCCTTGGCTGTTCCTTGTTCCTTTGCCCCTCCTGCCAGTACCATGCCTGCAACGACCATCAGGCACACGAGACCTAACGCGAATCTTTTCATGTTCTCCTCCTCGTTTATCTTCTCTTGTCGTTCGGCCGAAAACTTCGGCGCGCCTTCCACTGTTTCCTTTCCTTCTCACCTCCCTTCGAATCCGCTATCGTGCTATCTCCGCCTGTTTGGGGCGGCTCACGAAAAATTCTGAGGGATACTCGAGCACCACCTGCTCGATGATCTCCCAGGTTAGATGCCGGTTTAACAATTCTTCTATTTTTCCTATATCCTGATCTCTGATCGACCGCAAGATTTCTCGGTGTTCCCCGATGATCCTATCCCCTACTATAGGGAGGGTCATCACCCGCAAACGATCATAGTTGTAGTCCAACTTCTTGATGGCGTCCCACACTCGTTCCTTACCACATAGGCGGTACAAGATTCGATGAAACCCGTTATCCGCCAGTAACAGTTGATCGTAGGCTCCCTTTCTGCCACAATCCTCCTGCCATTCCAGGTTTTCTTCTAAATCTTCTAAAACGGCGATTTGCTTGGTGCAAGTCTCTTTCAGGATTTCCCGCTCAACGGCAAGGCGAACGAATCGAGCTTCCTGGGCTTGATCTAAATCGATTAAAGAAACAACCGACCCTTTTTGGGGAAGAATATCTAAAAGCCCATCCTCTGCTAAGCGAATGAAAGCCTCCCGAACCGGAGTTCTACTAACGGATAGAAGATCTGCGATCTCTGTTTCGCTCAAAAGTCTACCCGGTTTCACATGGAGCTGAATAATATTCAACCGCAGCACTTCATACACCCATCGATGAATCGGCTTCGAGCGGTCCCGGGGGATTAGTTGAAGGGTGTCTACGATTGCCATACTTGTATGGTAGTAGTCTAAACCCATTTAAGGCTATTGTCAAAGGCCAAATTGCCTTAATAAAGGGGCTTTTTATTCTTTACCAGAATTAATTTGTACTAATTTGGGCCACAAAATTTTACCACTTGAATCACAGTACTCTTCAATAAATTGGAGTGTAAACTTATTGACAACTTTGTCATATTCATCTTGGAATACTTGATTTCTTTCTTTTGCTTTATGTCCTAGTGGTTCAATTATATCAATGTAAAGGTTCTCATCCCCAGAAATGAACTCCCAGAAACGTTGACCGCATAGTTTTATATAATCACCTTTGTTTGGATTGTTATCTTTACCATAACAACATCCATTTACTGCTATCGTCTTCAATCCTTGATAGGACATCCCTCTAATCTTGATTGCTTTCTTAAAATCATCTCTCATTTTTGCAATTTGTCTACTATTACCCCAATTAGGGCCAGATTTGATAGAGACTAAGTAGAAGGAACCATCTCTTTCAAATTCGAGATCAATTCCTTCAGAAGTTGACTTTTTACCTCCAT
>CAKZQO010000002.1 GCA_937140905.1 uncultured Spirochaeta sp.
AAACTTGGAGAATTACTGGCGACTTTGTTTCTACGCAAGCGGCGATGATAGCCTGTAGTTGTTCCATATTGTTGAAATTATACGCAGGTATGGCATAACCACCCTTCATTGCTTTAGCGAACAGTTCTTTGGTGTTCACCAGCCCTAATTCTTTATAGGAAATCATAAATCACTCCTACATGAAAACAGTGTTACTTTGCATACTATGCAGCAGCCGAAGACCCTGTCAAGGGATTCCCTAGGTGGATCGTAAACTATATACTATATACCCATGAACCCGTTCATGAATCCGGTATTACTTCGGATCCTGCTCCTGATTCTCCATCTAGTACCCCCATCTAAGGAAGGAGTACAGGTAGTGTTAGTACAGGAAACAAAGGTGTTGGGTACGTATTCTATTTCTTTTAAGGCTCCTGGGCACTACGTGTATCAATTTAAGGGAAAATGGGAAGAGGGGAAGAACTTTACCGTGGAACGCTCTTTGCTTTATTCGTACCTCTATACTGCTTATCCGGATCCCAAAGGGGAACCTGTGGCTTTGAACTTGATTAAAGAGTTAGAATCTCTCGTTGTACCGAAGGAAGAAGGAAGTTCGGTTGTGGGTGACAAGGAGGCATCGATTACCCTCACAAGGATAGGTTCACTTCTTTTCCTTGGTTCAGAGAGTACAAAAATACTTTGTATCCTGCCCACCACTGTGTCAAAATAACCAACCGTATCATATTGTCATTTTAGGTGTATCATATTGACACATTTGCCCTGAATGTTCAACCGATAACACGCGGGGATTAAGCTGGTTAATTTCAAGGCAGTGCGATAAAATACAATTTTTTAACTTTAGCAATTCCTTATATTGTAATAAAATATATTAAATTTTATTTAGAATGTTTTTGGGTAATAGTGCGTGCTGGGTTGGCACATATATTGCTGACTTGTAATTGAAAAAAGTAAAACAAATCTTCAGTAGATGAGGAGGTGATGCCTATGAAGAGCTTGGTAACTTACAAACCCTTTACCCTTGGGGATGTGTGGGGCGATTTTGACAGGATGATTGATCGGATCTTTTCCGATACTCCCATTTGGGAAGCCCGGATTCCCGCGGTGGATGTACGGGAAGAGAAGGATCGGTATGTGCTTGAGGCAGAATTGCCCGGTTTAACGGATAAGGATGTTGAGGTAAAGGTAGAAGACAATCTCCTCACCATCTCTTCCAAGAAGGACGAGAGTAGGGAGGAGAAACGGAATGGGTATCTGATCCGAGAGCGGAGGGTTTCTTCCTTCCAGAGGAGCTTCGTGCTGCCCAACGATGTGGATAAGGAGAACATCACCGCTCAGTTCAAGAACGGGCTGCTTACCTTGGATATGAAGAAGCTCGCCTCTGCACAGCCGAAATCCATTCCCGTTCGGGAAGGTTAAGCCCCTTTCCCCAAAGGTAACACCCCACGAAAGGGGGAACAGGGGGGCCAGAAGGCCCCCCTATTTTTTAACTAAAGGATTAGACTCTTTTCATGTTGAGAGAGTTTTTTCAAGGTGGAGAGAGGATCTTTCATGCGGGAAAGGAGAATTATTGCCGCGATGAGGAAGGGTTTGTAACTCGCTTGATGGTACAGGTCTTTTCGGTACGCATCGAACACGGAGGCTGATACTTCCCCTTCTTTGCAACTCACTCCGCTGATATCTGCCGGTAGGCAATGCATGTATAGACCTTTTCCAGCCCTAGTGAGTTTCATCATTTCTTCCGTGCATTCCCAGTTCTTGTACTTTGCATTGTTGGCCAAACATTCTTTTTCCAGATCTTTGAGGGAAGCCGTGTTCCCCGACTTTAGGAGTTCTGTACGGCGAACCATTACCTGGTAGGGGGCCCAGGATTTGGGATACACGGCGTCGGCATTTTTGAAAGCTTCTTCCATGTTTTCCGTTACGGAGAAGGAGCCTCCGCTTGCCTCGGCCTGCTTCTTTGCTAAATTCGCCACATCGGGTAATAGTTCATACCCTTGAGGGTGGGCCAGGGTAACTTCCATGCCGAAGCGGGTAACTAATCCTATGACCCCCTGAGGCACCGAAAGGGGTTTCCCATAGGAAGGAGAATAGGCCCAGGTAACGGCAATCTTCTTTCCCTTCAAGTTTTCTATTCCTCCAAAATAATCGATCAGTTTTGCGAGGTCTGACATGCTTTGAGTCGGATGATCGATGTCGGACTGTAGGTTTACCAGGACAGGGCGTTGATGGAGGATTCCCTCCTGATATGCTTCCTTTATGGCCTGGATGAAGTTCCGCTGGTACCGATCACCTTCTCCAAGGAAGATATCGTCCCGGATCCCCACGGCTTGGGTGAGAAAGGAGATCATCACCGCTGTTTCCCGTTCGGTTTCTCCATGGGCGATCTGGGACGTCCGTTCATCCAATTCCTGTAAGGTTAAGCCTAGAGCATTCACCGCGGAGGCAAAGCTGAAGCGAGTTCGGGTAGAGTTGTCTCGAAAGATAGAAACCGCTAACCCGGTATCGAAAACCCGCATGGAACGTCCGGTTCTGTGAAGTTCCTTCAACAGGAGTCCAGTCTTCAGGATGGCAAGGAGGTTCTCTTTACTCAATTCCCAGGTCAGAAGAAAGTCCTTCTCCCTCATATCGAAAGGAAGGGCTTCCAGATCTTTCAATAGCTTTGGTATGGTTGTTTCGTTCATATCAATTTCCTTTTTATCTTAATATCAGATACCCTTTTGTAATATAGAAAGGGAAGATGAGTAAAGAGGAAGGAAATTGCTTTTTTCTTTATTTCAGGGTACTGTGAGATGGGGTTCTGTGAATGCCATCTAGAAAAATTCCGTTCGATCGTATCACCACACGGGCGGGGGATGAAGGATATTCTACCCTCTATAACGGGGAGCGGAGATCCAAAGACGATCTTGTATTTCAGGTGCTAGGAGATCTGGATGAGTTGTCCTCATTCCTTGGATGGGTAAAAGCGGAAGATAAGAATTTACCCTTCTTACAGGATCTGGAGACCCTTCAGTTGAACCTTTTTCGGATTGGAGCCGAGGTTGCCACTCCTCCCACGGATCCCCGCTTTCATTCCCTCGATCTAGTGACGGATCAGGATATTACGATTCTGGAAGCAATCGAGAAAAAGGTGCTGGAATCGATTGAGGCTCCCGAGACGTTCGTACTGCCCGGAGGGTGCTCCCGATCGGCCAAGCTAGACATTTGTAGAACTATTTGCAGGAGGACGGAACGGTCCCTTGTGGCTCTCATACGAAGCAGAGGGTTACAGGAACTCGCCCCCTGCCAACGGTATTTGAATCGCCTGTCCGATTATCTATATGTGTTGGCCCGATATGCGGATCAAAGATGGGAAGAGGAGAGAGGAGAAAAATCATGAGTCCTGAAAAAGTCCAGAAACTAGCAGAGCAGTACACCCCCATGACGGCAGAAAATCTTTCTCGGATCATCCGGATTCCATCCTATTCAGGGGAGGAAGAGAGGGTTATTCGGGAATTGGAACACCTCTGCCGTACTTTAGAGTTCGATGAGGTAAGGATCGATGGACTGGGGAGCCTCATTGCCCGTATCGGGTCTGGGCAAAAGAAGCTCGTGATCGATGCCCATATCGATACCGTAGGGGTAGGGGATCGAAGCCAATGGAAGGAAGATCCCTTTTCCGGAAGTATTCGGGATGGGTTGGTGTATGGCCGAGGGGCCTCGGACCAGAAAGGAGGGGCCGCAGCCATGCTTACAGCGGGTCGTATCCTGAAGGATCTGGATTATCGGGGCCAGTACTCTGTGTATTTTACCTTTACGGTTCTTGAGGAAGATTGCGATGGAATGTGTTGGAAGTACCTGATAGAAGAAGAAAAGTTCATTCCCGATTACTTTGTCAGTACCGAGCCCACAAGTTGTCGGTTGTATCGAGGACATCGGGGACGGATGGAGATGGAGGTCCATATCAAGGGGGTTTCTGCCCATGGTTCGGCGCCAGAACGAGGAGTGAATGCCGCCTATAAGGCAGCCCGAGCCGCTCTGGCACTCGAACAGTTGAACGAAGGATTACAGCCCGATGAGGATCGATTTCTCGGGAAGGGAACCATCGTAGTATCCCAGTTAAAGGCTTTTGGACCTTCTCAATGCGCTGTCCCCGATGTGGCTTCCCTCTATATCGACCGAAGACTAACCTGGGGAGAGACGAAGGAACTGGCAATACAGCAAGTGAAAGATGCCTTGAAAGGTCTTGCAGAAGAAGTAGTGGTTCCCTACTACGCTAAGCCTGGATGGAAGAAAACCCCCTATGGCCAGGAACTGTACTTTCCCACCTGGAAACTCCCGTTGGATCATCCTCTTGTGCAAGGGGGTATCCGTACCTATCAGCGGCTTTTTAACTCAGAACCCCTAGTGGACAAGTGGACATTTTCCACCAATGGAACCGCCGTATGCGGACGGTATCGGATTCCCACTATCGGTTTTGGCCCGGGAGACGAAGCTCAAGCTCACGCTCCCAATGAAGTGACTCGGGTGAAGGATCTTCAGATGGCTAGCGCCTTCTACGCGTACCTTCCGTATGCACTGGAACAAATCCATGGCTAGGATAGAACACCTTTTTCGGTATCGATGTCACCTTTGCGGAAGGGAGTACGATCCTTCCCCCGAACTACTCGTATGTCCGGCTTGCCACGCTACTCAAGATCCCAAGGAACCTCTCCGCGGGGTATTGGAGGTTTATTGGGATTATCCGAGCCTGCGACAACGGCTCGACGGGAAGGGAGGGAAATGGGATGTGTTTGATCTCCTTCCCGTAGAGAGAGAGTTCTTTCCACCTATTCCGGTTGGGAATACCCCCCTTTGGAAGCCGATAGGATTGTGGAAACAATTGGGAGTAGAGGGCCTATACCTGAAGGACGATGGAGCCAATCCTACCGGATCGTTGAAGGACAGGGCTTCCTTTCTTGTGGCTGCCTTTGCCAGAAAGGTTGGACGTTCCGCTGTTGCGGTAGCCTCTACGGGGAATGCTGCATCCTCTATGGCGGGGGTGGGGGCTGCCGCGGGATTGAAGGTACGGATCTTCATGCCAAAGTCTGCTCCTCTAGCCAAACGGGTCCAGTCCCTCCTGTACGGGGCAGAGGTAACTTTGGTGGAAGGGACTTACGATGACGCGTACGATGCTTCCCTGGAATACTGCCTATCCCATCGAGAGGTTCTTTCAAGGAATACAGCTCAGCAGCCCCTCACCATCGAGGGGAAGAAGACCGTTGCGTTGGAGATCTATCAAGACTTGGGGAAAGCCCCTAAAAGGGTTTACCTATCTGTTGGGGATGGAGTGATACTTGCTGGTGTTTATCGGGGATTCGAGGATCTCTTTAGACTCGGGATGATCGAAAAGATACCAGAGATCGTGGCGGTACAAGCAGACGGTTCCTCTGCCATTGCTCGGGCCCTCGAGAAAGGATTCTTCGAGAAAAGGATAGGGGCCCATACCGTGGCGGATTCCATCTCGGTGGACATTCCTCGAAATGGATATTTTGCCATTGAGAAACTAAAAGGATACAACGGAAGGGTAATCCTGGTTTCAGATCGGGAAATTCTAGAAGCGCAGAAAAGACTTGCCAGCTGGACGGGTCTCTTCTCGGAACCTGCAGGGGCTACCGCCTTTGCGGGTTATCTGAAAGATTTACGGGTGTCGTTGGATGAGGGGGAAGGAAGAGGTTTTCAAGATGGACCTCTAGTCGTACTTTTAACGGGGAATGGACTGAAGGATGTAGAGTCAGCCTTGAAGGCTCTTTCTTCTGGACAACCTTGACAGGGGAAGAAGCATCGGATAGAATCTGATATATCTATCTTATACAAGATGCTCGACCATACGCGTATTAACTTGCCTCATTCGAGCATCTCCGTATGGTTGGATAGAAGTCAAAACACTGCAGGAGGCACCATGGGATTAACCAAGGAACGGAAAGCCGTCCTGGAGGGGCTCTGCAAGCAATTCCGTAGAACTCTCCTAGACACCCTCTATTCTGTACAAACCGGACATCCGGGCGGATCTCTCTCCGCTACTGAAATCATCACTACTCTATACTTTGAAGTAATGAAGGTAGATCCCAAGAATCCATCTTGGGAAGACAGGGACAGATTCGTACTGGCCAAGGGACATGCGGCCCCTATGCTTTACATTGCCTTGGCAGAAAAGGGTTTCTTTCCTAAGGAAGAACTAAAAACCCTGAGACAACTCAATAGTAGATTACAGGGACATCCATGCGCCCTGAAAACCCCTGGCGTAGAACTTTCCACGGGTCCTCTGGGCCTAGGTCTCTCGGCAGCTCTTGGTATGGGTTTGGGGGCAAGAATCCAAGGGAAACAGTTCCATACCTATGTTCTCCTCGGGGATGGAGAGATCCAGGAAGGGATCGTGTGGGAAGCAGCGATGGCTGGGGCGAAATATGGGATAGATAATGTGGTAGCCATCCTGGACAAGAATGGAGTGCAGCTGGATGGACCCGTAGATCAGATCATGCCCCTCGGTGACGTGCGAGCCAAGTGGAACTCCTTTGGCTGGAATACCCTAGAAGTGAATGGGCACAAGGTGGAAGAAATCTACGATGCTATTCAAGAAGCCCATCGGGTGAAAGGGAAACCTACGATCATCATTGCTCACACGGTAAAGGGAAAGGGAGTATCCTTTATGGAAGGAAAACATGCATGGCACGGCAAGCCCATCAGCAAAGCGGAGTATGAAGCAGCGATCAAAGAATTGGAAGGGGGAAGATAATGGCAGGAGCAGCAGGTAAAGCCATGAGGCAAGTGTACGGCGAAACTCTCGTCGAACTGGGGAAAACCTATCCAAATATCGTAGTGTTCGATGCCGATGTTGCCAACTCCACCCGGACCATCCTGTTTGGGGAATCCTACCCTGACCGATTTTTCGATGTGGGGATTGCCGAAATGAACATGGCAGCCATGGCAGCGGGTATTTCTACCACAGGGATGATCCCGTTCGTGAATACCTTTGCTTGCTTTATGGTTCTTCGCTGTGGGGATCCTATCCGCAGTCTCGTAGCCTATACGAAGCTTAACGTGAAGCTGGCAGGAACCTACGCGGGGCTTTCCGATTCCTACGATGGAGCTAGTCATCACTCCATTTTGGATATCGCCTTCATGCGGGCTCTTCCCAATATGGTAGTACTAAGTCCAGCGGACGCTGCCGATATGAAGGCCGCAACAGAGGCAGCGGTTCAGTATAAAGGCCCTGTTTACCTGAGAATCCACAGAAACGAATGTCCCGACATTCCGGAAAATGACACCCAACCTTTTACTTTGGGAAAAGGGAAGGTTCTAAGAGATGGACGGGATATCACTCTGATTGCCACAGGGTATATGGTGCACCGAGCGATGGAGGCTGCCCTGAAACTTCAACAACAGGGGATTTCGGCCCGGGTGGTAAATATCCATACCATCAAACCCCTCGATACGAACCTTCTCCGAGACTGTGCGAAGGAAACCGGAGGAATCGTCGTGGCAGAGGAACACTCGATCCACGGAGGTTTGGGAGGAGCGGTAGCGGAAGCGATAGGTCGTCTGTATCCAGTGCCGATCGAGTTTGTGGGAGTACGGGACACCTTTGCCGAGTCAGGGGACTATCAGGCTCTACTGGAAAAGTATGGGTTGACTTCCCAGCACATCGTGAAGGCAGCGGAGGAGGTTTTGAAAAAGAAAGGAGCGAAGGGATGAAAGGGTTAGTGAAGTATGCGGCTGGACCTGGAAACATGGAAATCCGAGAGATTGCCGAGCCAAAACCAGGTCCGGGAGAGGTAAAGATTGCCGTTCAGTACACAGGAATTTGTGGTTCGGACCTCCATATCTATCATAGCGACATCGCCATTCCTGTACGTCCTCCTGTTGTAACGGGGCATGAGTTCAGTGGAACTATTGTCGAAGTAGGGATAGGTGTAGAACACTGGAAGCCGGGGGATCGGGTTGTTTCGGAAACAGCCTATTCGTACTGCGGAGTATGTATCCATTGCAGGGAAGGTTTTTACAACCTCTGTAATCAACGGAAGACTCTCGGTTACTGGTACAACGGTGCCTTCGCTCCGTATACAATTGTTCCGGCTGCCCGTCTTCATCCTCTACCCGACTCCATTTCCTTCCTGGAGGGAGCGCTGATGGAACCTTTGGCCTGTATCGTGCATGCGGTAGTGGAGCTTACCCATATCCAAGCGGGTGATACGGTTCTCGTCTCGGGACCGGGAGCCATTGGTTTGGCCACATTGCAGGTAGCAAAGGCGCATGGTGCTCGCGTATTGATCACGGGAACTCCTGTAGATGCGGAAAGGTTGGAGAAAGCGAAAGATCTTGGGGCGGATTTGACCCTAGATGTCACAAAACGAAGTCTAGGTGAAGTGGTCGAAGAAATCACCCAGGGAGTGGGGGTAGACGTGGTATTGGAGTGTTCGGGAAGCGAAAAAGCTCTCCAGGACGCTCTTCTTTCCGTGAGGAAACGGGGACAGTTGACTCAGATCGGATTGTTTGGAAAGCCCATAACGTTAGATTTCGAGCGGATTTGCTACAAAGAGGTGAAAGTTACGGGATCCCTCGGCTCCCGGTGGACTTCCTGGGAACGAGCATTGCAAATGGTGGCTGAGGGGCAAGTACAGTTGAAACCCCTTGTATCCGACATCCTACCCCTCGGAGAATGGAAGAAAGCGTTCGATCTATTCGAAGCGAAGAAGGGCTTGAAGATCGTACTGGATCCAAAGGAATGATGGGAACGCCGATCGGGAATTCAACCATGAAGAAGGAAGCCCTCCAGGAACAGGTGTATCGTAGAATCAAGGAACGGATCATTACCTGCGAGATGCTTCCAGGGTCGGTAGTTTCAGAGGAACTATTGGCTTCGGAGTTCGGTACTTCCCGAACTCCCATTAGGGAAGCCTTGCTTCGACTCCAACGAGAACATCTCATCGATATCTATCCCAGACAAGGTACGTTCGTTTCCCCCATTTCCCTGCAGGATATTTACGAGATCTACCAGATACGCCTGCTGTTGGAGCCTAGGATCGCCCGGATTTCCAGTAGAAGGATGGAACGAGAAGTACTAAACCGATTCCTACACCTATTCACTACCGTGGATATGGGAAGCATCTCATTTAAGGATTGGTTTCAGTACGACCGGGATCTACACGATTACATCGTGGAGTGTAGTCACAATAAACACCTGATCGAAATGTACCGAGTGGTGATGGATCAGAACCAACGGATGCGAATTCTTGCTGGAAGACTCCCCAAACGGATCGAATCCACCAACGAGGAACACATCGCCATCATTCAAGCCCTCCTCTCCCAGGATGAAGAAAAAATAGAACAGGTCATGTCTGCTCATATTCTGGCATCCCGGGATGCAGTATTGAAGTTGGAAGGATTTATTCATGAATAAAGGAGAATCCTATGAAAGTGAACCTTAGAGAACGAATTCTGGAAGAGAAAAAGCGGTGGGAGAAAGCAAAGCTAGAAGAATTGTGGAACTCCCTTGTTCAAGGTCGCGAGGAGGCTGTGCGGGGGACACTTCTATACTTCTCTTCCAGTGAACCCTTCAGAAAACGGTTCGACTTTCTTGAGAAAAAATACATGGGGAAAGCCCTTAAGAGCACTGAAATCGATCGGACAGTCTTGTTGCGCTTCCTCTTGAACCTTGCATTGGATCTTCGCACCTTCCCTGCAGAAAGGAGGCTCCTTTCTATATTGGGCGAAGGGGGGATACAATCCTATACTCAACGAGTCCTTCAGTCTCTCGACTCCCTCATGGACACCTTTCCGGAAGAGGCTACTGCATTCACGGAAGAACTTAAAAAAACCACCCGTGCCAGATTGAAAGCAGAAGGAGTCGCAGACGAAGGGGAAGTGTCTCGATTAGTGGATGCTCTATGGGGAAAGGGGATCCAGGAGTATGTTGAAAACCTCATTCATGAGTCCGGTAAATCGAATCTTCGCCTCGCAGCTAGATCGGCATTAGCGGGTACTCTCCACACAGAGATTGGAAATGATTACGCAGAGTTTCTAGATTCGATGATCCGGATCGGAGGCACCTTCGTTACCACCAATCCAGTCTTGATCAAACTTGCATGGGACATCGATCCCACTTACTGGAACCAACGGGTTGACCAGGTAATTCGTGCTAGCTATTCGAAGAAGAAACTCGCATCCCTTTTGGAAGGATCGAAACAAGAGCTATCCGATGCGATTGAACGGATAAATGCCTTAGTTACTGCTTCTGTGGTCGAGAGGAACTGTCGGCTACTGCGGCCCATATTTCTATGGAGCGAAGGGAAGCAGGGCTACGTGAGTCTTCAGGTGAATCCCAAGGCCCACTCGGACAGCGATAAAATGGTGAAAGAAGCAGTCTTCATGTACAAAGAGTTGGAGAAGCGGCTAGGAGGGGTACCCAATGTGGTGATCAAGGTACCATCCACGGCTGCGGGTTTAGAAGCGGCTCGAAAGCTCACCTCCAAGGGAATTGGGGTTACGGTGACCCTTACGTTCAGTCTGTTCCAGTCCATACCCTTTGCCGAGGTTCTGCAAGCAGGGAATGCCCTTGTCTCCTATATTGCCATCATGAACGGGAGGTTGGCATTCCCAGTACGGGATGAGCTAAAGGCAAAAGGAGTCGAGGGCGGTGTGGAAGCTGCCCGATGGGCTGGAGTGGAAGTCGCCCGGAAAGCAGCTTACCGACTCTATTCCGCTAGGGAAAAAGGAGGATTGGGAGTAGATCCAGACAAAGTAAAGATCATGATTGCTTCTTTACGGATCTATGATGATTGGATTCCTGATATCTCCGAACTCTGGGGGATCCCCCTCATCACGATCTTTCCCAACGTTCGCAGAGCCTACGATGCCCATCCAAGGCCTTTGGTGATCGACGCCCTTCATGGGAAGACTCCCGACAAGGACATAGAGCTTCTTCTGAAGAGCGAGATCTTCCGGCAAGCCTGGTGGGTTCCTGAAAATAGTTCAATGGGCAGACCGGAGAGGGTACTTACCTTGGACAAGAAGGATGCAGAGGCCGTAGCGGCATGGAAACCCGTCCATGAGACGTTGACTCAATTCATTGGCATGTACCAGGAGATGAGCCAGATGGTACGGGAACGAATGCGAAGTTTGGCAAAAGGGTAAGGGAACGAGGAAGAAGGAGAGAGTCATGGTTGTGCGTCTAGCCTATGGGAAAAAGGACCTACCCATCGAGCTTAGGGATGATATTGCCGTTAGGATTATCGAACCCATCTACGTACCTGCGGTGAAGGATCCCATTGAGGCGGTATTACAATCTCTAAGAAATCCTATAGGAACTGAACCCCTTCGGAAGCTCGTTAAACCCAACGACTCGGTCGGTATTGTATTCAGTGACATCACTAGACCCACTCCCAACCATATTCTGATTCCATCCATCCTGAAAGAATTGGAACTCGCGGGAGTTCCCTCCCATCGGATTACTCTGTTCAACTCTACGGGAACGCATCGGTTGAACACCGAGGGAGAACTGATTTCGATGTTGGGAAAGGATATTGTCCAAACCTATCGGATCGTGCAGAACGATGCCCGAGCTTCGGATCAGCATGAGGAAGTGGGAAAGACCCGAAGGGGAACCCGCGTGAAGATCCATCGGGAGTTCCTCCGTTGCACCTTCAAGATTCTAACCGGTTTCATCGAACCCCATTTCTTTGCGGGATTTTCCGGGGGGGGGAAGGCTGTGATGCCTGGAATGGCCCATCTGGACACGGTGATGAGGAATCATGATGCACAGAATATCGATCACCCTCGTTCGAGCTGGGGTACTCTTGAAGGAAATCCCCTTCGGGAGGAGATCGACGAAGCAGCATCCTTGGTAAACCCTAATTTTTTGGTGAACGTGACTTTGAACAAGGACAAGCAAATTACTGCTTCTTTTGCCGGGGACTGGGTCAAAGCTTACCACGAAGGAACAAAATTTGTTCGAAGAACCGCTATGGTAAGAACAGATACCTTGTACGATTTAGTGATCACTTCTAATGCGGGCTATCCTCTGGATTTAAACCTGTATCAAGCGGTGAAGGGAATGAGTGCCGCCGCTAAGATCGTTAAACCAGGGGGAACGATCGTGGTAGCAGCGGAATGCTGGGATGGAGTCCCAGAACATGGATCCTTTGGACGGCTCCTTCGGGAATCGAAAGACCCAGATGAGTTGTTAGAACGGATTCGTTCGGAAGGGTTCAGGATGGACGATCAATGGCAGGCGCAGATCTTGGCGCTTCTGGTAAAAAAAGCTAGGATCTTTGTCTATTCCACCTGTCTATCGGAAGAAACGATACGCCAGTGTCATCTGGAATACTGCTCTTCCATCGAAAATCTCGTGGAGAAAAAGATTCGCGAACAAGGCTCTTCCATAAAGATTTGCGTATTACCCGAAGGGCCTCTGACGATCCCGTACCATGAACCATGAGGAGGAGACATGGGTGTTTTTTCATTTGGTAAACTGCAACTGGATCCTGCCCGTAACCCTGCAGTACTGGATACTACTACGTGGGACCGGGATTCTGCCGTATCCCTCGTTTTCCAGGAGGATGATCGATTCTGGCATCGAGTGCAAGAAGTAGCAGGGAAGAATCAAGAGCCGCCCGTTTCTGGAAAGCATCTAAGGGTATACCCTTCTTCCCACGCTCCGGATCAAGGTGCGGATGTATTTCTAGGATCTCTTCCTGACGGACAGGATATCTTCGTCCGGATTGGTCCCATGCATGGTTCTTCCAAACTAGGGTACCCCATGGCCACTAAACCTCTTTCAGGAGGGCAGACTCTCGCTCTCTATCCTACCGACATGGAAGTATTGACTGCCTATTTGAAGGAATTGAACCCTGAAAAGGCCCCTCGGGCTTTGGGTTCTACCCCTCGCTTGGGCATAGGGGATCGGCATACCGTGTTCGTCTGGCCGGCAGCGATCCAGGCGATGGAAGAGGGCAGGTTCGCAGCCAATGCGATCCAGAACTCCTTACGGGAGCTGAACCTGCTGGAAGATTTGAAGGAGGGCAAGGCTCCCCATGAGAACTACCTGTTTAGTTTTGGTACTATCGCTGAGGGACACACGGGAAGCACTTTCGAAGGGCTCCTCCATGCGGGAATCATAGCCATTCTAAAAGATCCCAGCTTCCCTAAGTATGGAGCGGACGCAGATCACATTCAGGTCAAACGCGGCCCTGAAGGGTTGGACAGGGCTAAAAAGGTAATGCGGGCAGCTAGACACTACACCTTCTTTACCATCGATGTGTCAGATATTCTGGGGTATTCGGCTCTATTGGAAACATCCAGCGGTATGGGTAAGGAGTACCTGTCCCAGCAGATTCCCAACGAGACAGAACGAAGAGACATTCTGCTCTATCATAAAAGGAAGAGAATTATTGGGGGAAAACAGTACTCTTTCTCCGAAGAAGAAATCGGCAGATTGGTAGGGAAGTACTGGAAAGCCCTGACTGCGCTGGAACAACTGTGCGATCACTTGAAGTCCTTGAAGGGGGAACAACCCTTTGATCTAGAGCTTTCCATCGACGAGAACCCGCCTGAAGTTACGACCTGTAACTGTATCACCCGACCTGAAGAAGTTGTGTTTCTCTCCATTGAGATCGAACGCCGAGGGCTGCCTGTTACCCATCTAGCACCGAACTTTGGCGTGGAGAAGAGCACCGACTATCGCTGTCCCGATGGCCTTATCGGATTGGAAGAACGAGTGCGGGTGATCTCGGAAATCGCCTCTCTCTACAACCTGATGCTCGACTGTCATTCGGGGGACGATCTTTCAAAGGAAACCCGGAAGGTCTTTGGGAGAGCTACCCGGGGAAGGATCAATTTCAAGATCTCTCCCATGCTTCAATTGATCTTTGCCGAAACCCTATACGAAGTCCAACGGGAACGATTCTTGGAATGGTGGCAAGATGTATATACCTTCGTAGAGGGAGAAGCTAAAAAGGGATCCAGTTTTGCAAAGGAATGCATGGAGGAATTGGCAAAGGATCCTACTCCTCATCCAGCGAAGAAACTTTTCCATTATTATTGTTTTGTCTCGGTGGGTAGGCGGGATCCTCAGAATAGGTTCGTACTTCGGGATAAGCTCTACGATATCTCCACTGAGTGTAGAAAAAAGTATACGGAACGGCTCAAGAATTGGTTCCTCGAAATAACCGATGACTTATACGGAAGGGGGTAAACCTATGGATAAACAGTTGAAAGGAAAAGTAGCTTTCATTGCAGGAGCAGCCTCAGGTATTGGAAAGGGTATTGCCCTTCGATTTGCCCAGGAAGGAGCAAGATTGGCTCTGGCAGATATTCAGGAAAACCTTCTAAAGGAATTGATTGCCCAATTGAAACAGAATGGGTCAGAGGTGAGAACCTATCGACTGGACATTTCCAAACCCAGGGAGACTCAACAGGTAGTAGATCAAATTCTAAAGGATTTTGGAGCTTTGCATATATTCGTCAATACAGCAGGGGTAGTACAGAGCAACAATTTCCTCGACGTAACGGAGGAGGAATGGGACCGGGTGATAGACATCAATCAGAAGGGCACAGCGTTCGCGGTACAGGCCGTAGCCCGCGCCATGATCCAGCAGATTCCCGAGGACGTGAAGCGAGCAGGAAGGGCAGAAAAATCCTACGGGAAGATCGTCAATTTTACCTCCATCTCAGGCCGGAGGGGCCGGGCGTACCAGCTAGCCTATGCGGCTAGCAAAGCTGCGGTGATCAGCATTACCCAGTCTGCGGCATTAGCGTTCGCGCCCTATAACATCAATGTGAACGCCATAGCCCCTAGTGTGGTACTTACCCCCATGTGGGACGAGAACAATCGGTTGAAACAGAAAGCCTTTGGCGTGGATGCCCAGAAAGCTAGCGATGAATTCATATCCCGGATTCCTCTGAAACGGCCTGGAACGGTTGAGGATATGGCAGCTGCTGCCCTTTTCCTCTGCTCCTCGGAATCGGATTATATTACGGGGCAGACGTTGAATGTGGATGGCGGGTTCGAGATGAACTAGGAGGGAGAATGGGGTACGCGTTTGGGAATGACCCCAAAAAAATTGAAGGGTACCGAAAGTTCTGGTCCCGAGAGCCTGTAAAACGACCGTTGGTAGGATTCTCTTTCAAGAGCTGGTTCCCCTTGGATGAGTTCAGAGCCAGCGCTTCCTGGAAGAAAGACGCTTCCCTTACCCCTGACATGATCAAACCTGAAGAATTTTTGGAAGATCAGGAGCGACTCCTTTCCGAGGGAGAACAGATGGAGGATGATATCCTTCGGGGAGCTTCGCCCTCCCAAGCGGTATTCTGGGGAGAGGGGATCCTAGGGAGCGCCATGCGGGTTTTACCAGGAAATGTAGTAGCGGAAGAACAGAACCTTTCATGGGAAGAAGCTGAGGCCAAGGAGTGGAGCCGGAAATCCCCCTGGTATCAGAAGTACATGGAGTTCATCGACGTGCTAGTGAGGCACGCGGCGGGAAGGTATCCAGTGTCTCATGGTACCCTTACAGGGCCCTTCGATTATGTCATCAATTTAAGGGGCCACGAACAAGCGGTGATCGATCTGATGATGGAGGGAGAACGGACGTACAGGCTACTAGAACGGATGGGGGATTTCTTCATCTGGATCACCCAAGAGGCGTGGAAACGGATACCCCTTTTTTATGAAGGATACTTCGACGCCCAGTATAGCCTCTGGGCTCCAGGGACCATCATTCGGATGCAGGAAGATGGGGTGGCTGTTCTATCTCCCACGTTGTACGAGCAATACTTGAAACCGGTGGATCAACGAGTGGCATCCCAGTTTTCCTGCAGTTTCATCCACCTCCATGCCACCAGTATGTTCGTTCTTGACAAGATGCTACAGATTCCCGAGATTCGTTGTTACGAGATAAACAACGACGTGGGAGGTCCTCCGTTGGATTGGATGATTCCTTACTTTCAGCAAGTTCAGAATGCGGGGAAACCCCTGTTGATCCGAGGATCTTTCTCTCCCGATGAGCTGCGTAAGTTGATGGACAGTTTGGACCCAAAAGGATTGTACTTATATATCATGGTGACAAGTTGGAAGGAAGTAGAAACCTTACGGCCGATTTTGGGTATGTAGGGATTAAGATTAAAGGGATAAGAAAGGAGCACGATCGATGGGAAGATATCGGTACTATCTCGCTTTGCAGACCTTATTGCCCGATGGATATCGGCAGGACAAGGAATTCATCGAACGGATGAAAGTTCTTCAGAGTTTTGGATTCGATGGGGTGGAGTTGAACATCCGTAACCCGGATGCCATTGATCCAGAAGATTTAAAAACCTTTCTAAGAGGATTCGATCTGGAGCTGTCCATGTTTGCTACGGGTTTTACGGCAAAGACCGAAGGGTTGTCCTTAGCTTCCACCGATGAAAACAAACGGACTAGGTCGGTTAGACGTGCCAAAGAGTTCCTATCCTTTGCCAAACAGTTCGGAGCGGGAATCATAGCGGGATTTCTCAAAGGAGCTGCGGGGGAGACTTCTGAAGCTCATCGAGAAGCGTTGAAACGATCTATCGCAGAAGTTTCGGAAGAAGCAACCAAATTAAAGACTCCTTTTTTGGTAGAAGCCATCAATCGCTTCGAGTCCCCTTTAGGGAATAGCCTAGAGGATACCTGGGCACTGGTGGAAGGTGCGAGCAAGGGATATACGTATATCCTGCCAGATACATGGCATATGAATATCGAGGAATCCAACATGGAGGCTGCCATCATTGCTCACCGGGAACATTTCATCAGTTTTCACCTATCGGAGAACAATCGGTTTTTCCCAGGCTATGGGGCCCTTGATTTCAAGCATATCATCGGGGTCCTCGATGCTTGCAAGTACAAAGGAAAACTAGCGATAGAAGGGAATCTTAAAAAGGGTTTTGCCGAGGATGTACGGGTAGCCATGGAAATCCTGGCTCCGGTATTGAGACGAAAAGATTGATACGATTGGGATCGGAAGAGCACA
>CAKZQO010000003.1 GCA_937140905.1 uncultured Spirochaeta sp.
CGCGCCGAGACGGAGCAGGTCAAGCAGGAGCTCAGATCAGAAGGGCTACCATTCAATGAAAAGGTAGCTATTGGGTGTATGATCGAGATTCCATCGGCTGCGTTGACATCGGATGTCCTGGCTCGGAAGGTAGAGTTCTTCTCCATAGGAACGAACGATCTTATTCAGTATACCATCGCGGTAGATCGTGGGAATCAACGGACTGCATACCTGTACGAGCCCTTCCATCCCGCTGTGCTTCGACTGATTCGTATGACAGTGGAAAACGCCCATGCCGTTGGAATTCCTGTGGCAATGTGCGGAGAAATGGCAGGGGATCCTCTGGCTACCGTAATTCTTTTAGGGTTAGGACTAGATGAGCTGAGTATGAACGCCTTTTCCATTCCGGCAGTTAAAAAGATCATCCGTTCGGTTTCCATGGCAGAGGCAGAAGAGTTGGTGGGGACGGTGATGGAGATGCGTTCGGGAAAGGAGATCGATACGTATGTCCGGCAGCTCATGGAGAAGCGGTTTGACCTCAATACCTATTGAACCGACACTGGCACACAAAATTCCATTAGTTGCTATTGTAGGAAGACCAAATGTAGGGAAATCTACCCTCTTCAACCGATTGATCAGGAAACGGAAAGCTATCACCCATTCGATGGCGGGAGTTACTCGAGACCCTATAAAGACTCTATGGAAATATCGGGATCGAGAAGCTTTTCTGGTAGATACCGGAGGGATCCGGGCTGAAGAAGTGAAACCTCTCGATCAGTTGGTGATTGGTAAGAGTAAAAAGACCATAGAAGAAGCTGACTGTATCATTCTTCTTGTCTCCATAGAAGGGCTCACTGGAGAAGATGAGGAACTGCTAGAAGACTTACGGCCTTTTTCACATAAAGTGTTACTGGTAGTGAACAAGGTAGATACGGAAGAACGGGAAACTCATTTAGGTGAATTCTTCGGTCTTGGCTTTGGCGAACCGATTCCGGTTTCTGCAACCCATGGAAGGAACTGTGAGGAACTGACGGAGCGGGTGTTCTCTTTCCTAGAACTGGATGGGCACTTTCAAGAACAGAGGGATAGTGGAGAAACCGATGGAGCCGAGTTTCTAACCTTAGCCGTGTTAGGTAAACCCAACACAGGGAAATCTACTCTGGTAAATCGGCTGTTGGGAAAGGAAGTATCTATCGTTTCGGATATCCCGGGTACCACAAGGGACATAGTAGAAGATTTTTTCCTGTTCGAAGGGAGAAAGATTCGCATCTTCGATACCGCGGGTATTCGACGAAAAACGAAGGTGAGGGAAGACGTGGAGTACTACTCGGTCCATCGAGCCTTGGAAGGGATCCGGGAAGCGGACGTGGTCTTTCTTCTGATCGATGTGGCAGAGGGATTGACCGAGCAGGACAAGAAGATTGCAGCTCAAATAGTGAAGAAGGGAAGGGGGATCATTCTGGTGGTGAATAAGTGGGACACCATCAAAGGGGGTAAACGAGCCTTTAAGGAAGTGGAGGATAAGATTCGGTTCCAATTTCCCGTGCTGGATTTCGCTCCCATCATTCCTATTTCTGCAAAAACAGGCTTCAATATGGAAACCCTGCTGAAAACCGCCTTCTCCCTGAAAAAGCAACTTCAGACAAGGATCGAGACGTCTACGTTGAACCGAGCTCTTGCGCAATGGATGGAAAAGAACCCGCCTCCTCAGATGGGAAAGAAGAGGTATAAAGTTCGATTTATTACACAGGTTAGGACTTCACCCGTACGGTTTGTCCTGTTCGTGAATCGGGTAGAAGGTTTCCCCGGTTTCTATGTGGGGTATATTCGAAATAGACTGAGGGAAGAGTTCCATCTTCCTTCGATTCCCATCGAAATCGAATTGAAATCCCGAGGTTCTTCTTCATGAAACGAAAGAGTCTAGGGGAAGTGTGCAGACTCCTGGATCTTCGACCCCATATAGTGCGGTACTGGGAACAGATGATTCCTCTGTTCGAGCCGGAGAAGAACCCTTCCGGACGTCGCACCTATGGAGAGCGGGAAATACACCTTCTGTATCGATTGAAGTACCTTGTTCAAGAACGGAAGTTCACATTGGAAGGAGCGCTTCAAGCCCTAGTGGAGGAGGGTGAAGATCAATTCGCCAATACCAAGGCGAATATCCAATCTCTCCGACGAGTTTTGTTAGAAATCCAGGAGTCTCTGGAAACTACCGAGACCTTATGGGAAAAGACAAAGGCCGGGATCGCTCTTCCGGGGCAGGAACATATAGAACGAATCCTCCTTCGGTTACCTCCCCAAAAGCAGAGACTCATCTGTCAAGGGATCCGAGATATTTCCAAAGAAGCTATCACCCTAGCCCAAACCTTGTTGAACCAGGTTAAACCGGAACCACCTTTAAGGGCTACGATTCTGGATCGAAGGATACCTCCGGAGAAAGAAGGCGAAATTCCAGAACCGTTTGAGGAACTATTCTTTAAGGGAGCTATAGGAGTTCTAACCTTTCTTCCCGATTCGGAAAAAGCTTTATCCTTCCGTTTGTTTTCTCTCTTAACCGAACGGTTACGAAGGGTAGCATACCTATACGGTCGAATGGTGCCCTGGTGGATCTTTGGCGAATCTCAAAGAATCGACAGGGTAAAGAAGCTCTTCCAACAGGAAGAATTCTTTGGAATGGATCCAAGAGCGATCCTTTTCGTGAAAGAGCCCGTGTTTCCTTACCTTGCGGGAGGGAAATTGGTAGTCTCGGATAAAGGGGAACTTGGACGGTACTCTTCCGGGGTAGGAGGGGGAGTACTGATGCTCCAATCCCGTTCCTTCCAACGCTTCATACAACAAACAGGGATCCGCTGGTTCTATGTGTTGCCCTTAAATAGATTCGCTTTAGGGTTTCCCGATGTGGAATTATTCGAGACAGTTATTCGGATGAAACTTCCCATGATAGGAACTGTTTGGGGAAGGGAAGGAGGATTCCTTACCTCCGGAATCTATCTGATAGAAGGGAAGTTTCTTCAAAATAGCGTTGTACCTTTTTCTGCAGAAGAAGTACGAATGAGGATCATCAATCCTTTGGGGACATCGGTCGATGATGTAATGGAAGGGATGGTGCCTCAGCTTTCCTCTGGTTTGTATCGGTTGTTGGAGCAGATACCCCATCCTGTCATGATCCTGGAGAAGGTTTCTCGGTAGGAAAGTGTATGCGATTTTTCGTACTTATTTTTTTATTCTTAGGGATGTTAAGATCCCCAATTTTTTCTCTGCCTTGGGGAGGAGTTGGAACTCTTCATTCGGAGATTACCGAAGTATGGGATAAGGAGAATTTGGAAACCAGGCTCTCCTTCCGACAGCTGTTTACTGCCACGTTGGAAGAGATAGATCGTTTTAGAGAACGGGTAGTAATTCAACGAAATGGGGGAAAGAGGGTAAAAGTAAGTACGGAACGATCCAACGGGGCAGTCTATATCCTGTTCCGGAACGAAGCCGATGGTGAGTTTCCTGTCTACTCTGCAGGTTCCTGGATTCTAAAGAAAGATGGAAGAACAGGAGCCCTGATACAAGTAAAGATCTTCTATCGGAACGAACCAGGCTGCTACCTTCGATTGTTCCCTAAGGGAACTAAAACCCTTATGGATGTGTACTTGTTCGATTCCCTTCTGTACAAGGCCGTACCCCTGGGAATAAGTCTTTCTGCCCTTTTGACCGAACCTTTCCAACAGATCCTGGATCGGACTAGTGGTACGGTAGACTGGTCCATTCTGCTACGGAACATGGACCCTGCCTCTTATGCTTCCGTGTTGACCATGGTGCAAAAAATCCGAAAAGAACTTCCTAGACTTCCCGATGCAGAGGACGGCGCAATGGATAGGAATGGGAAGCTGGTGTTCATTGCAAGCCTTCGGGCACAGGAAAAACTTCCGGGTTTCAATTGTTCGGGCTTTGCCAAATGGATAGGGGATGGTCTCTATTGGCCCCGAACGGGTCAGTATCTCGATATCGAAGCATTGAAAGAAAAACATCTTTTTCGCAGGGGATCCAGAATCACCTATCGGTTCGAAGAGGAGCGAGATCCTTTCTTCGGGTTGGATTGGACTCGAAACATTGCCTGCGCCCTTTCTGGTGGGGGAGATCCAGAGCAGCAGGATGTGAGGAATGTTCCCTTCTGGGAGTACCGGGAAGATGTAGGGTATCCAATCCAAGAGATCGAGGGTATCCTGTTCTCCCTAGCCGTGCTTGAACCTGGCAATTTCTACCTGGGTTCAATAAATCGGGAGTTTGGTAAGGATCCAGTCCTTCGACAACATGTACATGTGGTAGTTTTGTTTCCTTATTTCACCCCCAAAGGAGAGTTCCGAGCGGCGGTGTTCGAACGAAACGTTGAAACGGATCTTCCTTTTCTTAAAAAGAAGTTCGATGGAAACTTCATTCATCTAGTACGGATCAAGGCAGACGCATCATTCGAACCACCCAGGATTGAATAAATGAAACTACTGGGTTATTTTTATCCCGTATGGGTAAGAAAGTAGTCTTTTCGATCTTCTTTCTGTTCCTTTCGACACTTTCAGGTTTCACCCAAAGCTCCTTTGAACGGGGAGAGCGGCTTTACATGGAGGGTAACTACCCTCTGGCTCTGGATGCTTTCGATACCTTTCTACGTTCTTACCCGGACTCCCCTCTCGTAGCAGATGCACAGTTCCGCCGAGCTCAGATACTGTTCCATCTAAAACGGTACAAGGAAGCAGACGAACTGTTCCAACGGATCGAGGTTCGGTACTCTTCTACCCAGTACTATGCCTCCCTTCCTTTTTGGTCCGGAATGTCCGCTTATGGATTGAAAGACTACCCAAGAGCGGAGCAGCTTCTCTCGAAGTATCTACGAGGGAATCCTCCTGAGGAAGGCAAGAGACGCGCTCTATTGTACCGTTCCTTTGCCCAGAAAGAGTTGGGGAGGTTGGCCGAAGCCAAGGAAGGGTTACAGCAACTGTTTACTCCTGAATACTTAAAATCCCCAGATCCAGACGCTCTCGTTCTGTATGGATCCATCGCTCTGTCCTTGGGTGATAGGGAAGGGCTTGTATCCCTATATCGACAGGTTTCAAATGAAAGGCTTTCCGAACCCGGCCGCAGCAGGTTCTTGTTATCTGTTGGGGAAGCCTATTACCAACGTTCCTCCTATCGGGAAGCAGCAGAGGTATTTATCTTAGTGTCCCCCCACTTGGTAAAGGAAAAAGTCTATGCCTCGAAGAGAGCGATCCAGTGTTACGCCTTTCTTCGAGAAACGCAACGTATTCCTTTTGTGCTGGAGGAAGCAAGACAATCGTTGAAAAACGATTCTGCTTCCCTTGCTGAAGTCTGGGAACTTGGGGGTCGGACCTTTTTTCAGGCTGGCGAGTATGAAAACGCCATTCGCTATCTGGAAATTCTTAAAGGTAGTGGAGTAGGATTGACTAACCATGGAATAGGAATCCTGTCGGAAAGTTACCGCCGGATCGGAAATCTTATTAAAGCTCATTCCACACTTCAGGGATTCTCGCTAGGGGAGGACCTCCTGTTCCTAAGGGGACATATCGAGGCCCAAATGGGGAACTGGGCAGAAGCGGAAAAGACCTTGAAGGGATGGTTAGCTTCTTTTCCGAACAGTTCTTTACGGTATTCTGCTTTATTTCTTCTAGCCTGGGTAGTAGAAAAACAAGGAAGGTTGGGGGATGCCCTGACTATTACGGATACTCTTCCTAAAACGGGCATCCTTCCAGAAGAAGCGTTGCCACTTCTTCGTTTTCGAGCTGTACTTTTAGGAAAGTTGGGTAGGGATATAGAAGCCTTGGAGGTATGGGAGACCTATCTAGGGTATCGAGCCGAAGACGTAGAAGGGAGAATAGAGCGGTTAAGGTTACTCCTTTCTGCCAATAGGGTTGCTTTAATTAAAAAAGAAGTGACGAACTTGTTACAGAAGGAACTTCCACCTCGCCTTTTAGGGGCCGTGCGATTGATACAGGGAGTTACCTTTCTGGAAGAACGTAATTTTTCCGAAGCCAAGATTATTTTGGAACAGGTAGCATCCCAGGGTGTCCAAGATGCTTCTATCAACGATCTACGGCTTTACGCTACTTTCTACCTAGGTTGGGCCTACTATCGATTGGGAAATTACGCGACTTCTCTGGAGGTATATCGATCTCTCCTAAAGGAATCCGATTTGAACCCCGAGCTACGGGAGAGGGCCGTATACTATGGGGGATGGAGCGCCTACACGCTGAGACAATTTGAACTATCCTTTTCTCTGTTGGAGTCCTTACCCGTCAGGAAAGAAAGTCCCTTATGGGCGCGTATGTGGTTCTTGAGGGCAAAAACCCTCTACATGCTAGGAAAGAAACGGGACGCTCAGGAGGCATTCAAGATATTATTTACAGAAAAACCAGAAGATCCGTTGGCGGACGATGCTCTATACGAGACTGCTAATATCTTTGGTGAGTTTGATCAACCAGAGCAAGCGGCTGATGCGTACCTCGCCCTTTTTCGTCGGTACCCCTCTAGCCCGTTTAGTGACCAGGCGTTGTACAAACGGGGAGAAACCTTCTATGCATCCAACCGATACAGAGAGGCAAAAGAAGCGTTCTCTCAGTATCGGTCGATGCTTCCCAAGGGGACATCGATGGATCGTTCCCTTTTTTGGGAAGGGATGGCTTCCCACAAAGTAGGAGAACCCTACACAGCCGTTCTTCTATGGGAGCGGCTCATTATAGAGTATCCACAGAGTCCGTTCCGCTCGGAAGCTATGGCCCAGGTATCAACCGTGTTGTCTGAATTGGGAGATTATCCCGGCGCTCTACGATACCTTCGACAACTGGTGCAAGAGTATCCCGCGGAAGGCAGATCGGAAACAGTTCAACGGCGAATCCGCGAATT
>CAKZQO010000004.1 GCA_937140905.1 uncultured Spirochaeta sp.
TTTACAGTTTCGGATAAACTCGTAATACTTCTTGGTATACATGGGTACCCTCCTGGTTTAGGATCTAATTCATTCCCTATTCTACCCAGATCCGTTGGATCTGCGTAGGTCCAGGGGGTACCTTCTCTTTTAACACTCCAGATTTTCTTTCTAAATATTGCCAGTATGAACCATGCCTGATACTATAGGCTGCCATGATTCAAGTGCAGGATGTGGTAAAGGAATACCATACGGGGAAAACCGTGGTTCAAGCGTTACGGGGAGTTACCCTCCAAATTGAAGAGGGCGAGTTCCTCTCCATAGCAGGGCCTTCAGGTTCTGGGAAATCTACGTTATTGAACCTGTTGGGGTGCATCGATACCTTGACCTCAGGCACGATCCGGTTTCAAGGAAAGGATCTTGGTTCCCTATCCTCCGATGAGGCCTCTGCATTTCGACGGGAAAAGATTGGATTCGTGTTTCAGAGTTTCAATCTCATTCCTGTTCTTTCCGCGTATGAGAACGTAGCCCTTCCGTTGGAATTGCTTCATTGGGATTCAAAGCGGATCCGCACAGCGGTATTATCAATTCTGGCGGAAGTAGGGTTGGAAGGGCTAGAAAAGAGGAAACCCTCGGAACTTTCCGGTGGGCAGCAACAGCGTGTGGCCATTGCCCGGGCTCTGGTTAAGAACCCCGCGGTAGTCTTGGCGGATGAACCGACAGCAAACCTGGATTCAAAAACGGGCGAAGAAATCCTCTGCCTGATGAAGAGCTTGAACGAGCGGCATGGGACAGTTTTCGTGTTTTCAACCCATGATCCCATGGTAATGCAGTACGCCCGCCGATTGGTGTACCTCCACGATGGTCGTATCGTAAAGGACGAAAAAAAGGGAGCACTATAACTCCCCTTCGTACACGATCCGTTCCTCCCCACTAAGAGTTACGATCTGATTGTCCGACAATACCGTCAATGCTTCGGGGACTTTGGTGATAGCGACGAGGTTTGGGGCTATGGACTGTATCTTTTTCCAGGAATGGGAAGAGTACGTTTCCAGAACGATTCCCGCAAGGTTAGGCAAGAAGGGAAGGAAGGCATCGTTCATTTCTTTCGTTACGAGAACTTCATCTCCTGTCAGGAGAAGTTTAGCCGAGGCTTCTGTGGCGGTATTAGCTTTTACCACTCGTCCGCTTGCCCGTTTTCCATAGCCTTGCTCTCCTCGGCAAAGGATAGTCCCAAGGAAATAGGCTCGGACCATGTTGATCACTAAGGGGGTTCCGATCGGTACACCAGCCACGACCACGATGTACTCCTGTAATCGTACGTATTTAGCCTCCAGTGCTGCTTTGATTCCGTTGGCGATCATCACATCGGCGTCTTTGGTTTCAGCTGCTACCAAGGGGAACACCCCCCAGTGGAGGAGGAGCTTGTTCTGGACCCCACTATTGGGGGTGACAGCGATAATGGGTGGATCTGGCCGGTAGAATGAGAGGAGCCGGGCCGTATTCCCCGATCGGGTAAGTCCGACGATGGCAGAGGCGTTGATTTCTTCTGCCATGATGTAGGCGGCTTTCGCGGTGGCGTGGGGGATATCGTTCTTGGCGCTCTGGAATTGGAAGTACCGTTTCTTTCGTTCCTTGTATTCTTCCGATTGTTCCACCGTTCGAATGATTCGATCCATAACCCGCAACGCTTCGATCGGATACTTGCCTCCCGCTGTTTCCCCGGAGAGCATCACCGCATCGGTTCCATCGAACACGGCATTGGCCACATCGGTAAGCTCCGCACGGGTAGGTTTGGGATTGGCGGTCATGCTTTCCAGCATTTGAGTGGCCGTGACGACCAGCTTGTTCGCCCGGTTGCATTTTTCGATGATTCGTTTCTGGATCAATGGGATGCTTTCCATTGGCAATTGCACTCCCAGATCTCCCCGGGCGATCATCACTCCATCGGCCACACGAATGATCTCGTCGATGTTTTCCACTCCTTCCCGATCCTCGATTTTCGCGATCACCAAAGGCTTTGGCTGATTCCCCGCGAGTTGATCGATCAGCTGCCGAATCTGGATCACGTCCTGAGCCTTTCGGATGAAGGAAGCGGCGATGAAATCGATCCCTTGAGTCAGGCCGAATTGTATGTCCCTGCCATCCTGCTCCCCTAACGCAGGCAAGGAGGTTCGGATTCCTGGTACGTTGACGTTCTTTTTACTGCCTAGAAGGCCTCCGTTGATTACCTTGGCCCGGACGACTTCTCCCTGGATATCGATCACTTCCAAGTCAATCAACCCATCGGCGATATAGATGTGATCTCCCGGTTGTACTTCTTTGGGAAGGGGTTTGTACGAAATCGAGATCCTACCCGGAGTACATTCGGCCCCGTCCACGGTGAGAGTGATCTCTTGCCCGGGGGTAAGCTTCAATGTTCCCGCAACCACCCCTGTGCGTATCTCTGGGCCTTTGGTATCCAGAAGGATTCCCACGGGGATGTTCAGTTCCGAAGAGATGGCCTTCACCTTTTCCATCCGGTGTCTATGTTCCTCGTGATCTCCATGGGAAAAGTTGAACCGAGCCACATTCATGCCCATCAGAACGAGTTGCCGAATCACTTCCACTGGATCGGAAGAAGGTCCCAAGGTACAGATGATCTTCGTTTTTCGAAACGCGACGGCTTCCCTCATAACACACCTTCCTCTGTGATAAGATGATCTATGGGCTCATCCTGTTCGGTTCGGGGTACTTCTGTTACCACCTGAACCAAAAAACAGATCCCAATCGCTATCACTTCGATGTTTTTTTCCCCATCAGTCACTCTCTGCCTTAAAGACCGGAGAAAACGATCGTAGTACCCTTTCCCTCGCCCAATTCTTCCTCCCTGCCGGTCGAATACCCTTCCGGGCACCAGCACAACAGGACACGTCCCCCAAGGGATATCTCTACCAAATTGAGGAAGGGATGGAGAAGGTTCGATAGTTCCGAAAGAGCCATGTACCCATTCTGGCGTTACACCATTCTTAGGAAGCCGAGAAGAAGACCATCGATAGAAAGCCAACGCGTTACCTTCCACCCGGGGAAATCCAATGGGTAAATAAGGGAACAGGGAACAGATCTCCCTGTAAAGGGGCGTTACATCCGGCTCATCCGGGAAAGGGATAAAGCCGAGAAGAGCTGTAGGTAAAGTACTGAGGGAAAGTAAATACCGGTTCAAATGCTGACAGATGGAATGGGACGCGCCTTTTTTATACTCCTCTGGAAGGGTTTGTAAGATCTCTTTCGCCCGGTTCCTGAGGGTTTGCTTGTCGAATGTATCCAATCTTTCTCCAATTTATAGTATACTGTGCAACTATGATCCGACTCTACAATCGATTTGTCAACCTGTTGAGTTTTTCCAATGAACTGTACAAGTACCAACAGGAATTGAACGACCGCATCGATCGACCCCAGAAGGTTCGTCTCCTGCCACAATTCCATCCTTTGGGCGTGACGGGGAAGTTCCAGAAGCGACGGATCTCATTGGCTGAAGCGTATCTAGCCGTAATTAGCAGCTTGGATAGTGGAAGCCGTAAGAATCGTCTTCGAGCTTTGAAACGATTGATGGATATTGCCTTTCATGCCCGTACCCTTGCGATGCCCCTCAATACTGCCCGGGTGCAGGTAGCCTTGATGAAGGAAGCGGTCAAGAATCGACATAATTCCCGGAAACAGTTGGAACTCCTATATGACTTTTCCCGGACCTCCCATGGGAGACATCAGGTGATCCGGAAACTTCTCTTAGAGTTGAACGTAATAGAAGTACCAGAAACTGGAAAACCTCTAAAAGAGATGGATCTCGGATGGGATACTCATGTTCATGATACGGCGAGTACGGGACGCAAGAACCCGACCCAACTCGTGATCGATGCCTTTATCAAGGGGATGTCTCGACTCACCATCGCGTACAACCATATCGCAGCCTATCCGATGATGATGGAAGCGATAGAGGCTGGCCGCATTACTGGTGTTCGAGTGGAGGTCGCCCTTGAGTTCAGTTGCATGGCAGCGGGAAAACGGTTCCATTTCCTGACAGTGCTTCCTACTTTTGAACGGGCAGCGGATCTAAAACGGTATCTGAAGGAACATAAAGGGCCTCTCAAAACCTTTTTTAAGGGACTGCAGGCCAATCAGAAGCATCGTCTCGAAGCCGTGAAACGGTTGGTAAATCATTTCAACCAGACGGATCTAAAAGAGCTTAACGAGGGTTTTCCAGACGATCCCTTATACCAGGTTCCCAAGATCAAGAAGAAACAGCTCCGCAAGTTCGTTCCCCTGTTCAGCCTTAACAAACTCCATTTAGGAGAGTTCTTCTATAGAATCTATAAACCAATCCTGCATAACAGGCTCCTTCACGCGAAAGCGTTGCTGGAAAAAGCGAACGACGACTTCCGGAAGAAAGCTATCTCCGAGTGGGAACTACGAATCGCGGAACAAAAATTCAATCGCCTGTACGAGGAGTTTCACACCTTGAATCCCGAAGGCCTCTACAAACGATACTTTTCCAATCCAAAGTTGGGAGAATCGATCACTGTCTTTCACGATCTTCCTAGTATCGTGGAGAGCTTACGGAAGGCGGGTTGCAGGGTACGAGTTCTCCATCCCCTAGAACATGGAATGGAAAATGCCCGGAAGTTGTTGCAGGAATATGGAAGTTTCCTCGATGAAGTGGAAGTTTATAACCTACAGGACAGCGCGGTCCGTGATCCGGAAGAGCTTCTACAGCTTGCCCATTTCCTAAAAGGTTTCAATCAGGAACGGGAGAAACTTGGCAAATCGACCCTAACGCCTGTTTGTGGAAGCGACAGTCGGGGTCGAAGCCCTTCGATTCCAGGAATGGGATTTATCTATCTGGATAAAATACAAGGGAAGTATAAAAGGGCATATCTGCGGAAACATATCACCTTACCGATGCCCATTACCCAATTGATTGTAGGCAAGGAAGATGCGCAGCCCATCGTTTGCATGGGGAAGATCTCGGAAGGGATCCAGAACAAGAGTGGATTGGAAAAAGACGAGGAAACGATCCCCCTTCGTCGCGCGATCCGATACCTGAACCCTGGGATGGTGAACGCTCTCCATGTTGGGGTGGGGTTCGTGGTGGCCAATCATTTCATCGGGTCATTCTACGCCACCGTGTGGCTCGGGATCACGGGGTTCCGGAACATGATCGCCGATCTCGTATCCACAAGGGGGGTTCGCCTACGGGAATGGACCTTCCGGAGCGTCGATTTCGCGAACTTGAGTCGTTCCCTCTTCTGGACAGGTTTTTCTGTGCCAATCCTGGGGTTCGTGAAAGCCCAGTTCGATATTCTTTGGCCCTTTGCGGTGGGGGGCCTGTTCTATAACATCGCGAAGTTTTTCTTCATCTCTTTCTCCAACGGGTTGTACCTTGCTACCCATAATACGATTCGAGGATTCGACAAGAAAGTAATCCGGGGAAACTTTTTCCGGAGCGTACTCTCCTGGCCTTTCGCGGCAGTATTCGCACCAGTGGGGGATCTATTGGGGGTGCCCAGTATCGTGCAGGCGAAGTTCTGGTCGGATGTGGTGGCGGGCATGATCGAAGGGGGAGCCAAGTACTACCGGATCCTTCAGGTACAGGAACGGGATGTGGCCGAAATCCTACCTCGCCTAGGAGAAGAGAGGGAGGAAGATAGGTATGCGGCGTTCCTCGATCTATTGCAACTGTTCCGGGATCAACCTCGAACCCGTTCATCCTTGAAGAGGATCTTCAGGTCGAGCGAGAATGGGGAAGTCCTGTACCAAGTAGTACACCGCACTGTAACCGATCCCCTCCATTATTCCGCTCTTGTGCAGTATACCTTGGAACAGATGCCCCGGGATACTCTGCCGGATCTAATCCTTTTGATCTCGGAGACCTACCCTGAGTTTAGGGATTGGATACTCAACTTGATGCTTTAGAGAGAGGAAATACCACTGTACAACGAGTCCCGCGTTCGCTAGAAATCGAGAATGTTCCGCCGAGTTGGTTAGTCAACATACGGACTAGTTCTAATCCAAACCCTTCCTTAGTTGCTGATGGTTCGATTCCTATTCCAGTATCTTCAACTTTCAATGTGCAGGATTCCCCTTCCCTTTTCAAGCTAAGATGGATGGTGCCAGTCGAACGCCCTTGAAAAGCATACTTTAAAGCGTTGGTAAGGAGTTCGTTGATAATCACGCCCAATAAAAAAGCGGCTTTTGAATCTATCGTGAATGTATCGAAGGTGCGTTCAACAGTTATCTGTTTGGATTGGGGGAAAATCAGGAGAACGATTTGGACTAACTCTTCCAGGTAGTTGTCTATCTGTATGGAATCTGCTTCCTTAGTGGATACCATCTTTGCGTAGAGAGTCTCCATCACATACAGTTTTGCGATGGCTTCTTCGAAGAGAATATGGGTTTCTGGGATTGTTGATTTGTCTTTTTGAATGCTGAGTAGAGAGATGAGAGCGGACAAGTTATTTTTTATTCGATGGTGTACTTCCTGGACTAGGAGCTCTTTTTCTTTCAGTTGCTTTTTCAGTTCTTCTTCTTTTCGTTCCTTCTCCTGTATTTCATGCTGGAGAGTTTCATTCGCATAGGTTATCTCTTTCAAAAGGAATCGGATAGGGTCGATCAAATTTTGTTCGATGAGTGCCTGGTAAACAAAAAGAATGGAGAAAAATTTGAGGATATGTCCAAGATAATTAAATAAACCATACACATCCTGATATAGGGTAAAGGTTAATTCTGAAAGGATCGTTGTGCCTATCGCCATAAGTAAATATCGCAGGATTTGTCTAGGCAACGCACTGCGGGAACTCCATAACATGATACCCGTGAGTAGCAAAATGGTAGAAATCAGGTATTCACTCCCGATTTTGAAGGTTGTGAGCCCTTTGCCTTCGATGAAACAATCAGGGAAGTATCCGGTGAACACAGCCCCTAGGATGAATAATCCAATTACATGGACGATACCTAATAATACTTGAGGGCGTATGCGGGAAAGCGAAAAAGTGACTCCTTTGTGGATCGGGGGGGCATGTGGAGAGGGATAAGTAATTGCGGGGGAGATGGTGTTAGGGGGGACCTTCAAAGAAAGGGCGCTCAAGAACAAAGTAGCGGTTTCCAGGTATCTTGCGGAAATCCATAGCTGGGTTGGGAGGTTTGCGGTGGCCCACGGGAATATCCCCATCCCCTTATAGGCAAAGGTATGGATAAGATCCAAGAATCCCACCCAGAGATACCCAACGCCCAGTAGTTCCATCGTGAAGTTGCGGGTAAGACGATACGTGTTCCAGCCCAGAATGAAGATGTTTACGGAGACGATCACTCCAAGGATTTCTATGAGGGAATGCACAAACAGGAAATTTACCCAGTTCATCCGATAAAGTATGTCTAATAGAACTAGATGGAACAATGCGAGCACATAGAAAGACCTTTGGAATCCTTGCGAAGTCTCCAGTGGTCGTGTTTCATTCTTTTTTCTTTTTCTCAATTTTTCGAAATCCTATATGTTTTTAGAAAGATACTACGAAGATAAAACCTGTATTCCCGCACCAGTGCCCGGAAACAGGTTCTCGGCCGCATCCACGAACCGTTTGTAGTTGGTACCATTGAACCACCAGAGGTAGTCCCGATCTGGCTCGGATAGTTCATCCAGTCGCTTTTTTATGTCTTCGCTCATGTCCCAGTCTGCGGCTTCGAGGTTTTCTTCCAGTTGGGCAAGGGTCCGGACTCCTATGATCACCGAGGAGAGGAACTTGCGGGTCAAGGGCCAGGCAATGGCAAGCTTGGCCATGGGAATGCCCACCTCTTTCGAAACTGCTTCCAGATTTTCGGCAGTCCGGAATCCCCGTTCGTTCCAGAATCGAGGGCCATCAACCTTCATCCGATGCTCCAGGCGTGAACCAGCCGGGGGCTCTTTCATCCCCTTGTACTTGCCAGTCAATAACCCGCCCCCTAACGGGCTCCAACTCAACACCCCTACCCCGTATTCCACCATGGCGGGAATCACCTCTGCCTCCACATCCCGATGGATCAGGTTATAGAGGTATTGACCGCATACGAACCCGGCGCGGCCCCGATGGGAGGAGATTTCCATGGCCCGTGCAATTTGCCAACCGAAGAGGTTGCTGCAGGCGGTGTAGAGGATCTTACCTTGATGGACCAGAATGTCCAGCGTTTCCAAGACTTCCTCCATCGGAACAAGGGGATCGGGTCCATGGAGATAGTAGATGTCGATGTAATCCGTGTTTAGACGACGGAGACTATTTTCGCAAGAGGTGACGATATGTTTTCGGGACCACCCATGAGCGTTCGGTTTCTGACTCATGGGGAAGTAACACTTGGTAGCTAGGATCACCTCGTCCCGTTTCAGTTCCGGTAGCACCTTGCCAATGATGGTTTCCGACATTCCGCCGGCGTACACATCTGCCGTATCTATGAAGTTCCCTCCTGCCTCTACGTACCGAAGCAGTATCCGGCGTGCTTCTTTTTCATCGCACCCCCAGGGGGTTGCTCCAAAGGTCATGGTACCGAGACATGCCCGGGAAACGAGTAGACCTGATTTGCCAAGGTAGCGGTATTTCATGGTAGATCTCCTTTATATACTCATGCTAATAATGTTAATATAAGTATCCGATTTTGTATATCTCCTGAATTATTTGAAGCGATTTTCTATCCCTCAGAAAAGAAAAAATGTAAATACCGCTTGAAGTTCCAATGGCGAAAGTCCATAATCACAGTACCATGATACGAAAGTACGTGATCCAGAACCAGAGGATTGTCGAAACTCTCGATCCCGAGGCTTCGATATTGCTCTATGTCTGCCCGGATGAAAGCGAGAAGAAACGACTGATCGAGACATGCCTAATTGATGAACATACCCTTCAGTCTGCATTGGATCCCGATGAACAGGCCCGCTTGGAATGGGAGCCGAACCATATCGCGATTATCTACAAAAGACCGAAGAACTATTCCGCAGCGGATGAGTTTCTCTTTAAGGCATCTACTGTAGGAGCTTTCGTGTTTTCTGATCGCCTTATTCTTGTAGTAAATGAGGATACTAACCTATTCGAGGGTAAGCAATTATCCCAAGTATCGACCCTAAGGGAGTTATTGCTCAAGCTTATTTTCCGCGCTATTTACCATTTCATGGAGCACCTTCGCATTATTAATGCGATCGCTGATGAAATCGAGCATAAGATCAACAAGGCTATGGAGAATCGTTACCTAATAAACTTATTCGCGCTCCAGAAAAGCCTTGTGTACTACCAGAACGCCATTAACTCTACCGGTGTTCTGCTGGAAAAAATCAAGCATAACTCAACAAAGTTCAACTTTACTGGGGAAGAGTTGGAGCTTTTGGAAGACTTACTTATCGAGAACAACCAGTGCTACAGACAGGCTGAGATCTATTCCACCATCCTCGCTAGCCTTATGGACGCTAGAGCTTCCATCGTTAGCAACAACCTAAATGTTCTGATGAAGACTCTCAATATCATTACTATTACCATCATGATGCCAACATTGATCGTGTCGATTTTCTCGATGAACGTACCCCTGCCTTTCGGATTGAATTCATTTGAACATGCCTTCTGGTTGATCCTATCTCTGTCGGGTCTGTCTATGGCTGGCTTCTTGATCTTTTGGAAACAGAAGAAGTGGTAACCAACGCAATACCTAAGAATCAAGGAATACGATATCCTCAGGCCGTGCCACGACGTCTCGTTTGTCGGAACCTAAGAGTTTCCGGATTTCTGAGCTGTGTTTGCCCATAAGGGCGCGAATCTCCGCGCTATTTAGGCCAGTGACTATCTTGGCTATATCGTTCACCTGCACGATATCCCCGGCAGCGAAGACCCCCTGCACTTCATGAATGCCCGAGGGGAGAAGACTCTTCCGATTCCGCATAGCCTCAATGGCCCCCTCGTCCACGATTAGTTTCCCCTGGGGAGTTCCGTTTAGGATCCATCTCTGCCGATTAGAAAGCTTCTCGCCTGCCAAGAACAGGGTTCCGAGCTGTTCTCCCGATAACACCCGCTCCAGCACGTTCGGTTCCCTGCCATGGGCTAGTACCATGCGACAACCTGCCCTCTGGGCTATCTGAGCTGCCAGGACCTTGGTGCGCATGCCCCCGGTGGAAAAAGTGCTTCCCGCAGCACCCGCACAAGCAAGGATCTTTTCGTCTACCCGTTCTACCGTGTGGATGGGAGTGGCTGTGGGATCCTCCTTAGGATTCGCGGTGTAAAGAGCGTCGATATCGGTAAGGAGGATCAGCAGGTCTGCGTCGATTTTCGAAGCGATGAGGGCGGAGAGACGATCATTGTCGCCAAAAGCATTCCCGATTTCTG
>CAKZQO010000005.1 GCA_937140905.1 uncultured Spirochaeta sp.
TAATTTAGCTAACGAATAATTTGAAACTCCCGTCCTGCATCCCCAAGGCCTTCGTACCCTGTGTCTGTTACCAGTACGGCATCCTCGATCTTCACATGTCCAATTCCAGGATGAAGGAAGTCCGTTTCGATGGAAAGAACCATTCCCGCTTCAAGGGGACGGGTACTTTGCAGGGTGCATTCCGGTGGTTCATAGGGGACCATCCCAATCCCATGCACCACGAATCGGGCATAGGAGGAAAACTCATACTGTGAAGCGAGACGGTGACCAGCGGAAACCAGTTCTCCACAGGAAACGCCGGGTCGGACGAGGGATCGAACTCCATTCTGTACTTCGAGGCAGGCAGCATGTAACACCTCTGCTTTCGACGACGGCTTACCCAGGCACCCCATGCGACAGATGTCCGCCACATAATCCCCGATTTCACCCCCCGCGTCGATATGGAGGATTTCCCCCTGTTTCCACCGGATATGGGGAGAAGGCGCCCGGGAGAATCCAGGCCCTGCGCAGATCAAGGCGAAGAGGAAGGAGACTCCTTCCTGTGCCATCTCTTTACGCAGGATCTGTTCGATTTCCAGGGTGCTAATCCCATCCCTGCACTGTTGGAAAGTTCGGAGTATACTTTGTGCGACTTTCGAATAGGCTTCCCGGATGATGCGTTGTTCTTCCGGCCTCTTGATGGCTCGTAATTCGTTTAAGAGGGGCGTCGCGTCTACCCAAGTAACCCAGGGAAGTCGGGAGGCGAGCGCTTGAAACCCATCGGCTGGAAAGTAGGGGAACTCGATGGCAATGGACCCTTTGTCTAAACCTAATTGTTGGATTCGCGTGACCAGGACTTCCACTGATGGCTGCACTCCTCGAATAGCTTCCAGAAAATGGGGCACCCAGATGTGAGATTCCCGGAAAGGTTCTCTCTCTTCCTTTCTACCTACGAAGAAGGATTCTTGAAGCCTGTTTCGAGGGAGTCCTAAAAAGGCTATGTACCTACTGGCTCTCATCCTGTCGGAGTAGGTGTGGAAATGATAGTAGTATCCGTTGGATAGGTACCGAACGTTGTGTCTACTGTTGGCTATGAGGAGAGATATGCCCGACGATTCCATGAGCTTTTCCAATTTTTGTACATCGAAAGGGTATTCCATACCGATATAATAGCATTATATTGCCGATATTTCAATCGTCTCTTACCCCCTTCTCAAGCCGATGAAAAGCAAGTATCCTTTAAAAAGATCCAGCTCGAGGAGGACACCCTATGCCAGGGAAGCGAGTTGCGGTGATCCATGGACCGAACTTGAACCTTTTGGGAAGGCGGGAGATCGGAATCTATGGTGGTAAAACAATGGAACAGATCAACGAAGAGGTGCGGAGGGAAGCGGAAAAACTGGACGTGGAAGTAGAGTTTTTCCAATCCAACTCGGAAGGGGGACTCGTGGACTATATCCATAGTTGTCTAGGCCGAGTGGATGGAATCGTAATCAACGCAGGTGCCTATACCCACTACTCGGTGGCCCTCCGGGACGCGATAAGCGGAGTGAAGATTCCCACCGTGGAAGTACACATTTCCAACATCTATAAACGGGAACCCTTCCGGCATGTGTCATTGATTGCTCCCGTGTGTGTGGGCCAGGTCTGCGGGTTTGGTTCCCATAGTTATGTGTTGGGCTTACGAGCTTTGATGGAAGAACGGATAGAACCCTGGTTGCCATAAGGGGAGGAAGGAGATGAAAAAGATCATGGTAATTTCGGGACCCAATTTGAATCTGTTAGGTACCCGAAAGGTTTCCATCTATGGAGAAGGTTCCTTGGAGGATATCCACGAAGGGTTACGCAAACGGGCTGCCGAGTTGGGGGTTGAGGTAGAGTGTTTTCAGTTCAATAGCGAGGGTGCCATCATCGACAAACTCCAGGAAGCAACGGGGAAGTATGCGGGCGTGATCATTAACGCGGGGGCATTGGCTCATTACAGTTATGCCCTTCGCAGTGCTATAGGGTCGATGCTGGTGCCCTGTGTAGAGGTGTTCATTTCCAATGTGCATGCTCGGGAAGAATTCAGGCACAAGTCGGTGATTGCTCCCGTGTGCGTGGGCGTGATCGGGGGATTCGGGAAGAAGAGCTATATCCTAGCTCTGGAGGCTCTAGTGAACTTGGGGAACCCCTAGCAAAGAGCTTCTTCAATCGAGGAGGAACAGTATGGCAAAAGAAATACGTTGGGCAAAGCAGATTCCGGATACTCGGTTCTCTCCAGAAAGGATTGAACAAGCCCTCAAGGAGGGGTTTTCTCAGGTTCAGTTGTCGGTAGAAACTGTGACCCGAGAGGGGAAGGCGAACTGGAAAAAGTATGGCAACGTGTTCGAGGTGTTCGATTCACCCCTTCCCAAGGATGTCCGGGTAACCGAACGGGGATTTAATGTATACACCTGGACAGAATACATAAATACCGCTCTATCCAGGTTGGCGGAAGTAGGATGCAAAACCCTCGTGTGGGCAGATGGAAAGGCACGGCTTCTACCCGTTGAAGGGGAAACAGCTGCGTTGAAGGAACAATTCTACCAGTTCCTCTTTATCCTGGGCGGAGTCGCAGAGGGGTTTGGGATTACGATTTGTTTGGAACCTTTATCTCCAAAACGCACGAACTTTCTCAATAGCTTCCCTGAAATAATGGAATGTATTGGCCGGGTGGAGCGAAGAAATATCGCCCTATCAATCGGGCTGCGTACCCTCCATGAAATTGCCCCAAGTGAAAGGGCTATCTATGAACCTCTTCTTGTATATAAGGATCAAATCGCCCACGTGCACGTTGAACATCCCCACCATGCCACCCAGGCAGTAGCGCCTAGACCTAAGGATGGAATCGAGTATGGGGTATTCTTCTCTACTTTAAAGAAGGGGGGCTACCAGGGAGTCATTGCCCTTCCTCCCGATACGGACGCTGAGTCTCTTGCCTACTGTAAGGATCTATGGAATAAAGCCCCTTAAACGGAAAAGCAGACTTCAATCAATCAGGCTGTTTTTAAAGTGAGCCCTGTTTATTTGTATCTCCCCCACATTCTCCTTCTTTTCCCGTGAGGATTCCTAGGGCATGTTCCAACACGGGAAACAGTACCATTAAGTGCTCTTCCACGGCTTTAGGGCTTCCGGGAAGATTGATAATGAGGGTTTTGCCCCGGATTCCCGCGATTCCTCGGGAAAGCATGGCCCGGGGGGTCTTTTTCATACTTTCCATCCGCAGGGCCTCTGGGATCCCGGGAACCTCTCTTTCGATGACCTTTCGGGTGGCCTCAGGGGTAACATCCCTGGGACTAAAGCCCGTACCCCCCGTGGTTAGAATAAGGTCAACCTTATCGATGTCGGAGAACCTTCTTAGCTCCTCCGCGATCCTCTCTTCCTCATCGGGAACGATTCTATGACATACGGTATCTCCTAACGGCAGTAGAATCTTTTTGATCAAGGCCCCGCTCGTGTCCTCCCGTTCTCCCCTGGACCCTTTGTCGCTAGCGGTTAGAACGGCAAACCGATATGGGGGTAAGATCACGATCGGATCGTCTACCGCGATGTCCCCGCCGTTAAGAACTTCGGCAAAGATCCCTTCCCTTGGCATCACGCAGTCTCCCGCTTGCCGATAGATGGCGCATCGGGTGTGACACTCTTTGCCGATCTGGGTTACCCGAAGGTAAACCTCCTTCCCGATCCGTAGTCTAAGCCCTACCGGTAGGGTATGCAATTCGATTCCTTCGGTAGTGATGTTTTCGGCGAAGTCGCCGGGCCCTACTTCTAGGCCTTGGGACCGCATCCGCTCGATACTCTCGAAGGCCAAGAGGCTGATCTGCCGGTGCATGTATCCCGCGTGGGCATCTCCCTCAAGTCCCAACCCTGTAAGAGCGTGAGCTTTACCTCGATTCTGTTTTCGTTCCCCTTTTTTTTCGCTGGTACAAACCGCTACTACTCTTGCCATAGGTGCTTCCTTCGTAATTACACTTGTATTTACACATTATTCGTTTCCCCGATATAGTCTCAAACTTCCTGTCGCTGATAATGCCCGCTCTTGCCCCCTACTTTTTCCATCAACCGAATATGACCCATCACCATTCCCTTGTCCACGGCTTTACACATATCGTAGATGGTCAACAGGGCAATGTGTACTCCTGTAAGGGCCTCCATCTCTACGCCGGTTGGGCCATGAGTCTTCACCCGCACGGTGACCTCGATGGAATCCGTGCCAATTGTTTCGAACCCCACTTCAATATGGCTCAGGGGGAGGGGATGGCACAACGGGATAAGACGGCTGGTCTCCTTTACTCCCTGGATTGCCGCGATACGAGCGACGGAAAGAACATCTCCCTTTGGTAATCCCCCTTGGAGGAGAAGGGATAGGGTGGAAGCTGCCATGGTGATCCTGCCTTTTGCGGTAGCTTCCCTCAGGGAGGATGGTTTGTCAGACACGTCCACCATGCGCGCGTTTCCCGATGGATCTAGATGGGTCAGCCATTCCCCGGAAGGTTTTGGAATCAGAAAGTCCTGGATGATTTTCGCAACGAGAGCATCGAGACCGTCGAATAGGAATATAGGGAAAGAGGCTTCGGGGATTTCCACATCGCTTACTACCGCAAAAAGCTGCTCCGGGGGGCTAACCGGTACGGCGCCCATTTCTCCTCTTACCACCTCGATCTTGGGATAGGGGCTTTGCTTGAATCCTTCGGCGAGGGCTAGGTCAACCGCGCCTAGTTCCGACATGA
>CAKZQO010000006.1 GCA_937140905.1 uncultured Spirochaeta sp.
TTTTCGAGCGTTCCGTACAGCGGGCTAGATTTCACCCCCGTTTTTCCGAAGGTTTTAATCCTAAACCTTACATCGATTTTGCTCAGCCGCTTTCTCTAGGATTTTCTGGGCTAAAGGAGGTCCTTTCTTTAGAGCTTTTAGATGAATTAGCGGATGAAGAGTTGGTAGAGCGCTTAAACCTCTTTCTTCCGGAAGGGTTGAAAATTAATCGATGTTTTCATATTTCCTACGAAGAAACAAAGAGAAAACCTCCTTCCATTATGTCCTGCTTTGGAGGAGGAAGGTATCAGATAGAAATATTAGAAGATGCCGCCGAATATCAAAAATATGTTTCTTCAATTCAAGAATATTTCTCATCCTGTATTAAATTGAATACAGGTTCATCGTGTTTTTTGTGTGATATACCTTCTGAAAAGCAATCGATCATTAAATCGCTATATACTGATCTTGTTTCAAAAACAGATATTCAAATGACGAGGGTTTGTTGTTTTTCTAACAATGATGGAGAAGAACTCTTTACATACTTATTAAATATGTATAGACGTTTATGAGGTTGGCTATTGAATAAACATTCTTCCTTCTTAGTAGACAGAATATCCCTTATCGGAAGTTGTTAAGGCGCAAAGACACGAATGAACAAGAAAAAATTGAACCGTATGAAACCCGGGTACGAAATTAATAATCAATCGTCCTTTGCGTTATAAAACCCCTGCGCTACCCATATAAGGAGTAGAGCTCCGATCAATGGGGGTATAATATTAATCTGACCGAACAGGTTGGTAAGGTATTTCCAATAATCCTTCAGTAAAAGATCCGCCAGCCCTCCCATGGCAGCGCCTAACACTCCTAAAATGGTGTATCCCCAGAACCCCCCTATGAAAGGCCTGCGGAGGAACACGTGAAAAAGGATGCCGAAGCCAAATCCAAGGGATAAATACGTTAACAGTACGATCAGAAACGGTATGGTCATATGTGTCTTTTCGCACCTCTCATTGACTTAAATCGATAGTAAGAACATCCTCAGTACCCGATCTTCTATTCAAAAAGATGACATTGCTATAAATAGGTGTAGTATCCAATTTCCATCCAAAAGCAGCAACGGCAAAGACCACGGAGAGCTTTCCCTTGGTTTGTACAATGCTCTTCACATTCATAAGCGTAACGTCCGGATCCATTTCCAAGAATTGTTCCGGAACAAAGGTTTCTTCTTCTTTGGCTTCCACTCTAGGGCTTCTCAAGAGAATGAATCGGGCGACTTCGGTAGTTCCGTCACTCTGGTACCAGATGAGTACAGGGGGTTCCTTGGGGGTCTTTAATAGGGGCGAAAAGTCGAACTTGAACACCCAGGGAGTTCCTTTTTGTCCACTGGGAATCTCTAAGAGGGGCCGGAGGGTATCGAATAGTCGATTATCACTGATCCGTTTGAGGCGCAATCGGGAGAACTTCCTTCCGCCCGTCGCCCCTGTTAACGGAGCTTCCGTAGAAAGGTAGACATTCTCTAAACTACTTCTATCGGATAGAATTTCGCTAGAATCTGCAGCATATAACTTATAGAATATCTCGTATCCTTGAAACTCATCTATATCGTTATCCGTATTATGTTTGAATTGGTAATATCCTATAGTTGGATCTGAGGAAATTGTATCCGTATTTACAGGATACAGGTACGTGTAGGTTTCCAAGCCACAGGACGCGTAAAGACTCAATCCTAAAATAACGGTTCCCCATCCCTTCAGTAGATACGAGATACTCGGAGGGTGCTTGAAACGGGTTCGTTCCATGTTAAGGAAATCAGTACCCTTCTGGCACATCGATCAACTCGTAGATAAGTACGGGACGGTTCTTCCCCTTCACCCGAATGTTATCCAGTTCCCGGGCGATTACCCGATCCTTTACCAACGCGTAGGTGTATTCGGAAATGATGATATGAGTGTGGTACTCCTTATTTGTCCCCTCTAGTCGGGCTCCTAGGTTCACGTTATCCCCCATCAGGGTATAGTTCATCCTTCCCGGGCTACCCATATTCCCTACAGTCATGATCCCTGAATTAATCCCGATTCCGATGTCGATTCGTCGTTCCGGGGGCCATTTGGCGTTCAATTGAGCCAACACTTCCATCTGCTTCAGGGCACACTTACAGGCAAGGATCGCGTGATCCTCCTGAGGTAACGGAGCGCCCCAGAAGCACATCACTTCGTCCCCCACGTACTTGTCCAACGTGCCATTGTACGAAAGGATAATGTCGGTCATGGCGGTAAGGTATTCGTTCAGATGGTTCACCAGTTCCTGGGGGGTCATGCTCTCCGAAAGGGTGGTAAATCCTCGAATATCGGAGAAAAACACGGTAAGCTCCTTATCCACTCCCCCTAGTTCCGGCGGATGCTCTAAGATCTGTTCCACTACTTTGGGACTCACGTACTTTCCGAACATCTCCTTGATCCTTCGCTTGTCCCGTTCCTCGGTCATTGCCCGGTACACCACGATGCTGACAAAGCTCAACACAATACCGAGAGATGGAAGGGTGAAGTTCAAGATGTACGCGTAGGAATCGAATACGAGAGTGATCACGATAAAAAGAACAAGGATCGTAACAAGGGCAGTTACGAAAGACCAGATGGTGGAAAGACGGGAAACCATGAAGGAGATCCCTAAGACCAGTATTGTAAGAACGAGGATGTTCACCCCTTCCGACGCGTACCTGAGGAACTTTTCCATTAGGATGGTGTTAAGGCTATTGGCATGGATCTCTACCCCGTACATCAATCCAAAGGGTGTGGGTTTCTGGTCTGCTGCCATGCCTTCGGTGAAAGGGCCGACCATCAGGATCTTGTTGGCTACTGCCTTGGTTCGGGGCCAGGTAGAGGGATCTTCACCCGGGACACGCGCCACATAGGCCCCATAGCTCCGGACAGGGAAGGTTTGGTGCCCGTCGGGCGAGGCGGAAGAGGGAGGCCCCATGAAGTTTACCAGCATCTCGCCATAGGGATTGATGGGAATCCGAATAGCATCTTTGTAGGGAACGTACTGTTTCGTTTTAGAATCGTACCGTTTAGGGTTGGGCAGCACGATCTCCTTCCCTAGTTCCACCTGGATCGTTCGAATATCTACCTGAAAATACTCACAAGCTAAGGATAGGGTAATCGAAGGAATAAAGTAATCCCGATATTTCCGTAGAATAAAACGAAATCGGTCAGGTTTTCCATCTCCGTTGGTATCCTCTGCCTTGGGAGGAGATTGTTCTTCCAAGGTTTTTTTCAGTTGATTCAGGCCCTCTTCGGTCAGAGGGAAGGCAATGGGATGTTCCTTCCCTTCTCGATCGGCCCAACCGATCCATTCGAACCGGGAAGGATCCACGGGAAGGGTTCCCACGGAAAGGTCTTCCAGGTAGAGAGTGCTCTGGAGAAGAGAAAACTTCGCCACAAGGGGTTGTCTACGGTACACGGAATCGTAATCGGATAGAAAGTTTGCGTGGCCGTACCCCCTACTCGCTCTGGCAAAGGGTTTCAAGGGGGGTTGCGCTCCGTAAAAGGTGGGCATCCGATGTCGGTCACCCTTCACGTTTCGTATTTCCCCAAAGGTCTTTACCAGGGTTTCCTGGCGGGAGAAGAACTCCCCTTCCATCCCCGGGGGAGGAAATTGAAAATCCAATACCGTTTCTAAAAACACCCGGCCATTCTGCCGGATGCTTTCCACCAGTAGGGCGTCGTCATACGCTTTAGAATCGGGTTCGATAAAGAAAATATCGAGAAAGAGAGCCCGTTCTCGTTCGTCCTGGTTCTGGATCCGGGCAAAGGAGTTTACAAGTTGAGCGTGTCTGTACCGCGGAAAGGGCCATTTCCCTAATTGAGTAAGAGAGTTGAAGTCGATCCCTAGAATTAGGATATCGGGAGAAATGTCAGGATTTCGAACCGTTATACTTACTCCCTCCTGAATTCTCTTTCCGGAAGTTATGTTCTTCAAGTTGAAATGGAGATCCAACACTTTCAGTTCTAACCGTTCGGGGATCAGGGTGAGCCAGTTGAGGAGGAGGAGAAACAGAATGACGAGGATTCCTATGACCATGCCGAAGTTACGGGTAGCAAAAAACGCCCTTCGGCTCCATCGATCCGCCATAGGACACCCCCTTTTTAATTAAAATCTAGCTAGGATTTTACCGCAAGATTGGATATTTTAAAATAAATCAAGCGGTTTCGAGCTAGCTTTGTCCAGCTACTTTGTGGATACTCATCCACCAATCTGTTGTAAGAATTGGCCGCTTCAGAATAGGAACCCTTGGCTTCATAGATCCTTCCCATGGAAAATAGGACATGGGGAGTTTCGGGGAAGGACTTGCCATACCGTGTATCAACCTCTTTCAAAGCCTGTAACGCACCATCCAAATCTCCCAACTCTTCTTTACATACTGCCACCCGCATCAAGGAAATAGGAGCTAGATGACTCTTAGGGTGCTTCTTTACCAACCTCTCCCAGAGTTCAGCAGCGGCCTTATACTCTTTCTTTTCGAACATTAGATCGGCCTTTACATGGAGAGCCCGAACCGCAGCATAGTAGGAGGGATAGGTGGAAAGAATGGCATCCAACTCCTTGAAAATTTCCTTTTCGATCTTTTCCTTTTCTTCTCTGCTGGCCTTTTGATACTTGGGAACCTGTTTCAGCACACTCTCGATCCGGCGACTAGAATCTTCCAAATACTTCTTTTGGAACTCTACGTACACCAACACCCCG
>CAKZQO010000007.1 GCA_937140905.1 uncultured Spirochaeta sp.
GGAAGGAGTGTCTCAGGGTTAGATTTTTGGATGAGGCATTACCTTAATTTGGGTTAGAATTTCGATGAGGCAACGCGGGTTCTTGCGTATTTGAGGAACTTTTAGTAAGGTAGAGGTATACCGGATGAAAATCGATCGAATTTCTACCAGTCTACTTGCCATTCTCACCGTGTTTGCCACGGGGGCGGTTCTTCACCTCACTTCCCATGTGGTGTTGCCCTTCGTCACAGCGGTTCTTGCCTCTTTCGTTGTGATTCCTGCGGTCGATTCCATTCAGAAGTTCCTGAAACTCCCCCGATGGATCGCCATCGCTGTCCTAATTATCCTGATTCTAGGGTTGGGATTTCTTGTAGGAGTTTTTTTCTATTCCAGTGTATCTACCCTCTACCGAGAGATGCCAGGATACATGGATAAACTCCAGGTAGTATTAAAACCCTGGATTCGGTTCTTTGGTCTTCCTCCGGAAGCTACAGAGGTGCCAATTCCCAAACTGGTAGGAAGCTACATCGTCTCCCTATCCACCCGTTTCATGGATTTCATCGCGGGCTTGATTCTTTTCATTCTTTTCCTCATCTTTCTTCTTCTTGAACGTCCTTACACAAAGACGAAAGTCTTGCGAGCATTTCATTCCCGAATGACTACCCGGATTTTCCGCATCTTCAATCACACAGCCGTTCAGATAACCCGATTCCTCTCCATTAAACTCCTGATCAGTTTCGGAACAGGACTTGGTGTGCTGGTTTTCTTCATACTTTATGGAATAGATTTCCCCATCCTTTGGGCCGTTCTTACTTTTTTCTTTAATTTCATTCCTAGCCTGGGATCGATTCTGATCACTATCATTACGGTAGGATTCGTGGGGTTGCAGTACTATCCGTCCATGACCGAAGCAGGGGTAGTGTTGCTCTTCATGACCGTGTTGCAACAGCTGATGGGCAATCTTGTGGAACCCAAGCTGTTGGGGGATCAGTTGGACTTGAGTCCAGTGGTGATTATTTTTTCTCTCCTTGTATGGGGTTGGATCTGGGGGATCGCCGGAATGTTCCTAGCCGTACCTCTCACCGTGGCATTGAAGATCACCTGTGAAAATATTCCCTATCTACA
>CAKZQO010000008.1 GCA_937140905.1 uncultured Spirochaeta sp.
TCCATATTGATCCCGTGGGCCAGTATGCCGATTATTCGAAGTTGCCCAAAGCGGATCTGATCCTCATTACTCATGAGCATGGGGATCATCTCGACGCCAAAGCTATCGAACAGATCTGGAAACCTACTACCTCGATCGTTCTCAACCCTTCTTCGGCCACTAAGCTGGGTAAGGGAACGGCCATCAAGAATGGGGAAACCCTCGAGATAGAAGGGATCACGATTCGAGCGGTTCCTGCCTATAACACGACGCAAGGAAGGGACAGGTATCACCCCAAAGGTAGGGACAATGGGTATGTTCTCCAGTTCCCTGGATTAGTGGTGTATGTGGCGGGAGACACGGAGGATATCCCAGAAATGAAGGACCTGAAAGGAATCGATGTGGCCTTCCTTCCCATGAACCAACCGTATACGATGACACCCGCTCAGGTCGCAGCGGCTGCGCAGAGCATACGACCCAAAGTTCTGTATCCGTACCATTTCGGGGACACGCCGACCCAAGATCTGGTAGCCCTTTTAAAGGACGAACCGGGTATCGATTTACGGATCCGGCGGCTCAAATGATTTTCGAAAGGCCATAGTTTAGATTGATAGTTCTGTAAAGGATTCGAGGAATGGGGGGCCTTTGAGGAAGGCCCCTCATTTATTCGTAGGCGTGGTTGCTTCAGACGGGAGAGCTAGTTGGAGACCGTGTTGGGCGAGGGCTCCGGGGTTAATTCTCTGGAGTCGTTGTAGAGTATCATTGAGTTCCCGTTCTATCATTCGGGTTCTTTCAGAAGGAGTTTTCAAGAAAGAAAGGATCCGAGAGGTTTTCAGCTCTTTTGATAGGAGTAGGGCCCGGTGCACTAAGGCGTCTTCCAGGTTTTCCTGTTCCCAGGGACTAGAAAAGAGTTGGGCAGCTTGGGTCAGTAGGATTAAATCTTTTTCCAATTTTCCTCGTTCTAGAACATAGAAGCGAGCTGCTTCCGGATTGATGGATAGTTCCAGGATTTGTGCCTGCTGTAAATGATAGAGGGCGCGGCTGGGATAGTGTTCCAGGGCCCGTTTGAAGGTAAAGGAAGCGTTGATTTGGTTCTCTTCCTTTCGATAGGCTTCTGCTACTCGAGTCGCATACATTCGAAAAGCTACTGCATGGTACTGCTTCAGGATGCGATATCGCAAGCGAAGGAAGAAGGATGTGATCTTCTCACCCAGACTAGCTCCAGGATGCAAGGCATTCTGATTAAACAAGCCTTGATAGGTGTCCCGTAACAGTTCATGAATATCCATCAGATGACGGTTCTTTGTGGTTCCGAAATAGTACATCCACGCATAGTCCGATTGTTCCAAGAGTTCTTTCCCAATGGAAAGGGCTTTCTCTAACTGCCCGAACTTCCGGTAAAGATTAGCAAGGCTCAAACGGGACAACGGTGTCTCATCCATCTGTTGAGCCTTCAGAAAAGCTGACTCGGCCATCGAGAATTCCATTCGCCCCTCGTATAGGTCTCCTAGAGAAAGATATCCAGGAGCCCTAGGTTCTAGAGCGAGGGAGTGCTCAGTAGCGTTCAATGCTTCCGTGTAATGGTTGAAGCTCTTTTCCAGGATGGCTAGGTTATAGTAGGCCACGGAAGCGAATCGAGTATCCCGTTTGGATAGAGCATCTCGTATGGCAAGCTGGTAGTACTTCTTTGCCTCTGCATACTGGTACATTCCTGCGCAGATGGTCCCGAGGGTCATGGCTAATCGCCGATCGGGGCCGAAACGGGAAAGAGAAGCTTCCAGGAGAGATTTTCCCTTTTTCAACTGGTGAGTCTTGAAGTAGATCCAGCCTAGATCGGCCGCAGCGTCTAAAGAATCTGGCTTTTTTTCGTGGATCCGTTCATAGTACTGAACCGCAAGATCAGAGCGTTCCAGTTTGCCGTAGGTCACGGCGATTCTCGCCCAGAGATCGATATTCTCTGGGTCCAATGCCTCAGCTTCCCTGTATGCCTCTAGAGCTAAGCTGTACACCTCTCGTTCGGAAAACAGGTCCCCAAGGGCGATTCGGATATTCCCTGCCTGCGGGAAAAGGCGCTTACCCTTCTGGAGTATTTCCAACGCTTGATCGGACCTGCCCTTCTCCTGGGCCTCTTTAGAAGCTTTTAAAACGTCCTCTGGGGTGACGAACCTCCACTCTAATTCAAAAGTAGGAGAGAATGGAGGGGAACGTTTGATCAAGGGTGTGTCTTGAGGAAGGGTTAGGGAAATGGGAATGAGGAGGAAGATATAAAACCAAAAAGCAGAGTTTACATTTCTCTTCATCGGATGGGTCTCCTGAAACTTTTTGGATGGAATCGAAGCAAGATCCGGAAGAGAATACTCTTTCGGGCGTAAAGGTTTTTCCTAACCTTATGCAGGATCGAGAAGAAACGATTGGCTTTATCTTGATCGAAGGATTCACCAAACCGGGCTAGCTGGTAGAGGAAGAATAGATCCCCTAGTTCCGTCGCCTCCTCCGGAGCAAAGAGGTTCCCAAAGGACTCAAGAGCTTCCTTAAGAGTTTGAGAGGAAGACATAACAAACCCGAAAGGAACAAGATCCTGTAACAAAGCCCAGAAGGCCCATTGGATTCGATCCCGCATGGATCGGGAGAGGATGGCTTTCAACCGGTACCGGAATCGAGCCAGAAAGATCGCTCCTAATCCAAATGTAAGGAGGGCGATACCGGAGAGCCGAGCGAAGGTCTTATACAGAGCCATCCAATTCGGCAGAATGAAATCTTTAGATTCTTTCGCTTTGCCAGGGGGAAGAGGTTCGGTCTCTAGGGTATGCGATAGTATCTCTTTCAGGAGGGAGGCGAGGTCTTCCCGTTTCAGCTGTACACCGGGAAGGATCGTTTCTCCCGGCGCAGGAGTACGGGAAGTAGGATCGAAATCCACCCATCCATACCCATCGAAGTACACTTCCACCCATGCGTGGGCCATGTCCGAACGAACGGGATAGTATCCCAATAGTTCGATTTCTGGATCGATGTAGAATCCGATTACCACTCGGGCAGGAATTCCAAGGCTCCTGCATAGCAGAGCCATGGAGAAGGCAAAGTAGGAACAGTACCCCTTCTTGCTGGAAAACAAGAAATGGCTCAGTTGGTCTCCATCGGGAGCTCTCCCTGGTTTTAAGGAGTAGAAATAATCGTATCGGAGGTAATCGGTGATAGCCTGTACTTTGTCATAGTACGTATCGATCCCTCGGGTAATTTCTTCTGCCAGAGCTCGTATTCGTCGGTCCTTCCCATACTCGGTGTAATACTGAAGAGTCTTTGGATCCATACGGGGACCCTTCACCTCCGACAGTTCCAGGGGAAGGATCGTGAGGGCCATCGATTCTACCTGGTATACCCGGGAGAATGAGGAATTGGGCCAGGTGCGGAAGGGAACAATCCGGAGGGGATAATCGAGGGATACGAGAGCTTGCGGATCAAGGTTGATGATGTAGAGTTCCTGCTGGATAGGTCTCCGCCCCTTCGTTTCCCTTAGGGGGAAAGACCGGGGATAGGGAGGAACAATTTCCGCAGGCAGGGGATCCGGGCTAGAAGGATCTTTGAAAAATCCTTTTTTGGGATCGTATCCTTCCAAAAGGAACCGTTTTAACAGGTACCGATCGATGGGTTCGGAACGTCGATAGAGGAGAACTAAGTCCTTCGTCTGGCGAATTTCCGTCTCCAAGGTCAGATAATGGGTAAAATCGAATCGGAACATCTCGGCCTTCAGAAGTCCACCCCTTGCTTCCAAGGATCGTGCCGTGTACCGATCGTATCCAAGGTAGAGGAACAGGAGTAGCAGAGCCATATAGGGGAGACCCTTCCGGATTATTGTCCAATGATTCACGATCTGTTCATGCTCTCCTGTTCTGTCATCTCCCACGTTTGAGCTTTTGCCTGTGAGGATGAGAAGAAAAATTTCACCCAACAGGAAGAGGGAAACCGAGATTCCCAGGGAAAGGGGATGCGCATAGAGGTGGGCCCGGAATCCTCCTTCGGGAAAGAATAGAGCGGCGAGAAGAATTCCATGGAAAGCGGGTTCTAGGCTCATAGCGGTGTAGGTCCCATACAAGAGAACTGTACTAAGGCTTAAAAGTTCCACAGGAAGGACCATAAAGAAAAAGTATCTTTCCAGGCCTAAGAGGAGGAGGTCCCAGGTGATATCCTCAAACCCTAAACCCCCAAGAAGGACGAGCCCTTTAACGAAGTAGTAGAAAAGGATGGGGCTCAAACCCGTGAGGAAGAGGGTTAGGAAAAGTTTAAAAGAACTAGTCGGTAATAACCGGGCGCAAATCCTATAGGATACGTGACCCAATTCGATAGCCCCTGCCCAGAGTAGAAGGACGGGTAAGAAGGACAAGTATTCCTGAAAATACAGGTACCAATGGTAGAACAGGTAGAGCCAGAGTAGGTGACGGAGAGCTCTAACCATGGTTCATTCCTTTCAAGGGGTGAATGAGGATCACCCAGAGTGGGTATTCCCCGGCGTAGAAAAAGACCCTCCCTAGATCGGGTAGGGACACTTCCAGGGGGAAACGGCCATCTTCCAATTCCGACTTCTCCATCTGTACGGAAAGGATCTGCTGGATCTTTTGACTAGGTAGGGAACCCTCAAAGAGGAATACGATTCTACCTCCAACAGATGGAGCATTAAGGAATTCCGTGTTATGTTTCTGTTTCTCGGGGAAAGGATAAGGGGAAAGTTTCGCCAGTTCGGCCAGCCCCTCTTCAGGATGCCCCCCTTCCATCTCGATCCAGGGAGGTTGAAACCATCGGGTTTGAAAAAGGTTTGACGATGAAAGAGGGTCCATCGTATTGGGTTGGTTTGTAGAGAGGAATATCCGGTTCCCCATTTGGGAAAGGTCCAACAACACCCTAGCCCCTATCGAGGCCATCCGATCCACCGCTTCGAGTGGATGGATTGGATCCTGAAGTGTAGGTAGGGTGGGATCGAAATGGAGGTGGAAGGTATCCATGGGCGGTGGATCTTGTTCCCCGATCCTTAGAAAGAGCTCTCCGCTATGGGCGTACAGTTTCCAGTGAAGCCGACGAGGGTCATCTCCGGGAATATACTTTCTAATTTCAAGTTCCTCCAGGGTCGTGTAGGTAGGATGCTGTTCCCGATGTCTTGTTCCCCCCTGAGCCTTCAGGTTTGGCAGGGGAAAAGGGGGTGCTGGCTCTGGAAGGACAAGTAGGTGTTCTTCCTCGGGTAGCGGGATATCGATCTGGCAAAACCGGAAACAATCTTCCACCTGTAGGATCCCCACGGATCCCATATACGCTCCCCGAAGCGGTGATGGGGGGGTGATTTGGATTGATGGGTGTCTGGGATCCAGAATTACCTTCCACTGGTAGACCCTCTCCTGAAAGGCAGAAACTCGATACCGATACCAAAGAAGGATGCCGGGTACTCGCCCCACTCCTTGCAACACTTCTTTGGGCAAGGAGACCGAAAAGGTGATTGGTTTTCCCGCATATAGATTTTCCTTTGAGTATGCAAATTCTAAATGTTTCAATAGATGATATCTGCGACGAAATAAAAGAAACGCGGCCCCGGTGGAAAATAAAAGGGAAAATACCCAGATGGAACCCATGCCGATTCCCCAGAGGATCGAGGCGAGTTCTTTGCGATAAACACCAACAGAACCGATGAGGATCGATAGGAAACCAAAGATCCACCCTCGGAGGGTGAATCGTAAGGATACAGCATTTGATCGTAAGAATATTTTTTCTTTAGGAACTTGCATCTTTCATGGTATGCAGGGCAGTCTCCCGGATGAACTCTCTAGGGTCGAGGCGGACATCCCGCACCCGAAGCCGGTGAGCAAGAACTGCGGGAGCGAGGGTCACGATCTCTTCATCCGTCACAAAAGTTCGACCTGAAAGGGCTGCGAGGGCTCTAGCTGCTTTCAAAAGCATTAATCCAGCCCGCGGAGAGGCACCCCATTGGATTCCCGGATGACTCCGGGTAACCTGAAGAATCCGTTGGATCATCCGCAGGATCTTAGGGTCCACATACACTTGCGATACCGTTCGCCTCACTTCTAGTAGATCTTCCACAGTGCATACGGGGTTGAGGGAGGGAACTGTTGCTCCCGGGTCTCTCTTGTACACCTCGAGTTCTGCATCGGTATCCGGGTAGCCAATCGATAATTGCATCATGAAGCGATCCGCCTGGGCAAGAGGTAAGGGGTAGGTACCTTCCACATCCACTGTGTTCTGGGTAGCGATCACGAAAAAAAGTTCTGGCAGGAGGTATGTCTTCAATCCAACGGTTACCTGTCCTTCGGCCATCGCTTCCAAAAGGGCCGACTGGACCTTGGGTGTGGTACGGTTCAACTCATCCGCCAGTAGGATATGGGTGAAAATGGGACCCTGCTTGAACTCGAAAGAACGGGTTTCGGGGTTGAAGATCTCTACGCCGGTAATGTCATAAGGCAATAGATCAGGAGTGCCCTGGATGCGACGGAACTTTCCCTGAACCAGCCCAGCCAGGGCTTTAGCAACGGTCGTTTTCCCCAGGCCTGGAATGTCCTGGATCAGAACATGTCCCCCCCCAAGAAGAGCGGAAAGAAGAAAGGTAAGG
>CAKZQO010000009.1 GCA_937140905.1 uncultured Spirochaeta sp.
TCTAATTCATTCCCTATTCTACCCAGATCCGTTGGATCTGCGTAGGTCCAGGGGGTACCTTCTCTTTTAACACTCCACAAAGAGCTGATGGACCGCTTGAAGAAACGAGGGCTAGAAATTCACTTGGAAGAAACTGCTTCTGAGGTTCATCCAAAGGATCGTATTCTTCTCACCGACAAGGGTAAGTATCAGTATGATGATCTGATTCTTGCGCCGGGTAGACGAGGATTTTCCTTTTTGCAGGATCTCATGAAGAGGTTGAGAATCCCCTTCATAGACCATGTGTTGGATATTGGAATCCGTTTAGAAACGACGATTGAACAGTATCCCATTGTAAAGGATTACTACGATCCGAAATTCCTCTTTCCCGATAAGGTGCGGACTTTTTGCACCAACGCCTTTCGGGCTTATGTAGTACAGGAAAAGTACCTTACCGCTAGCGGAGACCCTTACTATTCGGTGAATGGTCATGCCTATTCCTCTAAACGACAGGAAAATGGTCTTGTGAACTTTGCTCTTTTGAAGACAGTTATGTTCACCGAACCGTTGGCCAGTGGCCAGAAGTATGCGGAAATGATAGGCCTTCAGGCGATGCTACTGGGAGGGGGCCGGCCGATCATGCAACGGGTAGGGGACTTTAGGTTAGGGAAACGATCTACCGAAGCCGCTTTTACCGGGGATCTGTACTTTTTCGAACCTACCCTGCATTGCACACCAGGGGATATTAGCCTTTCGATTCCAGCGAAAATTTTAAGGGGTATTTGGAAAGCCATGAAGCTGCTAGACACCATTGTTCCAGGCGTACTCCATCCCAGTACTATCATGTACTATCCAGAGATCAAGTTGTACGGGAATAAACCTACCTTTATCGACCCTTATTTCCAGGCTCTTCCTCATCTATATCTGATCGGGGATGGAGCAGGGACTAGTAGGGGAATTACAGCCGCATGGGCTAGTGGTATACGGGCAGTGGAAGGAATTCTGAGGCAGGGAAACTCTCAAGGTTAGGATCATGGAGTTCTAAAACAAGTATCCAGGGCTTGCCTTACTGTATGCTCTTTACCTAATCCGAGCTTCCAGGCCTTCCTCTAAAACGAACCAACGCTGTCCCGTCTTTCAGGAAATCCCTGTTAGGGCTTTTACGTACTGTAGGCGTTCGTACGCTTCCGGTTGTTCGCTTTCCGTCTGGCTGAGTTTCCCTCTAAATTGATCGATGGAAGTAAATTTTTTCTCCTCCATCCAGCTTTCGATTCCTTTCCGAAGGTTTCGTAATTCACCTATTCCTTTTCGGTATAGGACAGAGCAGACCTGCACACTGGAGGCTCCTGCTAAAAGGAGTTTTACGGCAGTAATCCCATCGTGCACCCCCGTAGAAGCGGATAAATCACACTCGATTTGACCACTGAGGATAGAGATCCATCGGAGAGGTGTGTACACTTCCTGGGGGGTGGAAAATTGGTACCCTGGAGCAAGTCGAAGGTTTTGGGGATCGATATCCAACTGATAGAAACGATTAAACAGTACAAGACCTTTTACACCGGCACGTTGCATTCGGAGGGCCAGGTGAAGGAGGGATGTGAAATAGGGGCCAATCTTAGCGGCAATGGGCAGGGATACCCGTTGGGTTACTTTTTCCACGATCCGAATCAAGCGATCCTCTACCATTTGGGAAGTTTCAGACGGATTCCTAGGCATTCTGGAAAGATTCAACTCGATCCCGTCTACACCTGCGGTAACTAATTGTTCCGCATAGCGAATCCACCAAGGTTCGGACACACAGTTCAAACTGGCAAAAATGGGTATTCTAACCGTTTTCTTTGCCGACTCTATCAATTTTAGGTATTCTGTAGCACCGAGATGTCTTCCCATTTGTTCGAAGTAATCCTGAGCTTCCGGATGGAACCTGGACAATCCATTATACTCCTCCCGATTGATGTCCGCTTCGATCTGTTCCTCGAAAAGAGATTTGAGTACAACTGCTCCCGCCCCAGCTTCTTCACATTTTTTAATGCTCTCTACGCTTTGAGTGAGACTGGAACTGGATACGATTAGGGGAGAAGAAAGGGTTTTACCGAGATACTGCACTTGAAGATTTACCATGAACTGCTCCTTTCGTCGATATCATACTTGAAAAAAACTGTAAACACAAGCTTTAGAACCTGAAAATTGGTACCCCATGTCACCCGCGCATCTCAAAAAACAAAATCTACCCAAATTACTAAAGGGCTTATGGCCGCGTCTTCACCTCCATTAAATCCCCATTCTTGTCCGATTGCTACCGAGTTCCTTTTACGTACCGTCTTCACCCTACATGTTGCCTCATCCAAAAATCTAACCCTGAGTTTTGGAATGCCTCATCATAAATTCTAACCCTACCGTACAGACAT
>CAKZQO010000010.1 GCA_937140905.1 uncultured Spirochaeta sp.
TGGGACGTATACGGGAAACTACCGAGATCCTGCCATGCCGTTTCACTATACTTAGATACCGTTACACCACTTTTATTGTAAAGTAAGTAAGGTATCATTTCAGCAACAATACTCAGGGCAGCGTCTGGTTTGGGATCGACTGATGAAATATCGGATCCAATCTGTTCCCATTGATTATTACTACTGTTGTATTTTTTTACTCGAAGTACAGGAGCCGCCCCAGAATTGGTATAAGCTATATAAGGCATTCCATCGCTTCCAATAGCGAACGCACTAGAAGTGACTGTTCCAGTAGTTTCGATTGTTGGACCAAGATTTTGCCAATCTCCACTCAAGGATGCCCTTTTTACGATCGCACTTCCATTTTCTATATATGAAACATACAGATTTGATGAAGTAGCCACAAAAGATACTCTACTGACCTCTGCTGTAGAAAACCCCGGACTCCCCACATCTTTCCATGAAGGCGTCCCTCCACTACTTGGGGGTGTAGTTCCTCCACCTGTATCCCCTCCTACTGTGCCACCTCCGTCTCCTATCGTGGTTCCTCCTGTACTACCCCCATCTCCCGTGGTAGTGCCCCCCGTGGTTCCACCTCCATCGGTAGAGGTACCCGTACCACCGGTAGAGGAATCCGTAGTCCCCAAACTGGAAACTCCTTGGCAACTACTTATTAGGATTACAGTAAGAAACAGAATACAAAGAAAGCAAATCCAAGTCGGAAGGCGATTGGCAGCCATATTCCACCCCCTAATCTTGAATTAATTCTATGCCTTAAATTTTAACACAGCTAGGCTCGATTTCAATACGCTGTGCTGTGTGCCTTATCCGTTTTTTTGCTTAACTCAATTGCGCGACAATTTGAAGAGATATGGGATTTGATAAAAAAAGCCACCCCACTTTCCCCCTCAACCTACCGTCAGGATCACTTTTTCACTTCAGAAGAGGCATGATTTGTTCCCTCAGGAATTGATCGGACTTCAATCGTTGGTAAAGGGGAGCGGCGGGACGGAAAACGATCTCTCCCAGACAGGTATCCGGCCATTTTGTACCTTTGTAGACTGCCCGAATGATGGCTCTATAGGACCCTTTGGGTAAGTACACATCCTCAAACGTCTGTTTTTCATTGGAATCCGCAAGGTTCAACGTCTTGCGAATCCTCCCATCCGTGGAAAGGATCTCGAGAGTCTTCACCCGATTGTTCCACTCGTAGTACTGGTGGAGGTTTTTCCCTTCCACAGGCGCGAACACTCTTCTATACCCATTCCATACTTCTATGGCTTCCACCTCCTGTTTCAACTCGAACTCCACCCACTCGCCGATCCCATCTCCCCGCACGCCCTCACACCACGCAGTTTCCGGTACCCCATCGAACAATGAGAGAGGTCCGAACTCGGCTTTAGGGATGATCCCCTCTAGGGTATAGGCATCGGCTGTTTCTTTTAAAAAAGAGGAAGCGCCCTTTACCACCACAAACTCCTGGGCGGGCTTCTTGGGTAGATCCACAATTTTTTTAGAATCGAACCAGATCATATTCAGATAAGCTGGATATACCTGTTTGATTCGAAGGGTACCCATTTCGATAACATCCTCCGGAGCAGGTTCGTACTGTTCTGCTAGATAGATTTCCCTTCCTTCCTTCCTACCCATCCGCTGAAAAGCGTTCGGCAATTCTGGCGCTGATTCGATGGGCAATACCAGATAGAGTCGGTTGATCGGGCCCTTCCAGGTTCGGCCTGTTCCGAGGATATAGGTATAGGAGTAGGCAGTGGCCTCGAACGCCCCGCCCCTATCCCCGCTAGAAGCACAATCGGAAGTGTATCGAACCTCCACCCGGGACACAGCTCTAGCTTTGAACTTTAGAACATGGCGGAAATGGAAGGTAACATCCAGCGCAAACGGGGACTCATCCTTTTCTTCTTTCACTAGAACGGCCTCCGTAACTATCGTGCTGATGTCGACCTTGTTTCCGTCCTGAGTAATCGAAAAGTCGAACCAATCGGGCAGTTCCTTTGCGGGAAGCTCCCTCCGTACTGGAACAGTTTGGACTAGGAAATATTCCCAGGAATGTCCGATGTCTTCATCCTCTGGGAACGCTCCCTTCTTCAAGGAGTCTCCCAACGCGACTCGAGCGTACTCGACCGAATTACTAGGAGGTCCATACTTGCTTTCCCTGAAGTAGTATCCCTTTTGCTCCTTTGTCCCGGGAATCACGTCCTCCTCGATGAACAACCTTACCCGTATGGGGAACCCAGCCTGTACCTCAAGGTCCTTCGCCGAAGTATTGGTGAAGAAAAACACCGCTCTCGTTACCCCAGAGTCGAATCCATCGAAGATCAGGATTTCATCCGATAGTGCGACGTCTGGGTTCTCGGCTTCCGAATATAACGCCCCACCGCTCAAGGAATAATTCGCGTTCCAACTTCCGTCGTCCGCAAGAGAATACAGGATGGGACAAAGCAACAGGAAGCCTGTTATGAATCTGTTCATGACAACTTCCCCCTTTTATCGAGTTACAGTAACGACTCCAACAAGGAATTATAATAGCGCGGCCTAAAACT
>CAKZQO010000011.1 GCA_937140905.1 uncultured Spirochaeta sp.
ATAGCGATCTTTACAGTTTCGGATAAACTCGTAATACTTCTTGGTATACATGGGTACCCTCCTGGTTTAGGATCTAACATTCCCAATTCTACCCAGATCCGTTGGATCTGCGTAGGTCCAGGGGGTACCTTCTCTTTTAACACTCCATTTTTAACTCCCTTTACTGATACTTTCCAAATTCCTTCCAGGCTTCCCACATCGCCCAGAAATGTTCAGGGGGAACATCCGCCTGCACGTTATGGATAGGAGCGAACACATACCCACCGCCAGGAGCAAGGATTTCGATATTCCTTCGTACTTCGTCCCCGATTTTTTGCACAGGGCCTTTTACTAGAGTCTCCTGGGTATCGACTCCAGCCCCCCAGAACACCAGATCCTTACCAAAATCCCGTTTCAGTTCCTCGAGATCCATCCCAGCCGCCGAATATTGTACCGGATTCAGGATATCGATCCCCATCTCAATAAAATCTGGAAGGATGGACCGGATGGCGCCGTCGCAGTGAAAAAAAATCCGACAGTAAAGGAGCCTTTTCTTCATCCATCCCAGGTACCTTCGCATAGGGGGAAACACAACATCGGAAAGAATTTCAGGAGAAACGAGGAGGGACTGTTGGGTACCCAGATCGTCGCATTCCGAAGCCACGAGCACGGAATCTTCAAGCCCTCGGTTCTCGAGGTAATCCGCCACTATCTCCCAATACTGAATCTTGTAGTCAGCGATCCGTTCCAGGATTTCCCTCGTTTCTTTGGGGTTTTCCAACATATCTATCAAACCCTGTTCGTATCCCCGGAACCGAAAGAACATCTCGGTGAGACCCGCGCACACCCGATCCACGATGAACCCCACTCCAGCAGATGCCTTTCGAACCTGCGCGTCGAAAAGAGAAAAAAACTCATCCCGCCTCTCGGAAAGATCTGGCATTCGAAAGCTTTTCGCCATTTCGTCGATACTGGCAGAAGTGGCATAGGGTGCTTTGATTTGGTTGAAATACAGGTCTTTACCTTCCTCCATCCTCCATACGCACCCATACTGATCTTGAAGGATGGTCTCCCGCCCCTGCCTGCGAAGTCGCTTGGATAGATCAAATACTCGAAGGGCCCCGATCCGCCTCGTATCAGACTCCAGAAGCTTGAGGTTTGTTTCCGGCGGAACTACGATCTGGGATATAACATCAGCGATTTCCGATTCCTCATAGGTATCCGGATAGCCTCGGTATTGCATGGCCTGTTGAAAGGCCCGTATGGAAAGGGAGGTAACCGTTGTACCGCAACAGTCGTATGGGACATGATCCGGTTCCTTATGCTCCAGGGCTATCCTTAGTCTTTCCAGGGACGTCATAGATGCCGTTCCCTATTATTTAACCAGTCGGGACATGAGCAACACGGTATCCGGAACATAGGTGATAATGAATAAAGCGATCAGTTGCATCAGGATGAAGGGTACCGTTTCCTTAATAACGTCCTTCAAAGGGATCTTCCCTATCCCCGCGGTGATGAATAAAAGCATCCCGAAAGGTGGCGTGAGGAGCCCGATCATCATGTTCAGACAGATCATCACTCCAAAATGGACCAGGTCGATTTTATAGAATTGGACCAAGGGCATAATGATGGGGAGGAACACCAGTTCGGACACATTCACGTCCACAAGGGACCCCAATATAAGGAAGAGGATATTCACCACCAGAAGGAACTGCCAGGGTGTTTTGATGATCCCGCTGATGGCATCTACCACCGAGTGGGAAACCTGTTCGGAAGCGATGATGAAAGAGAATCCATAGGCCCCCGCAATGATAAGAAAGATCACGCCCGTAGTGCGAATCGTGTTCACCAGAACTTTCAGAAAAGATGCAAAACTCAATGTGCGGTACACTAGGATCCCGATCAATAGGGCGTAACAGGCTGCCACCGCTGCAGCTTCTGTCGGGGTAATGATCCCCGAATAGATCCCCACCAGAAGGATCACCGGAGTCAGAAGGGCAGGAATGGCTTTGATCGTAGTTTTTATGAAATCCTTGAACTTTACTTTCTCACCGATCGGATAATTCCGTTTCCGGGAAATGAAATAGGTATACAATCCCATCACCACACAGAGGATAATGGCGGGAACGATTCCTCCCATGAACAGTTTCCCCACTGAGGCTCCCGAAATCATCGCATAGATCACGAAGGGAATCGAAGGAGGAAAGATCGGTCCCACCACGGCCGTGGAAGCGGTAATGGCACAGGAGAAAGGCATGTCGTACCCTTCCTTCTTCATCTGCTTTATTTCTAGTACTCCTAGCCCCGAAGCATCCGCCACCGCGCTGCCTGTCATCCCGGCAAAGATCAACGAGGCAAGAATGTTCACGTATGCGGTCGCTCCATGCACCCGACCAATGATGGACCGGGCGAAATCGAATACCTTGTCTGTCACCTCGCTAGAGTTCATCACATTCGCGGTAAAGATGAATAAGGGGATAGCCAGCAGGATGTACGCGTTGATCAGCCCATAACAGATAGTGTTGACTAGGGAACTGATACTCATCCCCTTGGCAAGAAAGTAGGCAATCGAGCCTAGAATCATCCCTAGCCCAATGGGCATCCGAATCACGAAAGCCAACACAAAAAAGAAAAACGGGATAAGGAGGTACAAACTCATATCAGCTCATCCTCTTTCTCGATATTGTATGTTTGGAGGTAAGTTCCATTTTTTAGGCTTCGGATGTCCAACACCATCCGGTATGCGGATCGAATCACCACAGACACTAGCAGGATGGGAAAAGATACGAAGATGTAATTGTAGGGGATTCGCATTACAGACGATATAGCCCTATGATGGGTAAGGTAGTATAAAGTTCCTGGTAAAGCGGAAAGGAAGAACACAATAATGAGAGCGTAGGAAAGGATCCGCATGATCACCTTCCCCTTCAGGCTTGCTTTGTTATAGAACAAATCAAACACTACGTGATCTTCTTTTCGATAAGCTGCACAGGCTCCTACAAGACCAATGATCACGAAAGAGATTACGGAAAACTCGAGGGTCCAGTTCTGTGGATTTTTTAGGATGTAACGGGTGAATATATTGATCAGAAACACGATAAACATAAGAAGGAATACTAGGATAGGGATGTAGAGTTCTACCACATCGGCCAGAATACGACCGACTCTCTTCAAACGATCCATCGACAACCCCTTATTCTTTTGTTCTTGGGAAAACCCCCTGGCAGGTTATGCCCTACCAGGGGAGACAGCACAACGCGTATTGATTACTTCATGGCCTGTATCTTTTTGTACATTTCCATGTCCCAACTCTTGGTGAGGCCCTTTTCCTGGTAATACTGGAAGGAGTTTTTCTGGAAAGCCTCAACATCCGGATTCGTGATGATCATTCCCCGATCTTTGAAGAATTTCAGAAGTTCCTCTTCCTGCTTGTAAGTAGCCTTGCTGCCTTCGTTACAGGCATAGAGGGCTGCTTCCTGCATCCAGGCCTTCTGCTGGGCGTTCATCTTGTTCCATGTTTTGTTGGTAACGCAGAGCAATTTTATATCGATGATATGGTTGGTGAGGGAAATCTGTTTGGTTACTTCATAGAACTTCATTGCGTAAGTTCCCGGCAGAGGGTTGTCTTGGGCCTCCACCACTCCCGTTTGTAGAGCTGTGTAGACTTCCGAATAGGCGATAGGCACCACTTTCGCGCCAAGGGACTCCCCTGCGGCAATCCAGTCAGGCCGGTTGGGCATGCGGAGGATCATTCCCTTCATGTCCGCGGGAGTCCGGATCGGTTTCTCCCACTTTGTGTTTATAATTCGGGATCCCTGTGTCATGGCCGCAAGAGGGGTGTAGTTACACGCTTTGGACACGCGGGCGTAAAAATCCTTTGCCACGGGAGAATCAGGGGCGAACACCTTCTCAAAATGTTTATAGCTTGTGAAGATGTAGGGCGCCGCAAACATCCCCGCTTCCGGCAAATAGGGGCTCATGTCCTGGAAGGCCAGAGTGGAAAGATCTAGATCGCCATTCATCATGGCGCTTACTTCACCCTCCTGCGTGAAGAGGCTGCCACTGGCATACACCTTTACCTTGATCTGTCCGCCAGAGAGTTGCTCTATCTTTTCCGCGAACTTTGCCTGCGTGATCCCCTGTGGATGCTGTGGTGGCTCCAGTTGATTGTAAGTGAGCACGAAGGTTTTCACCTCCTCTGTTTTGCCCCCGCCCCATATCAGGGAGAGAACTGCGCAGGCAAGTACCATTAAAACTATCCATTTCTTCATTTCCACGCCTCCTCTATAGGAATATTTGATTAGCATATCGCCGATATACCACCATAATTTAAAACCAGTATCTGGGGTTGTCAATCTTTATTTTTATTTTATTCGGAACAACGAATCGATTGGAAAGGAAAAAAGCAACTGCTTGTTACTTGTTAAATCATCTGCTTTATCGCTGTTAAGGCGTTGGAAAGGTGTGCTCGCATGGCTGCTTCCGCAGCTTCGGGATCTCCCGCGAGAATCGTCTCTAGTATCTTTTTATGTTCCTGGGATGTTTCTTGAAGTCTACGGTTATCGAACTTGTTAAGAAAGTATATCCGGATCCGAACAATATGGTCCTGTATGATCTGATAGAAATCACTCAACAGGGAGTTACCCACGAATTCCACTATGCGCTTATGGATTTGGTAACCGGAAAGAAGATTTTCCCGAGCATTCTCCATGTTTTTAGGATCGAAAGACTCGTGTTTATGTAGGATCTCGCGGAAGATGTCTCGATTCGGACGGGTGGCGGCGATCCGAGCAGCGGCGCACTCATGAATTTCCCGCAATTCGAACACTTCCCGTATTAGATCTAACCCAATGTTAGACACAAAGCAACCCTTATTGGGAATGATCACAACGAACCGGTTCCGTTCCAGATGTTGTAGGGCTTCCCGGATAGGGGTCTTACTGATACCCAATTCATCGCAGAGGGTCTTCTCGTTTAGGTATTCCAAGGGCTTCAACTCGTTCCGCACGATCCGATCTTTGAGAACTTCATAGGCTAGTAACTTCTTATTCTTTTCGGGCATATTGCTCCTGTGTGATCCTGTAATGTACACCCATAGGTATATCGGTATTTTATTACCGTAATACCGATAGTCTATCAACAGAGGCGGATTGTCAATATACCCGAGGAAGGTATCTCCGTTCCATCTCCTTTATCGTTGGCAGATGGACGATTTGGGTAAACTCCTGAAACGAAACGATTCGGTCCGCATAGTCGAGGGACACACCATGAGCCCGAACATGTTTCATCTGTTCCAGCATTGCCTTCGTTGCGGAAAATAAGCAGGTAAGGGCTGCCACCACATACCGGTATCCCATTTCTTCAGCTTCCCGAAACGATACCAACGGGGTTTTCCCTCCCTCGATAAGGTTCAGCATGAGGGGAATTTTTCTTTGAATCCCTAGTTCCTTTCCTACCCGTTCGATCTGAGGAAGGGTCTCGAGAGCTTCCACGAACACCATATCTACCCCCAGATCGATTGCCCTCTTAGCCCTTTCCAAGGCATCCTCGAATCCATTCACCGCGATTGCGTCAGTCCGGTAAATGATGAGAAAGTTCGGGTCTAGTTGATCCCGGGCGTCCATTCCTGCTCGTAACTTTCCTTCCATTTCTTCCCAAGAAATCACTTGCTTGCCTTCCATGTGTCCGCACCGCTTGGGAATCACTTGGTCTTCCAGGAACATCCCTACCGCACCCGCGTGGATATACTCCTGTACTGTTCGATAAACATTGATGGCGTTGCCGAAGCCATTGTCGCCATCCGCTAGCACAGGAATCTGCACGGCCCGAGAGATGGCAGCCACCTGATGAGCCATCTCGCTCATCGATAAGAGTCCCACATCCGGCATGTCCAGTTGTACCGCTGCGGTACCGAAGCCGGAATGATGTACCACCTCGAACCCCGCTAACTCACAGATCCGCGCGCTTAGGGCATCGTACACTCCCGCGGAGATCACGATTCCCGGTTCATGGAAAAGACGTCGCCGAAACCGAGCGGTCTTTGACTCTTGACTCATCCCTTATTACCTCATCACGGAAGGAAGCCAAGTACTCAATGCCGGAAAAGCGATCACCAGAGCGAGGACGCCGATCATCAAAAGGATAAAAGGGAAAACACCCTGGATTACTTCCGATATATGCACGTCCTTCTGCAATCCGGCAATCACGTATAGGTCCATCCCAACCGGTGGGGTTACCAGCGCCAAGGTTAGGTTTACCGTGAGGATAATTCCATACCAGATAGGATCGATCTCCAAGGTAGAGAGAACGGGCGCAACGAGAGGCATGGTTAGCAGGATGATGGAGATGGTTTCCAGCATCATTCCCAGGAAGAACATCAGCACGTTCATCGCGAGAATGAACGCCATGGGAGTTAGGTTGTTCTTTATGATCCATTCCGTAAGGAGCTGGGGGATCTCGATCATGGTCATTACTTTTCCAAAGAGCAGTGCCCCGGCAATGATCAGGGCAATCATGCTGGAAGTGGTGAAAGCTTTCAGACAAATCCGGGGTAAATCCTTTACCGTTAGGGTTCTATACAGGATTAATGTGATAAAGAGGCTATATACTAAGCCGACAGCCGCAGCCTCCGTGGGGGTAAAAATCCCCGTGTAGATACCCCCCACGATGAGGAAGGGTAGGAAGATTCCCGCTAAGTTCTTTTGGGTAACGGTAAATCGCTCCTTCCAAGGAGCCTTTGGAATAGGGATATACCCTTTACGGAGAGTCCTGAATATGGCATAGAGGATGAAAACACAAGCCATTACGATTCCCGGGATCACTCCACCCATGAAGAGCTTCCCTACCGACTCCTCCGTGACAGCACCGTATAGGATCATGGGAATGCTAGGGGGAATCAAGATCCCCAAGGTGCCTCCCGCTGCCAAAAGGCCTAAAGTGAACTTCTTGTCATACCCTCGGGCTACCATGGCGGGATAGGCTACAAGACCGATGGTAGCCGCGTTGGCCGCTCCTGATCCGGTAATAGCGGCAAAGAACGCACAGGCTAAGATGGTAGCGATGGCCAACCCGCCAGGAAGGTGTCGAACCCATACGTTCATCACCTCGAACAAGTCATCACCGATTTTGCCCTCCAACAGGATTTGGCTCATCAAGACGTAAAGGGGTACCGCTAAGAGAACAAAACTATCCATCGAAGTATAGAGGGTCTGGATGATAAGTTCCGTAGGTAAGTCGAAGAGAATAATCAAAAGCCATGCAGTACCACCCAACCCGAATGCGACGGGAAGGCCAAGGAACAAAATCCCCAACAGAAGGAGGGCTACGAAAAGGAAGGTGATCATCGTGGCGCCTCCATTTTCAGCACGGTTCGCACTCTATCCAGTACAATGAAGATGTATTGGATACTGAGGAGTAAAAACCCCACGAAAACAGAGGCTTCAATCGTCCACACAGGTACCCGCAAGGTCGTGGCAGACAACTTCTTCATCTGGATGGCGAGAGCCACAAAGTTCCATGCTTGGTAAGTAACATAAGCACAGAAGAGGAATCCTAGGAAGCCGGTGAAGGCCTCGATCATCTGACGCGGTTTTGGGGCAAGGTGGGAGAGCAGGATATCGATATGAATGTGTTTGCCCACCGAGAGAGTATAGGCGGCTCCAGCAAACATGGTCCAAGTAAAAATGTAGATGGCCACCTCCTGAGACCACGTAGTAGGGGAATGAAAGATATACCGGAGCACTACTTCGATGAACAGTAGGATTCCCATGGCCAAGTTCCCCAAACCTGCCATGTACCCGACCCCTTTGTTAAGCCTCTGAAACAAAAGTTCTACTCGCCTGTTTGTAACCCCGCTCTCCATGATGTGTACCCCTTGTGTAGTAGTGTTTCCTGGATCCGTTATTTCTGGATCTTCGCGATCAGATCCACCAATTGCTTACCCAATGAACCCGTATTGTTAGCGAAACTAACTCGAACAGGTTCGGTTGCTTTAATAAAGGCTTGTCGATCCTGAGGGGTGATCTCATATACCTGAAGGCCAGCTTTTTTCAATTTATCCAGCGCTGCCATCTCTTCATCATCGATCGCTTTCCGGATCACCTCTTCCGTTTCTTCTCCCGCTTTCAATAGAATTGCCTTTTTTTCCTGAGATAGTTTGTCCCACCACTTCGAGTTGGCTTGCACGAAAAACTCAGCCGTGGCGTAGTTACAGATGGTAAGGTACTTTAGCACTTCCTGGAGTTTTCGCGAGATAGCAGCGGGCATTCCCGTGGTAACCCCATCCACCGTGTGCCGTTGAAGGGCCATGTACATCTCGGAAGAACTCATCTCCACCGGTGAACCTCCCAGCGCCTTTACCGTTTCCGCTGTCAAAGCGCTAAAAGTACGAATCTTGAGTCCTTTGAAATCCGTTGGGGTTTTGATAGGACGGACATTGTTGAAGAACTGCACGAATCCATAATCCACCCAGAACACGATCTTTACTCCCTTGGGCGCAAAGGCTTCATCGAACAATTTCCCCGCACCCGCCTGCACAAAGGCTTTGATGCTCTGCAGATCCTTGAAAGCAAAGGGAATTTCGAACACATCCGCGGCGCTTACCATCCCTGACCATTTGTTCACGGGAACAAGGGCTAGTTCCACCAATCCTCCCTGAACCGCTTCAACCACTTCGGTGTCTTTGAACAACTGCGCCGAGTCGAACACTTTTACGGTTAACTGGTCTTTCGAGTACTCCTTCACCTTATCGGCAAAAAATTTCATTCCCTTGGAAATAAAGTGAGATGGGGGAAACTGGTTAGTGAGACGTACCGTTTCTGCCCCTACCTGCAGCGTGCTGACAAGAAACATTGAGAGACTCAGTACCAATAACGCCTTTCGTTTCATACAATTCCTCCTGTTGAACTTGTTGAAGATAGAGCATTTAACTATAGAGAAGGAAAGGTTGTCAATTCTAATGGAAAATCGAAAATCTATATAGAACCGGTACCAGGATCGAGGTAAACACTCCATTCAAACAGAGACCTAAAGCCGAGTACGCTCCCTCTCTTTCCCCTATTTCTAAAGCGCGGGCAGTACCAATCCCATGGGAGGCTACCCCCATAGCGAGTCCAAAGGTAGAGGTTTCTATTTTATCTAGGATCGATAGTACCACGGGCCCTGCCACCGCTCCAAAGATTCCCGTTGTTACCACCACAGCCGCAGTCAACGAAGGCACTCCACCGGTTGCGTGGGCAATATTCATGGCAATAGGAGTGGTTACAGAACGAGGGGCAAGGGAAGCTACCACCTCCAACGGGGATCCCCAAAGGAGAACGGGAAGAATAGAGGAAAGGATCCCCACGAGGGAACCAAAGGTTACCGTAACGAGAATCTTTCCTAATTCAGCGGATAGCTTCTTCCATTCTTTATATAGAGGTACTCCCAAGGCCACTACCGAAGGGGCTAAAAGAAAGGTTAGGCCCTCGGTACCTTCCGCATAGGATTCATACGGGGTATGAGTGAGGACTAGCATGAGCATGATGACTACTACCGACACGAGAACCGGATGGAATAGAAAGGAGATTTTTTTCAATCTAGTCTTTCTATTTAGTTTAGATTGACCCGTTTGAGCTAGGGCATACACCAATATCGTGCTGGCTAGAAGTATCAGGTTGTCCACCCCTCTTTCCCTCAATTTGTTGGTTTAATCATTTTATTGAGTTGACTCCACGTTGTTGGATTTACGGTTCCACTTTGTTCGAAGGAGCACTAGATGGATTCCCGCGGTACCCAGTAGAGTAATAATAGTTCCCAATAGAATCGCTAGGGTAATGGGAATCCAGTTATTCTTCAGCATGGCCCAATAAGACAATAGTCCTACACCAGCAGGCACGAAGAACAAGGAAAGGTGTTGGAGAAGAAGTTGGGAAGCCTCTTCTACTAGAGAAATAGGAAGGATTCTACAACCAAGGGTGACGGCCAAAAGCACCATTCCTATTACACTTCCCGATATAGGAAGATGGAAGAATCGGGATACCCATTGTCCGAGAACTAAAAACAGGAAGATCACCCCGAAACCAAACACGAGACGGGAACTGTAGAGGGGTTTGGGATGATTCATGGGTACGCTATCCAATATAAGAATAAGCCCAGATACTCGTGGAGAGCCTTACGAGACTTTTGGAAGCCGTTCAGAGTGGGAAGGAAACTCTCTAGATCGTAGGGCACCCCTCGGTTCACTTTGTAGTCCGTGGGTGCCGCGATTACCTCCACTCCCAAACGGGAAAAACAAAAGACCGCCCGGGGCATGTGATAGGCCGATGTAACGAGGAGGATCCGTTGGGGATGGAAGCGGGAAACGACCTGTCGGGCATTCTGCCAAGTGGTGCGACTCTCTGGATCGAGTAGGATCACTTTGGGATCTACTCCCCATTCCAATGCGTAACGGGCCATTATGGTAGCCTCTGCCTCTTGTCCCACATCGAATACCCGGCCACCACTGAAGATCAAGAAGGTCTGTGCTCGTTGAACCGCAGGCACTTCCTGATAGATCCGAACTCCAAACAGGGTTCTCTTCAAGGATTCTTCCCGTAGATCATCCGAACCTTTTTCGGGGGATCGGGTCACTGTGCCTCCACCCAATACCACCACGGCATCTATTCCTACTTTTATCACCCTTTCTACTCCCTGGGAAGGTAACGAAGAGTATCGGTCTTCCAACGGTTTCAGTAAAAGATCCGATACAGGCTCGGTAGACAGAAGGTAGAGGAGGCTCGCACCTGTAAAGGCAAGGAAGAAGGGGAGTTTCCCCTTCCCTTTAGGTGAAGGTTGTGTTGGCTGAGGCCTTAAGAGCCACGCCAACCATCCAAAGAGCAGAACGAAGATCCCCGGTGGCAGCAGAAAGGCAGAGATGAGTTTGGAAAGAACTACAATCATGCAACCAGTTAGAACCCCAGGGCTTCTCCGATGATCACCACGGTTGTATCCGAAAGGGTCGGCTTTCTCCGTAGGATGGAATACACCCGGCAGATCCTTGTCTTCGAGGTACACTCCGAACAGGTCCCGGAAACCGTGCATGGGTTGTTGGTGTTAATCCGTTTGTTGTTCAGGGGAGCGGCGTAGTGTTTTACTCGTTCCAGCGCTTCGTCCACATCCTTCCGGATCTTGTTCATTCCCACCACGATGATGATCTTTCGAGGTCCAAAGGTAAGAGCATTGGTTCGATTCCCGTACGCATCGATATTAACGATGCATCCATCCATGGTGATCGCATTGGACCCCGCGATGAACACGTCACAGACCAATTGTTGGCGCCGGATCTCGTTCTTCTCCTCCGGTGTAAGACCAGGCGCGTTGTGATTGAGCAGAATCGCTCCTTTTTCCTTCGCTTTATCTGCGAGGCCCAAGGCCTGCACGGTCATCGATCCCCCGAACCCAACCTTGTGCCCTGGTTGGATGAAGGAGAGGATATGTTCCACTGCCTGTTCTCGGTTGGGGAAGTATACCGCATCGAACTCGTGCTTTCTCAAGGCTTCTACAGTTCTAGCGGCAAGGGTATCATGGTGCCACTGTAAAAAATCGGACATGTTCGCCTCCTATGTGTCTGTTTATTTAGAATGATGATGGAAGTATCTTACACGGGGATAGGAGAATCGTCCAGAAGCGTAACCAAGTATTTTGGACGGGTTAAGCTCGCACTTTAACCACTACTTTCCGCACCCGGCGTTTGCCTTCCCAATCACAGGAGGGTTTATGAGCGTCCCAAGGAAAGAAAACAGCGAACATCCCTTGATCCAGCGGAAGGAAAGCCCCTCCCTCTCCTTTGAAAAATCCCACGTCCTTTTCCTCGCTATAGGGTTCTGCGGCTTCCAATCCTTCCAAGGGTCGAGCGTAGCAAGCCTCCTTCCCCTCAAGCACTAACTGGATATCGATGTATTTTTTATGGGCCTCGAACCGGGCTTGGGTCAGATCCTTCGTTTCATAGTTCATCACCTGAATGATTACCCGATCGCCATCGATGGGATGCTTACCCTCAGGAAGGGTGTTCAACACAGAAGCTTTTTCCTGTAAATAGTGAAAAGCGGTATCTAGATTTCTCGTCAGGCCCGTATACCGATGCAGATTTTTCAGGGAATCATAGATCATAGGTTCCTCCTTATGTTAGGATTTATAGGAGCCCCAATCCTACCAGTACGGACCGGACCTTGGCAACCTCTTCGTCTTTCAACGTCATGGCCCGCTGTCGCATCCATCGGTGACTCCTTCCCAGTAGGTACGTTGCGGCTTTGATTCCTGGGATCACTCTTCCTCCCACTACCTGGAATACCTCACAGAGGGCATTGATCCGTGTTTGACACTCGAGGGCTTTCTGCCGGTTTCCTTCCTCAATAGCCCGGTAGAGCTCCATATAAGGATCGATCCACACGTTCCCCGTTCCCGTTACGATTCCATGGGCACCCATTAGAAAAGAGGCTGCATCTAGATAATCGTCCCCCTGGATCCAGGAGAACCCTTCTTTTACCGGTTGGCTTATGGCGCGACAGAAGGTAATAAAATCCCCCGAACTGTCCTTAATCCCCACGATATTGGGAATCTCGGCGATCTTGAGGATCGTTTCCAGGTAGATCTTGTTGTGGGTGCAGGAAGGAATATCGTAGGCAATCACAGGTACCGAACTGGCAGAAGCAATGGTCCGGTAATGTTCCAAGATAATCGCTTGATCTACCTTGAAATAGTACGGTGTAACCGCCACTATAAAATCAGGATCCAGCTTCTCCATCACCTTCACCTCTTTCAAGGTTTGCTCTGTGGAAGGTTGGATACAGGCAGCGCATAGATTGGTTTTTCCCCGGGCAACCCGAGATACGGTTTTCACGATTTCCGCTTTCTCCTCGGTGGACACATAGGCACTTTCCCCTGTGGAGCCGTTGATGAAAATGCCCTGCACTCCCTTGGAAACGAGGTATTCCACCTGTTTTTCCAGTAACGCATGGTCGACGGATCCATCCTCTTTGAAAGGAATCAGTAGAGCGGGAATTACTCCCCCGAGACGCTTCTTGCTTGCCATTTTCGTGTTACTCCTTAAGAATCGTTTTCTGACATTCCTACTTCTCGCCAAAGGCTCTCCCTATTTAAAAAAGGTATGGGGTACCCAAAGAGCGACTTCAGGCACGTAGGTAATCAGGATCAGCACCGCTACGAGCACTCCGATCATGGGCCAGGTTTCCCGGATGATTCCCCGCAAGGGAGTGCCAGAAATCCCAGAAGTAATGAAAAGAAGAACCCCAAAGGGAGGGGTTAGAAGTCCGATCATCATGTTCAGCACGATCACTACTCCAAGGTGCACAAGGTCTATTCCCAACTGTTGAGCTAGAGGCAGAACCATGGGAATAAACACGAGGGTAATAGTGGAGGTATCGATGAACATTCCTAAGATGAAGAACAGGATATTGATCACTAGCAGGAGCACATACTTGTTCTGGGTAAAGGATAGGATCAGGCCAGCTACCATATCAGCGATGTGCTCTACCGCCACCACATAGGCTACCGCATACGCTGCCCCTACGATAAGAGAAAGACTTCCGGTGGCTTTTACCGTATCCACCAACACCTTCACCATGTCCTTTGGTCCCAAGGAGCGATAGATGGTTACAGATATGAGGATCCCATAGAAGGCGGCCAAAGCGCCCGCCTCTGTGGGAGTTACGATTCCCGTGTAGATTCCGATGAGGAGGATCACTGGAGTGAGGAGGGCGGGGATAGCTTTAAAGGTGTTCAACAGAAACTGCTTCCTCGTGTACTTGGGACCATAGGGATACTTTCTCTTCCCTGCTATAGCAGCTATATAGAGCATCAGGGCGATAGCCATGATCACTCCAGGAGTCATGCCCGCCATGAAGAGGCTACCGATGGAGGTTCCGGAAAGCATCGCGTAGAACACCATGGGGATACTGGGAGGAAAGATGGGGCCTATCGTGGCAGAAGCGGCCGTGATAGCGCAACTGAAATCATCGTCGTACCCCGCTTCCCGCATCGCTTGGATCTCCATGACTCCCAGACCTGAAGCGTCCGCTACCGCAGATCCTGTCATTCCAGAAAAAATGAGGGAAGCCAGTACGTTTACATGTCCCATTCCCCCTCGCCATCTTCCTACAAGGGTATTGGCGAACTCGAAGATCAAGTTCGTCACCTTGCTCGTGTTCATCACATTAGCAGTGAAAATGAAGAGAGGAACTGCCAGTAGGATGTCCTTCGCGTAGAGGTTAGAGAGGATCTTCTCGGCTACCATCCCCAAATCCAATCCTTTGGCCCATACATAGAAAATGGAAGCCGCTATCATGCCAAGGGAAATGGGGATCCGAAAAATAAAAATCGCGATGAAAAAAACAATGAATACGAAAAGCGGAAAGCTCATTCCCGTACCCCCTTTCGGAGGATGGATCGAATATCGAAGAATAGATTATAGGCAGATCTACCAATCATCAGTAGCATGAACACGATGTAAGGAAAGAACACGATATCGAAAGAAATCCGTAACGCCGGTGTCTTTAGGGTCTTCCAGAACAGGATATAGCTGGTAGAAGCCTGAAACCCAATGATAAAGGCAAAGAGGACGATCAATTCCGCCACAATCCGAGAGGCCCGTTGCGTTGGGGGGGACATCCGATCATACACCACACTGAACACCACATGGGAATCCTCCCGTTTCGCGTACCCGGCGCCAAACAGGATCGTCCAGATAAACAGGATGATGGAAAGTTCGTACGGCCAGGTAAGAGGATGGTTCAACACATACCGGAAGAAGATGGCAACCACGAACACAAGAAACATTAGGGCAAAGGTTACTACGGGAATCCAAATTTCCATGAAATCCAATAATTTTTTCAATACGCGCGAAATGATCGGCTGTTCTTTCATAGGAATTCCCTGCCTCTTATACCTATTCCTTTCCTACCATTCATGTTATAGAAAACCCCCGCACCGCATGCGGGGGCCCTTTTCCATTAGCCATTGAGACCGTTCGACAAGGCTCAGGATAAAGAATCCACTACTTTGCCAGATCCTGGATCTTCTGGAACAGATTCATGTCCCAGTTCTTTGTCGCTTCTTTATCCCCCATCACTACTTCGCGAGCGAACTTGATGAAGGCTTCTTTGTCTGGAACGATCACTGTCATCCCTTGACTCTTGAAGAAATCCACTAGCTCTTTTTCGGCGTCCAGATTGGTCTTATCGCACACTTTCCGGGCTTCCTCTATGGCCTGGTACATCTTTGCCTGCAGGTCCTGCCCCAGGGACTGCCACTTGGCTTCATTGATGGCCGGGAACAAGGGGTTGATGTAATGATCCGTTAGAACGATGTACTTCGTTACCTCATAAAACTTGGCATTCTTGTTGGTGGGCAAGGGGTTATCCTGACCGTCGATGGTACCTGTCTTCAGTCCCATGTACACCTCGGTAAACGAAAGAGGAGTCGGATTCGCACCAAGGGCTCGACCCATCAGGAGCCAAGAAGGAGAGTTGGGCATCCGGAGTTTTACCCCTTTCATGTCCGCAGGAGTCCGAACTTCTCGCCCGATGTCCCGTAGGTTCAACTGTCGGGTCCCCAGGTAGAAAGCTCCCAACGGACGAATGCTCGCTTTCTTCGCAACATCCTCGAAGATCTGCTTCCCGAAGTCACTATTGAAGGTCTTTGTCATGTGTTCATAACTTTTAAACACGTAGGGCGCGGCAAACATGGACATGTAGGGAACCCAGTCGGTAAGCCAGTTAGGATCTACGTAGGCCATATCAAGGGTTCCTTTCTGGAGGGCTGGGTTTTGAGCTTCCTGGGTAAACAGCTGTCCCGAGTGGTACACATCCACCGTGATCTGGCCGTTGGTTAACTTTTCGATGTTTTCTTTGAACACATACATTGCCTTCGTGTGAGCATCGTTGGGAACGCTCACCGAAGAGAAAGCGAGTTTAACCTGCTTCGCCTTTGGTGCTTCCTTGGCACCCGCGGCAAACGCCAAAGAACCCACTAGGCATAGAAAAGCCAACATAGCTAAACCTTTCTTAATCATATTTGCCTCCTTCTGTTCATAATACTGAACAATTTTCTAATATAGAAACAGTATACCGTGCGTATAATCGTTTGTCAACACCAACATAGTCACAAACGGATCCGTCTAAAATTCGCCGGTGGAACCACTGGGAACCGTACCATTTGTTACCGCTCGCCCTGCTTTGAAGGTAGTAAGATTATGGTAGATTCTATGTAGGAGGTGCAGAATGGTTAAGATTACCGATTCTGTAAGTTGGGTTGGAAAAATCGATTGGGAACTTCGGAAGTTCCACGGGGATGAGTACTCTACCCATAGAGGCTCTAGTTACAACGCGTATCTTGTACGGGATACGAAAACCGTACTGATCGATACGGTATGGAAGCCCTTTGCAGAAGAGTTCTTAGACAGATTAAGCCGATTCATTGACCTCTCTGAGATCGACGGGATTGTGGCCAACCACGGGGAAATCGATCACTCGGGAGCCCTTCCCGCCCTGATGGAACGGATCCCCAATACTCCCATCTACTGCACGGCGAACGGAGTCAAATCTCTAACAGGGCATTACCATAAGGATTGGAATTTTCAAATCGTGAAAACGGGGGACAAACTGAAATTAGGGAAAAAGGAACTAATCTTTATCGAAGCCCCCATGCTTCACTGGCCAGACAGTATGATGTGCTACCTGACAGGTGATAACATCCTTTTCAGTAACGATGCTTTTGGCCAGCACTACGCCAGTGAGTTCCTATTCAACGACCGCGTGGATCAGAATGAACTTTTTACCGAAGCGTTGAAGTACTACGCAAATATCCTGACTCCTTTCAGTCCCCTGGTTGCAAAAAAAATTGAGGAGGTCCTTTCCTTCAACCTGCCAGTATCTATGATTTGTCCTAGCCATGGGGTTATCTGGAGGGAAAATCCTTCTCAGATCGTGGAAAAGTACCTGGAATGGGCCAAAGACTATCAGGAAGACCGGATTACGATTGTTTACGACACGATGTGGGAGGGAACTCGACAACTGGCAGAAGCGATCGCGGAAGGCGTACGGGAAACAGCTCCCCAAACCGAAGTCAAGTTATACAATCTATCTAAAACTGACAAGAACGACGTGATTGCCGAGGTGTTCCGATCCAAAGGAATCCTTGCCGGATCGCCAACTATTAACCGGGGGATACTTACCTCTATAGCCGCCTTCTTCGAGGAAGTGAAAGGCCTCGGAATGAAAAAGAAAAAAGCCGCCTCCTTCGGATGCTACGGATGGAGCGGAGAAAGCGTGAAGATCCTAAACGATCAACTGCGGGCCTCTGGATTCGAGGTAGTGCACGAAGGGTTTAAGTCTCTCTGGGAACCGGACGACAAAATCCTCGACCGTGCCCGGCAATATGGAAAGGAAGTGGTAAAACAGCTCATCTGAATAAACTCTTCAAACAGAGGAGTTCCTATCCCTTCCGATACCCTAAGCGGCGGGATATTTCTTGCGCCGCTTCTAGAACTTTTTGAGCGAAGAATTCGATTCTCTCCGAGGTAATTCGAGAAGCGGGACCAGAGATGGAAAGGGAAGCACACACTCTGCCCTTGTTGTTGTAGATTGGGGCTCCCACGCAACGGACCCCTTCCTCATGTTCGATATCATCCACTGAATAACCTTTCCTTCGCACCTCATCGAGGTTCTTGAGCAATGCTTCCCGATTCGTGATCGTGTTGGGAGTGAACTGCTGGAACTGCATTCGTTGGATGATCCGGCTCTGTTCATCCTGATCTAAAAAGGCCAGAATGGCTTTCCCCACGGCTGTGCAGTATAGCGGAGCCCGAACTCCGATCACCGAGTAGGTACGTAATCGCTTGGAGGATTCATAGCAGTCGACATAGAGAACCACGTCTTTGTCCAATACGGTTAGATGGACCGTCTCATCGATCTCACGGTTTAACTGCTGCAACACAGGGCTAGCTACCTTCCGCAGTTCGAAGTTTTGCTGCGCCTCCTGCCCTAACTCCAGCAGCCGGATCCCCAATGAGTACATTCCGGTTTCTTCCTCTCTAGCTACCGCTTGTTCCTTCTCAAGGGTTTCCAGGATAGAGAAAGCGGTACTCTTCGGAATTCTTAGTTCCCTGCAGAGCTGGGATAGGGTCATCCTCCCTTTCTTTCCAAGGAGGGTGAGAATGGCAAAAGCCCGTAACACTGAATTGACCATGAAGCTCTCTCCTACGTAGCTACTTTCCCATCACTAAGGCAGGGAGCCAAGTAGTGATAGGTGGAACCAGAGTAACCAATAACAACACGATCAGCAAGGGAACAAGAAACGGGAGGGTTGCTTTGGTGACCCGTTCAAAAGAGATCTTCGCCACGTTGGCCGTGACGAACAGGACGATCCCTACCGGAGGGGTAATGGTTCCGATCATCAAGTTCAGCACGATGATCAGTCCGAACTGGATAGGATCGATCTGGAGCTTGATCGCCACGGGTAGCAGGATGGGGATGAGAATCATCATGGCCGCAATAGCCTCCATGAAGCATCCGACGACCAGGAGAAATAGGTTGATGATCAATAGCACTACGATGGGGTTGGAAGAAACATAGAGAAGAGCCCGGCCTAAGGTCTGCGGGACATCGGCGACGGAAAGATTCCACCCAAACAGAACCGCCGTCATCACAAGGGCAAGGACTACGCCGTTGGTTTCCATCGTCATCAGGATCAACCGGGGCAGCTGTCGAAGCTGGAATTCCTTGTAGATGAACAACCCCAGGACAAGCGCGTAGAAAGCAGCCACTACCGCTGCTTCCGTGGGGGTAAACACCCCCGACACGATCCCTCCAAATAGGATTACCGGTGCCAATAGAGCCCAAAAAGCTTCCCGAAACGCTTTCCACAAGGATGTTACGGTTGGAAACGGTTCTTTGGGGTAGCTCCGTTTCCGAGCCATTAAAGCTACCAGTACCATCATGGACAAGCCCATGAGGAGCCCTGGGATCACCCCTCCAATGAAGAGTTTCCCCACCGAGGTATCCGCTAGCACGCCATAGATGATCATGGGAAGACTCGGGGGAATGATGGGCCCTACCGTAGCGGATGCTGCGGTAACCGCTGCCGAGAAGTCGATGTCGTACCCGCGCTCCTTCATCGCCTCGATTTCAATCGTTCCTAGTCCCCCCGCATCCGCTACCGCGGATCCTGACATGCCCGCGAAGATCATGCTAGCCACGATGTTCGCGTGCCCCAGCCCTCCCCGAAGCCATCCTACCAGCGCATTGGCAAAGTTGAAGATCCGGCGGGTAACGCCCGAGGTGTTCATGATGTTTCCCATGAGGATAAAGAACGGCGCCGCTAGCAATGGAAAGGAATTGGCCGCGTTGGTGATCCGTTGGGGTAGGGTTAGAAGGTTCAGGTTGGAGGTGAGTAAATGCAGGAGAGAAGCGATTCCGAGACTCACAAATAGGGGAACTCCCAGAAGCATCATGAAAAGCCAGAGGATAAAGATCAACGTCATGCCGCTTTCTCTCCTTCCTTTCGATGACGCATCAGATCATAGATCGTCTGGAATACGATTAAGAGGGAACTTATGGGGACAGCTAGATACACCACCGAATAGGTGAAGAACAGGGTAACCGTGGGCACATCCAGATTCTTCAACACCATTCGATACCCCAGCCAGCCAAGAACGAAAGCGAATACCAGGATAAGAATCTGGTGCGCCATCCAGACTACTCGCTTAAGAGGGGTAGGAAGGGCATCGAAGAACGCAGAGATTCGAATATGG
>CAKZQO010000012.1 GCA_937140905.1 uncultured Spirochaeta sp.
TCGAAAAACCTCCCGGATACAAGCGTTGGAAGCGAAAGCCCATAGAAAGGGCATTCCCGTCCAATGGTGCGAGACGGATTTTCCTTTCCGGTTTCCGGGAGTGGAACATGCAAAGGGCGCTGTACTGAAAATTCCCACAGAGAAATTGGAAAGCCTTTCTTTAGAGGACATTGTTACCCAAGCAGGTGACAAATCTTGCCTCGTTGTATTGGATGGAATTACGGATGTTCAGAATATAGGAGCCATCCTGCGATCGGCCGATTTATTTGGGATAGATGGAGTATTGATTCCCAAACGACGGTCAGCTCACGAGTCGAATGGAGTGGACCGGACATCTTCGGGAGCCAGTGCGTATGTTCCCCTTATAGAAGTTCCCAACATCGTGCGGGTTCTATCGTACCTAAAGGAAGCAGGGTACTGGATCTATGGAGCAGACATGGGGGGAACACCTGTAACGAGTGTGGATTTGAATCGGAAAACTGTACTCGTAATGGGGAGTGAGGATAAAGGGTTGGGTAGACTAGTTAGAGAGGCATGTGACTTCCTGGTGAAGATTCCAATGGGAGGGCATGTAGGATCCTTCAATGTGTCGGTCGCTACGGGGATTCTTCTGTACGAAATTCGAAGACAGCAAGGATTCTCAGCGTTAAAAGGGATGAGGCAATAACTTTCCAATGTCTTTTCGGTACCACGCTCCTTCGAACCGAACTCTGGGAACTATCTCGTACGCTTTCGCGGAAGCTTCGAAAATATCTTTCCCGAGCCCCACGACGGTGAAACATCTTCCCCCATTGGTCTGCAAATTCCCCTTTGTGTCTCTCTGGGTAGCTGCATGGAAGATTAGAGTACAATCAGTTCCTTTAGGAATGTCGAGATCCACGGATAACCCTTTAGGATACGTGCCTGGGTAACCAGGAGCTGCAATCACCACCCCGACAGCGGTCTTGTCCGGTGGATCGAAGGGTAGTTGGGGCAAAGAACCAGTAACGACCGCCTCTGCCAGGTTCCCCATATCGTTGGAAAGCAGGGGAAGGAGGACCTGTGTCTCTGGATCCCCAAAGCGTACGTTATACTCCAGTACCTTGGGTCCCTCTTTGGTAATCATAAGGCCTAAGTAGAGTACGCCTTTATAGGTAAGCCCTTCTTTTCCCAACCCCTCCATTGTGGGGTTTACCACTTCGGTTTGAATACGATTCATGAGTGAAGCGGTCACCGAAGGAACAGGGCAGATACTTCCCATACCGCCTGTGTTGGGACCTTTGTTTCCATCGTACGCCTTCTTGTAGTCCATGCAGGGAGGTAGGATGCGATAAGAGGACCCATCACAAAGCACAAAGATAGAGGTTTCGAAACCCTCGAGAAACTCTTCCACCACTAGTTGATCTTCCTGGAGAGTTCGACGGGCAAATTGAAGGAGTTCTTTCAGGTCTCCGGATTCCACCACTCCTTTCCCTGCCGCTAGACCGCTTTTCTTCAATACGACCCGCTTGGTGGTGGACTTGAGGAATCGTTCCAAATCCGGATAGGAGGTGAAGGTCCAATGTTCGGCAGTGGGGACATTGTTCCGCATCATGAAAGATTTCGCAAACGCTTTCGAGGCCTCCAACTGGGCCGATTTTGCGGAGGGCCCGATAACAGGTATCTTTTCCTTTTGTAAGGCATCGACGACTCCAACTGCAAGGGGGTCTTCTGGTCCGACGAACACTAGATCTACCCGTTGAGTACGACAAGCCTGAATTACTTCTTCCGCCGATGTGGGACGAACATCGGGGAGATTCGTTGCAATTTCCCCTGTGCCTGCATTCCCGGGTGCCACGAACAGGGCCGAAATTCGCTTACTTTTTGAGAACTTCCATGTCAAGGCATGCTCTCTCGCTCCGTTTCCAAGAATCAAGACTCGCACAAAGGATCTCCTCTTACTTGTTCTGTTCTAATGCATCCAAAAGATCTATCAATACTTTTGGGTAAACTTCGTGTTCCAGGGCATGAATTTTTTCCTCGATCTCTTCTATCGTTTCGGTTCCAATGCGGTGGAAGGATCGTTGAGCAATGATAGGCCCGGTATCCAGTCCATAATCCACATAATGGATGGTAATTCCTAACTCTCTATCTCCCGAAAGATAGCTGTCTCGGATTCCCTGAGTCCCCGGGTATTTGGGGAGTAAGGAAGGGTGAATGTTAACAATTCTATTGGGGTACGCGTCGATTAAAAGGGGCGATAGGAGTTTCATGAAACCGGCGAGGGCAATGAAATCTGTGCCGTAAGATCGTAGCAGATTCAATATTTTCTCCTCTGAATCTCTCCGTTCTGTTTTTGTACGGAAAGGGAACACATGATAGGGAACCTGAAGTCTCCTTGCCCGATCCAGAGCGTACGCTTTCTCATTGTCCGAAATAAGGCACACCACCCGGTGTGATGTACCCTGTAAGGCTTTCACGATGGCTTCAAAGTTCGAACCATTTCCAGAAGCAAACACGGTCACTCTAGCCACGGACCAATTCTCCGATTTTAAAGGTTTTTATTCTATTTGTCTGGGCGAGTTCGAGGAACCGCTTTTCTTCCGTCCGGGGAATGATCATGGCAATTCCGATTCCCATATTGAATACCCGCCGCATCTCTTCGGGCAGGATCTTCCCCTCCTGTTGAAGGGTATGAAAGATGGAAGGTACCGACCAGTCCCACGAGAAACGGGGACGCAAGGTGTTTGGGACCACGCGTACAACGTTTCCTTCCAACCCCCCTCCCGTTATGTGGGCAGCCCCAAGAAGAACACCCGCTCTTGTAAAAAGCATGAGTTCGGAAACATAGATCCGGGTGGGAGTTAGAAGCTCTTCCCAAAGGTTCTCTGGGGCATTAGCCAGCACTTTACGGGCAAGGGAAAGACCGTTGGAATGAATTCCCGAAGAGGGAAGGGCATAGATCAGATCTCCCTCTTGCATACGGGACAGCTTAGGGAGGGCCTCCTCTTTTTCTACTAGCCCCACGCAGAATCCCGCTAGATCGATATCGTTCTCTTCATAGAGATCGGGCATTTCAGCCGTTTCTCCCCCTACCAACGTGCATCCTGCCTGCTCACAGCCGGAAACGATTCCCCGTATGACATCCTGTAAAATCCCTTCATTTAGGTGACCACAAGCTATGTAATCCAAAAAGGTCAACGGTTGGGCTCCGCACACGGCCAGATCGTTCACGTTCATCGCTACTAGATCGATTCCTATGGTGTCATACTTTTGCAGTCGTTTCGCTACCAGGAGCTTCGTGCCTACCCCGTCGGTGGTGGAAAGCAGAAGGGGTTGTTTGTATCCCCTCACGTCAAGGGGGATTCCTCCGGAAAAGCCTCCAATGGAGGAGCTAACGGCAGGGGATCGTAAGGAGGCGATGAATCGAGCGAAACGATCCCCTTTGTCGATATCAACACCTGCAGTTCGATAATCCATCCTCTAACCTCTCTTTCTCGATGGGATACGGATACTCTCCATTGAAGCACGCATAGCAGTAGGAGGAAGAATCTGCCACACAGTCCTTCAGATTAGAAATCTCCAAGAAACGAACCGAATCAGCCCCTATGAGGGACGCAATTTCTACGGGTGTGTGATGGTTACTGATCAGTTCTTTACGGGTGGGAATGTCGATGCCAAAGAAACAGGGCCATCTGAGTTCAGGCGAAGAAAGACGGAGATGAACTTCTTTAGCCCCCGCTTCACGGATCATGCGCACCAGGATCGTGCTCGTGGTCCCCCGAACGAGGGAATCGTCCACTAAGATGACTCGTTTTCCAAGAAGCGCTTCCCGAATAGGGTGGAGTTTCATCCGTACTACCAGCTCCCGTTCATTGGTGGTTGGCATGATGAAGGACCTTCCCGTGTAATGGTTCCGAGCCAACCCCAACTCGAAAGGTATTTTTGACTCTTCCGCGTACCCTAGGGCCGCGCTGGTGCCGGAGTCGGGTACAGGCACCACGATGTCAGCCGAGAAATGGGGGGAACCCATATCCTGTCTGGCTAGAGCAGCTCCCATTTTTTTCCGAGCTTGATGAACGGACACATCGAACACGAAGGAGTCGGGTCGCGAAAAATAGATCAGTTCGAAGATGCACTGCCTTTTAAGGGTAGGGGTGGCAAACTGAATACTCTCCATCCCTCCATCCTGGATTAGGATCAATTCACCGGGTTTCACCGATCGATACTCTTCTACCCGAAGGATGTCGAGTGCGCAAGTCTCGGAGGCCAATACGTATAAGGGCCCTTTCCTGCCTATATACAGAGGGCGGAATCCCATGGGATCCCGAATCCCAATGAGGGAATCATTCCAGATCATGACAATGGAATAAGCTCCCTCTAGACGATGAAGGGTGGTGATAAGGGCTGTGAGAAAGTGTTTTTCGGGAGTGCGGGAAAGGAGGTGGAGGATCAGCTCTGTGTCTGAAGTGGTTTGGAAGATCGATCCTTCCTGGAAGAGCTCTTCCTTTAATTTAGCCGAATTGAGGATGTTCCCATTATGGGCTAAAGCAATGGCACCCTTGTTGCAATTCACTACCAGAGGCTGCACATTCTCGATCCTGTTCCCACCCTGGGTAGAGTAGCGGACATGCCCGATACCGATTTTGGAAAATTTCCTCTCTTTCAGGTATTTACTCAAGACCGTGGACACCATCCCTAGATCTTTATAAGCCACGATGTCTTTTCCCTTCTTGTACGCGATTCCACAACTTTCCTGCCCACGGTGTTGGAGACTGAAAAGGGGAAAGAAGAGAGTTTCGGGGATATTTGTTTCTTCCTGGGAAAAGAGCCCCACTACCCCACAGTAATGTCCGATCTTTTCCTCTAGGTCACTCACAAGTCTGTATACCATTCACGGGAAAAGAAGGTCAAGATGAGTGAGATTGGGTGAACTCTTCTACCAACCGGTAATACTGTTCCCGAGTTTCCGCGTGGACGATCTTATTTCGAAACGCTGCCGAGCCCTCTATGCCTTTCACATACGCACAGAAATGTTTTCGCATCTCACGGCATGCCAACGGTTCTCCCAATGAGGAAATAGCCAGGTCGAGGTGCAGTAGGGCAACTGCCAATCGTTTCTCTTTCGGAATGTTACGGGGAGGAGTTCCTTGCATGAGAGACTTTACCTGAGTAAAGATGAAAGGGTTCCCTACCGCACCTCTGGCGATCATCACCCCATCACAGCGGGTAGTTTCCAGCATCCGGATCACATCTTGGGGTGTAAAAAGGTCTCCTGAACCGAACACGGGTATGGAAAGGGAGGTTTTGAGATTGGCAAGATGGTTCCAATCGGATTTTCCACCGTATCCCTGGGTGCGAGTCCGAGGATGAAGACAAACCATCGAAGCACCACCTTGAAAGGCCGCATCGGCTGTTTCCAGGTAATTGATGGACTCCGCATCCCAGCCAGAACGAATCTTTACTGTAATGGGTAGGGATGTGGCCTCGTTCATAGTTTTCACGATTAGGTATATTAGGGAAGGATCCTTCAGTAAAGCGGCTCCCCCTCCGTGTTGGACAACCTTTGGCACCGGACACCCACAGTTAAGGTCGAACAGGGTTGGGGTGACTAGAGATAGGATTTTCTCCACTGCTTTGCCTGCCGCATAGGGGGAAGAAGTGAAGATTTGCACCCCCCAGTAAGTTTCTTCAGGAGACCGACTGAGCAAGGAGACTGTATTCTTGCTACCCCGTAGTACCCCGTCCGCAGATATCAGTTCCGTATAGGTGCAATCGGCTCCTTCCCTAACAGCGATGGTACGGAAAGCAACATCCGTGTAGCCTGCCATCGGTGCGAGAAATAGATTCCCAGGAATTCTTACATTGCCAATCGTAACTGGATGGTAAAGGGAACCTATACTAGACATTCACCTGAAAGAAACGAAGAGAGTTCTGGAAGATCGTTTCGGTAACTACTTCTAGATCTTCGTTTCGGAGTTCTGCAATAAATTGCGCCGTGTGTTTCAGGTAGGCCGGTTTGTTCCGTTTGCCCCGATAGATGGAGGGAACCATAAAAGGGCTCTCCGATTCAATCAACATCCGATCCAAAGGCATTTTTTTTGCCGTATCGTGGAGGTTCCGGGCGTTTCGATAGGTTACATTCCCCGCAAAGGAGATGTAAAGATTCAGATCAAGGGCCTGTTTGGCGTAATTCCAATCTTCAGAATAACAGTGTAATACCCCCCCTCTCCTAGGAAGTTTTTCTTTAAGGATTTCTAGTACATCGGATCCCGCCTCACGATTATGAATGATCACGGGGAGGTTCAACCGTTCCGCAAGTTCTAATTGACGAACAAAAAGCTCAATCTGGCTATCTTTATTGCCGAATTTTCTATAGTAGTCTAGGCCTATTTCCCCAAGGGCAACCACGCGGGGAAGCTTAGCTCCTGTTTCTATTTTTTGGGTCCAATCCCTGGGAAGATTGGCCACTTCAGAAGGGGCTACCCCAATGCTGAAGTAGACGTGGGGTGCGGTTTTCAGGTTTTCATACACCTGAAAGAAATCGAGTAGGTTGTTACAGATGCTGACAATGCCATCTACCGATTCTTTTCGAGCTTCCTGGACAATGATGAGCTGTTCGATCGGATCTTCTGTAATTAAACCTATGTGTGCGTGCGAGTCAAATAAATGCATGTCCTATCCTTGAAATTGTATGGTTTGAGATCTAGAAAAAGATCAGCTCGGATAGAACATACCATGACACTGGGCAATCGTCAATATGAAATTGACAAACTTCTTGTACCATGGTAAGTTATTTGTGGGCACGTCTTAAAACTGGGAAGGATGAGGGCCTGAATTGTCTCCTGCATATCGATACAAGAAATTGGAAAACCGATTCTTTTCTCGGATCTTGAGCGGATTGCTCTGGTTTTGGAGGGGGGTCCAAGGTGGGGTTGCCACCCTCATACGGATAGGGAAGCACAAGTTTACTGTGATGCTGATTCCCCATTCGGAACGAAAGATTTTTAATTTTCAAATAAACGTGTTCACCCTGTTACTCGTCGTATTGTTGATCTGTGGAATGGGAATTGGCTTCTTTACTATTTCCACCAAGTATACTAGTACGGAACAAGTATTGACTAGCCGTACCCAGAAGCTGCAAGCTGCCCAAGCGAACTTGGAACTAGTAAGGGAAGAAGTAGCGGAGCTTCAACGGGTGGCAAGAAAATTCCAAGGTAGTTTGACAACTACCCTGGAAACTCTAGGGATTAGTCTTCCCAAACAGACAAGTCCCGATATTCAAAGGGGGGATCTGTCCTCGTTCCTCTCCATGAATGGGGCAGATGATGCCTCGTTGCGTGAAATTAATCAGATAAAGACGATACGCTCTGTATTGGAGTCTTCCATCGATCCCCTGAAGGAACTGAAGGACCTATTATCCAATCAGAAGGACCTTTTACTTGACATTCCTACCCTATGGCCAGTGAAGGGGGTAAGGGGTCGTATTACCCAACGGTTCGGACCCGCGATTCATCCCTTTACAGGACAGTGGTACCTCCATAAGGGAATCGATATCGCATTTGGATACAATATTCCGGTAGTATCTACAGCCCGAGGTAAGGTGGTTTCCATCGATTATGAACCCCTAGGATTTGGTAATTACGTCATTATCCGACATAAGTATGGATTCTATACCCGGTACGCTCATCTACAACGAATTCTGGTAAGTCGAGGCCAGGACGTGACCCAGGGACAGGTGATTGGAACGATGGGGAATACAGGTCTTTCTACGGGTCCCCATTTACATTACGAGGTAAGGATTGGTGCAGAAGTGGTAGATCCAGAAAAGTACCTCAATATTTCTGCTGCTAACCAGGATGCGGAATAGGGATAACAAATGCCCCAGAAAGCGGTAGGTGTTACAGTTGAGGAGCACACCCTTTTCAATTCTCTTGTGGGAGAAGGTACTTCCTTCAAGGGGGATGTTACCGTCAATGGAATTTTCAGGATCGATGGAGATTTTGTAGGATCCATTAAGACGAAGGGCAAGGTGTTCATTGGACGTACGGGAAGAGCTGAATGTACCATTCAAGCTTCCTCCATTGTAATTGGGGGAATCGTTAGTGGTAGCATCGTTTCTACCGAAAAGGTAGTAATTCTATCCTCTGCTGTAGTGATAGGACAAATCCAAGCTCCCCGACTAATCGCCGAGGAAGGGGTCCTGCTCCAGGGGGAGCTCCATATTACCGGGGCAGGGAAGGAAACTTCCCAATTCCCTTCAAAACGGAATGGATCGATTTTCCAGAGATGGATACGAGGACGGGAAGAACCGGTACAAACCGCCTCAATCCATTGCACCGCTTTGTAGGCATGGAGCGCATCGATTTTCCAGGGGGGTTCTTTCTGGTACCCCAGAAACCCGTAGAAAAGAAAGAGACAAAGCGCATCAAAACGAATCGGTTCTTGTCTTTTCTATCTAAAGAAACAGAAGAGGGGGAGAGAACAGAGGAAATCGGTCAAGCTTATCTCAGTTCGGAAGAATTGTACGCTCACCTGGAAAAAGCCCTTGATCAGGTGCATCAGGTGGGGGAACGATTGAAGAACGATCCCACCCTTTCGGGTGTGATGGAGTACAAGGAAGCGGTTCGTGCTTTTCTTCGTCTCATCGTAAAAGGATGCTACCGGATCGATGAAAAGAGTTCCTCCAAAGGAATCCTGAATCGAAAGAAATACACTCAGATACGAGTGATCGATGAAAAATTGGAGCGGCTAGCCGCGGAAGTAATGCAGGGACAGAGAGAGCAGCTGGATATTTTAAAACGGGTGGACGAAATCTATGGGGCTTTAGTAGATCTTCTTCAGTAGAGTTCCGTAGATACAAACGCAGGAGACTGTATATATGACAGATGAAATACTAGACAATGCCCCTGAGGAAGAGGGCAATGTAATAACAGTTCAGTTAGATAGGGCCTTATTTCTGGTCAAGATCCTTCATTCCAGTGAAACTGAACTTTGTGATCCCAAGAACGAGGAGTATTCTCCGGGCGAGTATCTTGTGGTAGACACCCGGTACGGCAAGGATCTAGCGGAGATGCTCGGCATAGTGAAAGAGTACCACCTCAGAGAAACCGACGGAAGTAAGCCGATGGTGTTTGAGGTAGTTCGTAGAGCCACGGACGATGACATCCGCCGCTTTGAAGAAAACAAGAAGAAGGAAGAAGAAGCCTTTCGAATCTGTAGGGAAAAGATCCTGCAACACCATCTGGATATGAAACTCGTCTCAGCTCATTACATGATGGATGAACCCAAGATTCTTTTCTTTTTCACTGCCGATGCACGGGTAGATTTTAGGGATTTAGTGAAAGATTTGGTATCGCATTTCAAGATGCGAATCGAATTGAGACAGATAGGTGTTAGGGACGAGGCAAGGGTAATTGGCGGAATCGGTGTCTGTGGCAGGTTACTCTGTTGCCATTCTATCACGGACAAGTTGAATCCCGTATCCATAAAGATGGCCAAAGTACAGAACATGTCCCTAAACTCTGTGAAAATATCCGGACCTTGTGGCAGGCTGCTCTGTTGCCTTGCTTATGAGTACAGCTTGTACCAAGAAGAACGAAAGAAACTACCTTCCGAGGGTACGAGAATCTCTTATGAAGGTACCGTTTTCAAGGTAGTAGAGGTGAACGTTCTCCTAGGCTTGATCAAGTTTTTAGGAGAGGATGGAAGAATCCTCGAGATTCCTGCCTCTCGGCTCTCCTTCGATTCCCAGCGTTCCTGCTGGACCATCCAACCCTTGAGTTCTTGACAAACCGATGGTTTATAGGTAATTTTATTGCGGTTTGAAAGCCTTTCCCGGTAGTGTAATGGTAGCACCACAGACTCTGGATCTGTTTGTGGGGGTTCGAGTCCTCCCCGGGAAGAGCTAAAAGGTCCCTTCGTCTAACGGTCAGGACAGGAGATTCTCATTCTTCAAATAGGGGTTCGATTCCCCTAGGGACTATCAAGCCGGCGAAAAGCCGGTTTTTTTTTGAACAGTAATGTATAAATATACAGTCAATCTGTATATTTAATCAGGAGGAAGCAGTGGCAGATCAAGCGGCCCTTGTGCTGGCCGATGGCGAAGTGTTCTATGGAGAATCCTTTGGGCATTCGGCCTTATTCCCCGAAGAATTGACTCTGGATCATTCCCTTGGGACGGGGGAAGTTGTGTTCAACACAGGGATGTGCGGTTATCATGAGATCCTAACTGATCCTTCCTATGCAGGACAGATTGTGGTGATGACGTACCCGCTTATTGGGAATTATGGATCGGATCCGCGATGGAATGAAGGGGGGTCCGAAAAAGGAGTCTCAAGAAAAGCGGTGAAGGCCACAGGATTCGTGGTGAAACATCTCTATAGGGGGCCTATCCCTCCGGGCAGGATCTCCTTGGATCAGTTTCTCCAGGATCAGCAAGTTCCGGGAATAACGGGTGTCGATACTCGACGGTTGACCTTACATTTGAGGGATCGAGGAACACCCACGGGTGTGATCGTAAGAATCCCCAAAGGGAAAAGGGAACTCTCCCGGTCCCAATTGAAGGAAGTAGTAGCTTTTTTAAGAGCCTTTCCTCCTATGGAAGGAAGAAACCTCATCGGAGAGGTAGGGACCGCAAAGGCTACCTCGGTTCACAGAGAGGGGAAGAAACACATGGTTCTCATTGACTGTGGAACGAAAGCAGGAATAGTGAATCAACTGGTAACCCTAGGGGTACGCGTTTCCATTCTTCCCTCCAGCGTTAGCCTTGGGGAAGTCCTCAACCTGAAACCCCATGGGGTTCTCTTCTCCAATGGACCGGGAGATCCGGCAGTATTGGGGCCTCAAATCGAACTGTGTTCTCGGCTGATAGGAAAAGTCCCTGTCTTTGGGATCTGCCTTGGACACCAGTTGATTGCGCTAGCCCTAGGGGGGCGAACCTACAAGATGCCTTTTGGACATCATGGAGTGAATCATCCTGTGGTTGATCTTCGGGATGGAAGGGTGTACGTCACTTCACAGAACCATGGTTTTGCGGTGGATCCCCAAGGGTTACCTTCAGGTGTTCGCGTATGGATGAAGAATGCCAACGATGGCACTGTGGAGGGGTTGTACCATGAGGAGCTACCTGTACGATGCGTGCAGTTTCATCCCGAAGCCCATCCAGGACCCCTGGATACCCTCTGGATCTTCAAAGAGTTCATGAACCATACATAAGGAGACTAGGATGCCCGCTAGGAAAGACATAAAGAAGATTCTGCTCATCGGTTCGGGTCCTATAGTGATAGGCCAGGCGTGCGAGTTCGATTATTCGGGAACCCAAGCAGTTTTAGCCTTGAAGGAAGAAGGATACCAGGTGGTCTTGGTAAATCCGAATCCCGCGACGGTCATGACGACACCGGGACTGGCTGATGTGGTATACCCTGAACCTCTAGAGTTAGGGTATCTGGAAGAAATCATTCGCATAGAGCGACCCGATGCCTTGCTTCCTACGATGGGTGGACAGACAGGGCTGAATCTCAGTATTCAGCTGTACCAATCGGGAGTGTTGAACCGCTATGGAGTAGAGGTGATTGGTTCCTCCATTGAAGCTATTCAAAAAGCAGAAGATCGAGGACTTTTCAAGGAACTCATTACTCAAATTGGTTTGGAGTCTCCCCGTTCTCGGCTAGTTCAAAGCATCGAGGAAGCGAGGGAAACGGCTCGAGAACTTGGGTTTCCTCTTATTGTACGTCCTAGCTTTACCCTAGGAGGAAAGGGGGGAAGTATCATTCGGGAACCGGAACAGTTGGAGCCTTTGATCGAACGAGCCCTTCTAGAGAGTCCCTCTCGCACGGCATTGGTGGAGGAATCCCTCTTGGGATGGAAGGAATTCGAACTGGAGGTAATGAGGGATCGAAAGGACAATGCCGTCATCGTATGTTCCATCGAGAATATCGACCCTATGGGAGTGCATACGGGAGATAGTATTACGGTGGCCCCCGTACAGACCCTCTCCGACGTGGAATACCAAAAAATGAGATCCGCTGCCATCGAGATCCTCCGGGCAGTGGGAATCGATTGTGGGGGCTCCAATGTCCAGTTTGCCCTGCATCCGGAAACGGGACGAATGGTTGTCATCGAAATGAACCCTAGAGTGTCTAGATCCAGTGCTTTGGCCAGCAAGGCTACGGGATTTCCCATCGCGAAGTGTTCGGCTCGATTAGCTGTTGGGTACACCTTAGATGAAATCGTGAATGAGATCACGGGAAAGACTGCTTCCTGTTTCGAACCTGCCCTCGATTACTGCGCCGTGAAAGTTCCCAGGTTTGAATTGGAAAAATTTCCGGAAAGTTACAAAGAATTGGGAACCCAGATGAAATCGGTTGGAGAGTCCCTTGCGATAGGAAGAACCTTCCAGGAAGCTTTGAACAAAGCGATTCGGGCAGCGGAGTTTGGGTTCGAAGGGCTGGAAGAATTAACACTGAGTAGGGAAGAATTGGATCGGATGGTGAACACCTTACACCCCCGTAAAATCTTTGCCGCCTACACCCTCTTAAAACAGGAAGGAGAATCCATACTACCCGAATTAGCGAAGAAAACCGCCTACGATCCATTTTTCCTCTACGAGATGCTAGAGCAGGCCGAGTTGGAACTCCATCTGTCTAGCAAAGGGCTTACCCCGGATCTTCTTCGAAAGGCAAAGGCCTTTGGATTGAGCGATAGGAGAATAGGGAAACTAACGGGTTTATCGGCAGAAGAGGTCTTCGATAGAAGGAGAAAGGAAGGTATACACAGGACCTACCATTTCGTGGACACCTGCGCCGGTGAGTTCGAGGCAACTACTCCCTACTTCTATTCCTCCCATGGAGAAATAGATGAAGGAAGTCCTCTAGAAAATCCGATAGTGATCCTGAGTAGTGGTCCGAACCGGATAGGACAGGGGTTAGAGTTCGATACCTGTTGCACCCTGGCTTCCTTTGCCTTTCGTTCGATGGGCAGAAAAGCCATCCTGGTGAACTCCAATCCGGAGACCGTTTCCACCGATTACAATGTATCCGATCGGCTCTACCTGGAGCCCCTTACGTTGGAGGATGTCCGGGAAATCCTGAAAAAGGAACAAGCTAAGCAAGTGGTGGTACAATTGGGCGGTCAGACCCCACTCAACATGGCGGAGGCGCTGGAACGAGAGGGGTACGAAGTCGTGGGAACCTCCGTTTCTTCCATCAATGCCGCAGAAGATCGTGGGCTGTTTGCTCAACTAATGAACCAGTTAGGGTTACGGCAACCTAGAAACTCCATGGCATCCAATCCCGAGGAAATTTGGAGAGCAGTAGAACAGATCGGATACCCTGTTTTGCTCCGTCCTTCCTACGTATTGGGAGGAAGAAGCATGTTCATTGCGTACTCCGATGATGAGCTAAAAGAGTTTCTCCATCGTCATCCCCAGATCACCGCAGAACGTCCAGTCCTGGTAGATCAATTTCTAGAGGATGCCTTCGAGTACGATGTGGACGCTCTTTCCGATGGGGAGAATGTGTATATTGGGGGAATCATGGAACACATCGAGGCTGCGGGAATTCATTCGGGAGACTCGGCCTGCGTGTTTCCCCCCTATAAATCGGAACCTGAAATTCTTCAGGAGATGATGGAGGCAACGGTAAGAATTGCTAGATCCATACAGGTAAAAGGGTTTCTCAATATTCAGTTTGCCGCAAAGGATGGGCTCTTGTATGTGCTGGAAGTGAATCCGCGGGCTTCTAGAACCGTCCCCTTCATATCGAAGGCTTCCGGAGTGAATTTGGTGGAAAGTGCGGTAAAGATCTGGAGTGGCATGGATCTTAAAACGCAAGGACTCGTGCGGGAGAATGGAATAGGTGTGGGAACCTGCATCACCGGATGGGCTGTGAAAGAGGCTATGTTTTCCTTCGATCGGTTGAGCGACGTGGACCCCATTCTAGGCCCTGAGATGAAGTCTACCGGAGAAGTCATCGGATTAGGGGAAACCTTTGGTGAGGCTTTTGCCAAGGCAGAACTTTCCGCGGGCACGGTCCTTCCCACTCAGGGGAAGGTGTTTATCACCGTCCATGAAAACGATCGAAACGCGATCCTTCCCATAGCAAAGGAACTGGAAGCTCTGGGATTTCAGATTGCTGCCACCCGGGGAACGGCAGATTACCTGTTTCAGCATGGAATCTTTCCCGAGGTGATTCTGAAGATCCATGAAGGACGTCCCAATATATTGGATCACATGCGGGCAGGACGGATCCAACTTCTCATTAACACTCCGTTGGGAAAGTACTCGCAACGGGAGGATGGGTACATGCGGATCGAAGCGGTGAAGAGGAAGATCCCCTATACCACCACTACCTCCGCCGCCGCTGCAGCCCTAGAAGGGATCCGGTACCTCTTGGGCGATCAGAAGGTACCGAGATCCTTCAATACCACGTTCTCCTTCAAGAAAGGATGAAGGTGTTGTAATAGTAATCCAGGCTATCTACCAGAGCCTCCCAGGAGGCTTCCACGATATTTTCGCTTACCCCCACCGTATCCCAGGTGTTCTCGTGGTGATCGGTGAAAGAAATGAAGACCCTAACCTTCGCGGCAGTCCCTGCGGTTTCTGGATTCAGTACCCGGACCTTGTAATCGGTTAGACTAATGTCCTTGATGAAAGGGTAGAAGTGCTCGATGGCGTTCCTTAGGGCTGCATCGAGGGTTTCCACTGGTCCTACACCGACTGCGGCTCCCATAACGTCCTTTCCATTGATCCGAAGGAAGATCCTTCCCACTGTTTTCGAAGGACTTTCCCATGTCTTATAGGACTCCAAATGGTAGTTGTTCAACTCCATCAGGGGTTTGTAGATCTTCAAGGTTTTTCGGATGAGGAGATCGAAGGAAGCTTCCGCTGCTTCGTATTCGTATCCTTTTACCTCTCGGTCTTTCAATAGTTGAATAAGGGATTCCACCTCTTCAGAGTTTTTCTCGAAGGTTCCATATTTGGACAACTTGTCCAGAACGGTGGATTTCCCCGCTAATTCGGAAAGTAGGATCCTTCGTTCATTACCTACTAATTTCGCATTGATATGCTCCATAAGGTAATCGGCCTTGGAAAGGACGTCGGCATGTTGACCAGCCTTATGACTGAAGGCAGCTTCGCCTACGTAGGGCTGCCTTTTATCGGGTATGATGTTGGCCTTTTCGGCAACGAATCGGGATACAGAGGTGATCTTATGAATGTGGGGAGCTGTGGAACTATCGATGTTCATCTTCAATGCTAGGGTAGGCAAAATTGCACAGAGGTTGGCGTTCCCACACCGTTCTCCCCATCCATTGATCGTCCCTTGTACGTGAGTCGCTCCACCTTCGATGGCCAGAAGACTGTTGGCAACCGCATTCCCCGTGTCATTATGGAAATGAACGCCTAGGGGAGCCAACTGGTCCTTAGGCAAAGCGGCCACGATCTTCTGCACTTCCGAGGGTAAGGTGCCTCCATTGGTATCGCAGAGGACGAGACAATCGGCTTTTGCCTCTGTCCCCGTTCTAAGAACTCTCAATGCATATGTGGGATCGTCCTTGTACCCATCGAAGAAATGTTCTAAATCAAAAATGACCTTTCTACCCTGTTCCTTGAGATAGGAGATAGAATCGTAGATCATTTCCAGATTTTCCTCAAACGAGGTGCGGAGGACTTTTTCTACGTGGGCTTTCCAGGTTTTTCCAACCACCACCACTACCTCTGTCTCGGCTTCGAGTAAGGCTCGGATATGAGCGTCCTCCCTAGCCGTATGGTTCGGTTTACGGGTAGAACCAAAAGCGGCTATTTTCGCATGTTCGAAAGTCTCTTTCTTGACCAACTCGAAGAAAGCCTCCTCTTTTTGGTTGGAAAGGGGAAAGCCTCCTTCAATATAATCCACTCCCAGTTCGTCCAGCTTATGGGCGATCTGGATCTTGTCGGATAGACTGAAACTTACCTCAATCCCTTGCATTCCATCTCGTAGGGTAGTATCGAAAATTTCGACTCTTCTCATCGTGTTTCCTTTTCTTCTTTATGGTTTCCTTTTAACGCCCGGTACCGGTTCATGGCACTCAAATAGGCCCGAGCACTAGCCTCTAGGATGTCCGTGGAAGCTCCCCGACCTACACACCGGTGCTCATCGAAAAGGACTACCACGCCAACCTCCCCAACTGCCTGTTTTCCCGGGGTTACGGCTTGGACGTTGTACTCCTGCAAGGATCCTGTGATACCGGTAGCCCGTTCGATGGCTTTGAACACCGCATCGATGGGTCCATCTCCCGTAGCTGCTTCTTCTAAAAGTTCATCGCCCCTGCGAATCCGAACCGTAGCGGTGGGTATGGATTGGTTTCCTGTAATAACATTGAAGTATTCCAGAGAGTACATATCCACTTCCTGACCAAGCTGGTCTCCAATGATGGCATAGATATCCTCGTCGAACACTTCTTTCTTGCGGTCGGCAATCACCAGGAACCGTTCGTACGCTTCTTTCAGTTCTTTTTCCGAGAGGGTAATTCCTAGGTCTTTCAACCGTTTGCTGAATCCATGCATGCCAGAATGGCGTCCAAGAACGATCTTACTTTCATCCCTCCCTACCGATTCAGGGGTCATGATTTCGTAGGTTTCCCTCTTTTTCAGTACCCCGTCTTGATGGATCCCGGATTCGTGGGCAAAGGCATTCTCCCCTACGATTGGTTTGTTTCGAGCAATGGGAAACCCAAGAATCGTGGAGAGGAGTTTCGAGGTAGGATAGATCTGCCGGGTGTTGATTCCGGTAGTGTAGGGGAATTGATCCTTTCGGACATGCAGACACATCACAACCTCTTCCAATGCAGCGTTTCCCGCACGCTCTCCAATTCCGTTCACCGTAACTTCGATCTGTCGAGCTCCTACCTTGAGAGCGGCTAAGGTGTTGGCTACCGCGAGCCCTAGATCGTTATGACAATGCACGGATAGCACTGCCTTGTCGATATTGGGGGTTCCTTCGAGGATTGCTTTCAGGAAGTGCTCGAACTCGTAAGGAGTGGTGTACCCGACTGTATCGGGAATATTGATGATCCTAGCCCCTTCTTTGATGACTGCTTCAAGGACCCGACAGAGGAAGGGAATTTCGCTACGAGTTCCATCTTCCGGGGAAAACTCAACTTCGGCACACTTAGAACGCGCATACCGTACCGCATGCTTGGCCATTTCTAGCACGGTTTCAGGATCCTTCTTTAGCTTGTACTGCATGTGAAGGGGTGAAGTGGAAATGAACGTGTGAATCCGCGGGTGTTCAGCCTTTTGAATCGATTCCGCAGCTAGATCGAGATCCTTCTCTACTGCTCTAGCTAGGGCAGCAATCACAACCCCTTTGACTTTTTCCGCAATAACCTGACAACCCCTAAACTGTTGGGGAGAAGAGACGGGAAAGCCTGCTTCAATTA
>CAKZQO010000013.1 GCA_937140905.1 uncultured Spirochaeta sp.
AGTTGGGTACCCGTGAGAGCAAGGGCGGTGCCATACGCGCCGAAAGCCACGGAAAACACCAAGCAGAAAGCCGACACGATGGCGGGCATAATCTCCGGAATCAGGATCTCGAAAATTTGCCGGATTTTGCCCGCCCCAAAAGATTCGGCGGCGAGGATTTTTCGGGTATCGAAGTTTAACAGCACGGGCAGAAGGTTGAACACCACCCGAGGAATCAAATAGTAACAGTAGGCAAACGATAGTCCCACGGGACTATAAATGAACCGGGAGAAAGCCACGGGATCTACCCCCACGTAGGAAAGGAGGATGGTGAAAAACCCCGCTCGCCCAAAAGTGAGGATGAACCCATACGCTACCACCATCCCAGAGAAGGTGAGGGGGAGGGATATGAGGAGCATGAGGAAGTTGCGAACTTTAGGAGACAACTTCACCATTCGCAAGGCGATGAGAAAGCCAGATACCAACGAAACGAAAGACGCGGACAAGCTAAGTACCAAGCTTCCCCATAGCCCGCGATAGAAGAGGGGATCCCGAAGGATCCGAACAAAGGAATCCCCCCCTCCTTCGATGAAACTGGTAACGAGAACAACCAGTAAAGGAATGACGAAAAATCCTCCCAATAACAGAACCCCCGGGAGGGTCAGACTTAAGTACCCTCCCGGAGAGGAAAAGAAGCCTTTGCGCATACTCGGGATGAGAATTATTTGCCCAGCACCGCTTCGGCCCAAAGTTTGTCCACTTCCGCTTTCTTCTCTGCCGATTTATACAGATCCAAGGGGATCACCTGAGGGGCAGGGGGCATCTTGTCCAGAATTTCCTGAGGAAGCTTTATGCCCGGAACGGATGGACGGACAAAGCCTTCGGCGAAGATCGTCTGTCCCGCCTCGGACATGGTCCAGTTGAGCCAGAGCTTCCCCGCGTTGGGATGAGGGGCTCCTTTAACCAGGCTGATCGCGTAGGGCGCTGCCACGCTCGCTTCCTTCGGGATCACGACCGCCACGTCATCTCCCATCCCATCCAGGTATTTCGCTTTGAGCCCATCGTTCTCGTACCCGATGTAGATGGGGATCTCTCCTTTGAGGAACTTCGCGTAGGGCGTAGTCCCTTCCACTCGGAGAACATTTCCCGCCTTGTGAAGTTTGCCTAGGTATTCGACCCCGGGTTTCACGTTGTCCATCGTTCCCCCATTTGCGAAGTTGGCGGCAAAGACCAACACCTGGCCTTGACCCGTAGAACGAGGATCTAGGTACACGATGGAGTTCGCGTACTCAGGCTTTAAAAGGTCCTGCCAGGTCTGGGGAACATTCTTGACCAACTTTTTGTTCACCAGGAAGGCGATCACCAGCTGGTGGATGGTAAACCATTCACCCTTTTCCGCCTTGAATACCGCGGGAAGTTTCTCGAAATTCACCGGGGTAAAGGGTTCCAACAGTCCCTTTTTGTACGCATCGATCGCGGAAGCGGCAAAGTAGTAGGCCGTATCCGCCTGCGGTCGGTTGCGGGATTTCTCCAAAGCGACCACGGTTGCGGCAGAACCTAGATCGTTATAAACGATCTGAACCAATGGATACCGCTTGGAAAAGGTATCGAACTGTTTCTTCCAGTTCGCCCAGGTAGGTCCCGTGTCGAAGGACACCACCATCCCTTCCGCGGCCGCTTTGGCGTACAGATCTTTTTCGCCCGGATACAGTTCGGGTCCCGGAAGTTCCACTGCCACAGCTTGAGCCGCCGCCTTGGGGGCTTCGCTCTTTCCACTCGCCCATAGGAGAGTGGAAAACCCCATGAGCACCAATAAAATCACACACACATTTCTTTTCATAGATACCTCCTGCTTGAACTTTAACGTTTCTTTGTTAAGAATTGGTTAAACCCAACTGCTTGAGTACTTGTTCGACACCATCCAGGGTTTCCTCTAGAGTGGAGGGGAATAGGATGGATCCCTTACTTAGCCGCAGGAAGAACTCTTTTCCCTCCTCGGGGCAATTCAGGAGAAAGATGGGTTTTTGGGCTTTAATGGCTAGGGCGATCTCGGAAGCGGTTCCTGGATTCATCCCCACGCCAATGATGAGATCGGAGGTGAGGACGTTGATCACGTTCCGGGCTTCTCCCGTTCCCGTCACGATGGGTAGGGTAACGTAGGGGGAAACCCCATTCCGGTTCGATCCAGGCAGGATCCCTACCACAACGCCTCCTATCCCGTAAGCTCCTCGGCTAGCCGCGTTCATTACCCCGGCATCTCTACCGCCCGTGAGAAGAACCCAGTTCCTTCGGGCGATTTCTTCTCCCAGAGCGAAGGCGATTCGAAGATCCTCGGGACTAGCGTCCTCTCCGGGGCCCATCACGCCCACGACCGGTCGGACCATGAAGGAATACTAACAGGGGGGGTGTTAAATGGTCAACAGGAAAAGGAAGAACTTTCAATGTGTAATAAAGACCTTGATATAGTACTATGATTCTTTAGCTGTTTCAGATTTTGTGTATGTTGTATCCTGAACCTTCCTTTTGATCTTTTGTGTTGGAGTTTTCTCGAAAGGATCAGTTTGGAGTAAGGCCTTACCAATTCTAGCAAAAGAAGAAAGGCGACTGTTTACCTCCTTGCGGACGGATTCCAGGATCTCTTTCGTGTGGGACTCCAGGGCTTGCCGAAACACCTCTGCCTCGTCCTCCACCGCTCCGTACATCTGCCGGATGTCTTCCTTTATCTTTTCTAGTACTTCCGGTTTCAATTGGATCAGCGCGGTCAATCCTCCAACGGGATCTCCATAGACAAGAGACTCTTGAACGTAGTTGGATTGGTTGATGAGGGATTCGATTTCCTCTGGGTAGATGTTCTCTCCCGATGGACCGAGAATCATGGTTTTCAACCTTCCCCGGATAAAAATTCTACCCGTTTCGTCCATCCGGGCGAGGTCTCCGGTTCGAAACCACCCATCCTCCGTAAAGGCTTCCTTTGTCTTTTCCGGATCCTTATAATAGCCGATCATCACGTTTGGACCTTTCACCTGAAGTTCTCCTTCCAAGTCCCCCTCTTTGGTAGGAACGATCCTCACTTCCACCCCTTCCAGAGGATGCCCGGTAGAACCAACATAGGTATGCTTGGGGTTGCACCCTGCCACAAGGGGTGCGGTTTCTGTCAATCCATACCCGATGGCATAGGGAAACCGAGCCTCTTTCAGGAATTGTTCCACGTCCTGCGCCAGCGCGGCTCCTCCAATCCCGAAGAACCGGATTCGTCCCCCGAAGGTTTTCTTCAGTTTCATCCCTGCAATCCGGACAAGGAGTTTTCGGAATAGGGGAGAAGTGTACAGTTTGTGAGACTCCAGTTTCGGTTTCACGCTGGAACGGTAAATCTTCTCCATGATGAGGGGAACGCTGAGCATGATGGTGGGGCGTATTTTTTTCAGAGCGGGAAGAAGCACACTGGCCGTAGGGGGTTTGTCCAAGTACGTGATCGAAGCTCCCTGAAGGAAGGGAGCTAGAAAACCGATGGTGCACTCGTAGGTGTGGGCCAGAGGGAGGATCGAAAGGAGTCTGTCTCCAGGATGTATACGGAAGATGGACCGGGAAGCGAAGGCGTTACTCACGATATTCCGATGGGTGAGCATCACTCCTTTGGAGATTCCCGTAGTTCCTGAGGTATATAGGATCGCGGCGAGGGAAGTTTCCTCCACGGTAGGAAGGGGGAGGGATAGCCGCTCTTCTACAGCCCGGTTAGCGGTATCTTCAATATTAAGAAACCGCATTCCCTCAATGGTACCAATCTTTTCCCGCATCTTTTGAGAAGCTATGGTTAGCGTACATTCTGCATGGGTTAGGATGTTGCGGATCGCTTCGGAGGAAAAATCCGTCAGGATAGGGACGATCACGGCTCCGAGGGATGTGACGGCCAGATAGACCATGGGCCACTCTGGCCGGTTTTCACTGATGAGGGCAATGTGGGATCCGGGTTCCACACCATAGGCTGTTCGTAGATGATGAATGAGTCCGAGAACTAGGTCTCTGATTTCCTTGTATGAGTACATCTTCCCATTCAACATGCCAAGGGCAGGATACTCCCCATACTCGGTGGTACTCTTGAGGAATACTTCTTGCAGGGTGAAGCGTTCCAGGTGATACATACATTGCCCCCTCTTTCTAAACTTAAATTAATCCTCTTCCGGTACTACTCGTACGGCTCCCAAATCCGCGGATGCGGCAAAGTAAGCGTACGCTCGGAGGGCAGCGCTTACTTTTCGATTCCTATTGTGAGGTCGATACGCCTTCTTACCCCGAGCCTCTTCCTCTTTCCTCCGGGCAGCCAATGTTTTCTCGTCCACTAAAAGCTCGATTCTTCGGGAAGGAATATCGATCCGAATCCGGTCGCCGTTTCGGACAAGGGCGATTTCGCCTCCGGAAGCCGCTTCGGGTGACACGTGCCCGATCGATAACCCAGCTGTTCCGCCAGAGAACCGGCCATCGGTGATGAGGGCGCATTCCTTTCCCAGATGTTTCGATTTCAGGAAGGAGGTAGGATAGAGCATTTCCTGCATACCCGGTCCTCCCTTGGGACCTTCGTACCGGATCACTACCACGTCTCCTGGTTTGATCTGGTCCCCGAGGATGGCATCACAAGCTTCTTCTTGCGATTCATACACCTTAGCGGGGCCTTCGAAGGTAAATAGGGAAGGATCGACTCCAGCGGTTTTCACGATACACCCGTTTCGAGCGAGGTTTCCGTACAGTACCGCTAGCCCTCCATCCGCCGTGTACGCGTTGGGGATGGAACGGATACACCCCGATTTCCGATCCTTGTCTAGTTCCTTCCACTTAGAATCCTGTGATCCTAGCGTTAAGTTTCGCCCTGAACTAGCCGGTGCGGAATAGTACAGTTCGAGGGCTTCCTTCGATACGTTGGGATTCATGATGTCGTACTTGGGTAGTATATCTCCTAGGGAAGGAGCATCTACCCGCTTTACCGAGCGGTCGAGTAAGCCACCTCGATCCAGTTCCGCCATGATTCCTAGAATTCCCCCTGCCCGGTGCACATCCTCCACATGGTAGGAGGAGCTAGGGGCTACTTTACAGAGACAGGGAACCTTCCGGGAGATCGCGTCGATGTCCTTCATCGTAAAAGGCACTTCCGCCTCTTTAGCGATCGCAAGAATGTGTAATACCGTGTTGGTGGATCCTCCCATGGCAATGTCCAAGGCCATCGCGTTTTCGAAGGCTTTACGAGTGGCTATGGAGCGGGGTAGGACGCTTTCGTCCCCCTTCTCATAGTAGCGGCGGGTGTTTTCCACTAGAATCCGGGCCGCTTGTTCAAAGAGCTTCTTGCGGTTCTTGTGGGTAGCGACCAGGGTTCCGTTTCCGGGAAGGGCCAGTCCTAAGGCTTCCGCTAGACAGTTCATCGAGTTGGCGGTGAACATTCCCGAGCAGGAACCGCAGGTAGGGCAAGCATTCGCTTCAATGGCAGCGAGTTCCTCATCCGAAACAGTATCGTCGGAACCGGCAACGATGGCATCGATTAGGTCGTACTTCTTTCCTTTCACGATACCTGCTTCCATCGGACCCCCGGATACGTAGATCATGGGTATATTGAGCCGCATGGCGGCCATCAGCATTCCTGGAATGATCTTATCGCAGTTGGCGATGCAAAATAGAGCGTCCACCGTATGGGCGTTAGCCATGTATTCCACGCTATCTGCGATGAGATCTCGGGAAGGAAGAGAGTAGAGCATTCCGTTATGACCCATCGCGATCCCATCGTCGATGGCGATCGTGTTGAACTCAGCCGCGAAACATCCCATGTCTTCGATGATTTTCTTTACTTCCTGACCAATCTCGTGCAAGTGCACGTGTCCAGGCACGAACTGGGTGAAGGAGTTCACGATACCGATAATTGGTTTCCCGAATTGAGACTCTTTCATTCCCGTAGCTCGCCATAAGCTTCGGGCTCCCGCCATCTTCCTACCTTCTGTGGAAGTTTTACTGCGTAAAGGAATACTCATATGGGTACACTCCTAAAGAAAAGTATGCTTGAGTATGTTATACCCCCCTTTTTAAGGGCGGTAAAGGCCTGTCCAACTGGGGAGGAAGGATTCTAACAATCGATCGAAAAGAAGGAAGGCTTACCAAAGGGAGGGTAGTGCTGCTGCTTTTTTATGGATTGAGTCGAGGTTGGCCAGGAGAACGGCAGTGGTATCCCAACTACCTTCCAGAAAGGCTTTCCGATATCCTTCGTTCATGTCTACTGGGCATGTCCATCCAGAGGAAGTGGATAGAGTCTTGTACTTCAAATCGATGCGAATATCCGTCGAAGGATTCTGGGTCACCAGGGTGATAAGAGTCTCCAGATGGAGGGGGCTCACCATCACAGTAGGCATTCCGATGGCGGTAGAGTTTCCCGCAAAAATCTCCGCGAAAGAGGGGGCTAAAATTGCTCGGATGCCCGCTCGGTACAGAGCCTGAGGGGCGTGTTCCCGGGAAGAGCCGCACCCAAAGTTGGCTCCTGCCAGCAGAATAGTCGCTCCCAAGTATGTAGGATCATTGAAAGGATGGGGTTTGGGCTTTCCCTGTTCATCGAAACGCTCATCGTAAAATGCGTAGGCTCCCAACCCCTCGAAGGTAATGAACTTCAAGTATCGGGCAGGTATGATCCGGTCGGTGTCCACATCGTTTTCCGGAAGGGGAATTGCCCTACCTGTAATGCGTTCGATGACAGAGGAGTTCTTCAAATTAGGATGCGCCATCGTCATATCTCCCATTTGCGGATATCCACAACTTCCCCCGCAAGGGCAGCCGCAGCCACCATGGCGGGACTCATCAAGAGGGTCCTTCCCTTGGGGGACCCCTGTCGACCTATAAAGTTTCGGTTGGACGAGCTAGCACAGATTTCCTCCCCCTGGAGTCTATCAGGGTTCATGGCTAGACACATGGAGCAGCCCGCGCTTCTCCACTCGAAGCCTGCATCTCGGAAGATAATGTCCAATCCTTCTTTTCGAGCTTGCGCGTCTACCTGTTCTGAGCCGGGTACCACGTAGGCCCGTACATGGGGCGCCTTTTTCCGACCCTTCACGATTCGAGCGGCCTCCCTTAGATCGATCATTCGGCCATTGGTACAGGATCCGATGAAAGCGACATCGATTTTTTTCCCCTCGATGGGTTCACCGGGGGTAACCTTCATATGGCTATACGCTTTTTCGGCCGTGTCCCGTTCGGTCGGCGGTAGGTCCTTCGGGCTGGGGATCCGACCGCTTACGGGAATGGCCTGCCCCGGATTGATTCCCCAGCTCACCATGGGCTCTAGGGTATTTCCCTCAATCTTTACCACGTCATCGTAGGAGGTGTTGGGATCGCTCCGAAAGGAAAGCCAGTAGGGAGCGACCTCATCGATGTTCTTGGGCGCGAAAGGTCGCCCTCGGAGGTACTGGATAGTCTTCTCATCTGGTTCCACATACCCTACCCGGGCGCCTCCTTCGATGCTCATATTGCAGATGGTAAGACGTTCTTCCATTCCAAGGGCTTGAATGGCGCTCTCCGCATACTCGTACGCGTAGCCCAATCCCCCGTTCACTCCCAACCGGGCGATGATGGTCATGATGATGTCTTTCGCATACACCCCTTTCGGGAGTATACCGGTAACTTCAATCCGGCGAACCTTTGGTTTGGAAAGAGCCATGGTTCCTGTGGCAAGGATATCCCGAATCTGAGTGGTTCCGACCCCGAACCCCAAAGCCCCGAAAGCTCCATGGGAAGAGGTATGGGAGTCCCCGCAGGCTATGGTAATCCCCGGCCGGGTAAGGCCGAGTTCCGGACCAATGACATGGACGATGCCCTGGTAACCAGAACCGGGAAAGAACGCTTTTATCCCGTGTTTTTTTACGTTCCGTTCCAGGGCCGCCATCATTTCCTCGGCGAGGGGATCGGAAAAGGGACGGGCCTTACTATCGGTAGGCACGATATGATCCGATGTGGCAAAGGTACGTTCGGGAAACAAAACCGGGAGCCCCCTCTCCTCGATCATCTGAAACGCCTGGGGCGAAGTCACTTCATGCACTAAGTGCAAGGCAATGAACAACTGGTCCTGTCCATTGGGAAGGGTGGCAACCTTGTGGAGTTCCCAAACTTTTTCCAATAATGTCATAGGTATCCTCTATGCCGTTAAGCTAATTAATAATACTATAAAAGTCAATTAAAGGGGGAAACAAGGTGGAAATCATACTGATCGGATGTCTCGCTTCCAATCGGGTAATCGGAAAAGAAGGTATGATTCCCTGGGATCTCCCGGAGGATCGTAAGAGGTTCAGGGCTTTCACCTGGGGAAAGGGGATCGTGATGGGAAGAATCACGTACCTCTCCATTGGGCATCCCCTCGAAGGGCGGATCAATTTTGTCTTGAGCAGTCGGAAAGACATGGGAGAATGGGGGGTCTATCTATGCAGGGATGTACCCGCTGTATTGAACCTGGCAGAGAAACTAAGGATCGAAGAACTGTGGGTCATCGGAGGGGAGCAGGTATATAAGGCGTTTCTCCCATTGGCGGATAGGATGGAGCTCACGGTATTAAAGCAGCCTTACGAGGGGGATACCTGGTTTCCCCCCTGGAAAGAAGAGGAATGGGAACTCGTGTCAAGGACTAACGGGTCTCGACCCCTAGGTGATCCGCTCGAACACGAATACCTTCGATTCGAAAGGATTGCTCCCGTTGAGAGGTGAATCGCTACACGAGAAGACGGCTGATCCCTTCGAGGATCTGTTCCACGAACTTGGAGAAATCTTCAACTTCTTCTTTTTGAAATCGAAATCCGATGGCTCCCGGATGCCCACCTCCATTTTTAATTTGCAGAGCTTCCAACACCGACCGGAGATCGAGGCTAGAGTATCCGGAGGCCCGGCGTAGACGAAACTGAATGAGGTTGGATACATTGTCGGGATCATAGTAGGCTACCAGGCCTAATTTTCCTGACAGTTCTGCCAATCGATCGGCTACCGATTTGGTAACGGCAATCACGGTGTCGAACCCGAACTGAGAGAACAGGTGTTCCGAACTTTCTCGGTCGAACACTGAGTAGGCGATTCCTTCCCGTTCCAGTCGTTTTCCGTAGATCCATTCATAGCAAGCCTTTTCCTCGTTGGACAATGCTTCAATGGCCTGGAACACTTGTTCCATGGAGGAAAAATTGGAACTTCCTTTTTCCGTTTTGGATCGAAGCATCTGGTCGAACAGGGAAGAAAAGGTCCGATAGAACCATCGTTCCTTGTTGGTTTTTAGGAACTTTCCCATTTTGGAATCCCCAATGATGCCGGTGAGAAGGGCAAGGGCAAAGTTCCGAGAAAAGAGTTCCTGGATACCGAACTGTTTTAGGAGTTCTGTTCGACAGGACAATTTCAACGCTAGGAGTCCAATGAGTTCACAGGTACTGGAGGCGTCACTCACTAAACGGAACCCTGGGTCGCCAGAATACGCTGCATCTGCTTCCAGATGATGATCGATCTCGATCTTTCGGACATTGGGATCTAGAAGGGCTTCTTCTATGGCCGCATCGGTATCGATCATCTCGGGTTTCGGAGTGTCAAGGATCACGATCACCTGCGGATGGGGAGGAGTCTGGAAACAACCCTCATGGAGAAGGATCCCATTGTAGGAGCAGATCTTGAGGAGGTAGGATAACTGTTCGGGCACTTTACCACAGGTACTAATCACTATCTGCTTGGAGAACTTTCCCAGAAGTAAACCAAAGGCTACGAGGGAGGCGATGCAATCCTCATCGGGGTTCCGATGGCCGATGAGGAGGAAACTTTCCTTGTGTAGGATCTCTTGAATGATGGCATCGATGATACGGTTCTTTGCCCGTAGGGTGGGTATTTCTATCTTTGTTTCTCGCGCAACCTCATGATCGATCCATCTACTGGGTGGCAGAACCGACCGATTACGTCCTTCCTCTTTTGCCCGGTATAGCGCTTTGTCCGCTTGTTCTCGAAGGGTTTCGACCGTCCGCGCATGGCGAGGGATGGATGCGATCCCTATGCTGGCAGTCAGGCGGACATCGGGATGCTGTGGAAAGGAAAGGTTTCTTAGGGCTTCATTTGTTTTCTGACAAAGCTCAAGGGCTGTTTCTTGATCTGTCTCGGGGAGGATGAACGTGAACTCGTCCCCCCCATAGCGGGCGAGAATGTCTCGTTCCCGGAAAGTAGTTCGAAACACTTTTGACGCTTCTAGAATTAGCGTGTCTCCGAACTCCTGCCCATAGGTCCGATTCAATTCCCCAAACCGGTCTAGATCTACCATCACTAGGCTTAGGGGAGTTTGGGTGGAAAGGGCATGGGCTACCTGGGTGTGGATCGCTTCGTCGAGAAACCTGCGGTTGTAAAGTCCGGTGAACTCGTCGATCACCGCTCTCTTACGAGCTCCTTCTCCCCATCGAACCATGTCGGAGAGGAGGGAACCTGTTGCGGTGAGCCTTCTGGAAAGGATTCCCACCATGCGGTTCATGATTTTCAATGCCACCCGCGGCTGTTGTTCCAGGAGCTCGTAGAAAGATGAAGCATCGAGGGTGAGGAACACTGAATCTTCCAGAGTTCGACAGGTTGCCGAGCGGGGAGCCTGTTCGATGATGGACATTTCGCCGAAGAAGTTCCCAGCCTGGATCTGGGCGAGGGGAAGTTCCGTAGAGTCGGGAAGCCGAACGCTGATCCCGATGGAACCGGAAAGGACGATATACATCTCTTTCCCCTCGTCACCTTCCTGGAAGATGATGCGTCCCTTTGGATATTCTTTTCGTTCCATCCGACTTTTTAGTATCGATAGCTCCCGTTCTTTTAAATCCTGGAAGATTTCGATCCTGGACAACAGTTCGTTGAGAATCTCCATTACCTTTCTCCTCCTTCCGAGGGAAAAAGGATCTGGTTTCCCCCCCGTTCTCGGCCAATGAGGGGAAGTTCATGGGCTTTTCCGATGAGGGTAGGTGCGTCGAGAGCATGGAGGGGAAACACAGCAATTCCGATGCTAACGCTGATCTGGAACGGGACACCTCCCGTTAAATCAGAAATATCGATTCCATGGTAGGCTTTCTGAATGGATCGGGCAACTTCTTCCGCCTGGTTTTTATCCGTTTCCGGAAGGATGCAACCCAGTTCGTTCCCCATGAATCGAACCACTATCCATCGCGGTCCTGCCAAGGACCGGAGAGTGGACGCCATTCGAACCAGCGCTTTATCTCCCACCTCATGCCCATACGTGTCGTTGATCTGCTTGAAATTGTCCGGTTTTACCATGAGAACGCTCACGGGATGTTCGGGATTCTTCAGGAGTTCCGGGAGCCGTTCCTCCATGAAAGTTCGATTGTACAGGCCTGTGAGTTTGTCCCCATACACCTGTTTACGAATTTCCTGGATCCAGGGGGAATTTTCCTTCAGCAGATTGTTGGCCTTGCGGATTCGACCGGCAATGATCACGAGAAAGGATTGGAGGACGCGGGCGCCCACCTTGGGGTGTTCGCTAAGGAACCGGGAAAGATCATGCCCTTCTGCAGGGAAGCGCAAAAGGGTCGATTCCATCAGGGTTTTTGCAGAAGCGTTTCTTGGGGAGCCTGTGAGGAGGTCTAGTTCTCCAAAGGAGTCTCCCTCTACGTACCGAGCGATTTCCTCTTCCCCAGGAGATTCCTCCTTTTCCACTAGGATGGAAACGGAGCCTTTAACCAGAATATAGAGGCAAGTAGAGGGATCTCCCTTGCGGAATAGATAGGTTTCGGAGGGAATACGAATTTCTTCCGTATAAGTTGTCAGAGTTCGGAGGGTAGTTGGTTTGAGAAGGGAAAAAAACTCTGCCTTCTGGAGCAGTTGAACTCGCTCCTTCCACTGTACCATGCCCTAAATATAGAGCACCTTTTGCCAGAAAACAAGAAAAGGCCCGAAATCCGGGCCTTTCCTACAAAAAGTCGTTATACTCGAGTCTTACTTTTTCAGCTTTCCCGCTTTTACTACGTATTCGTTGAAGGCAAAGAGCATGGTTTTCAGTTCTGCCACGAACATGATGGAAGAGAAGGTACTACCCGAGCTTACGTCGGCGTTATGGATGAAGTCTCGTTTGTAATTCATCCCGAAGAACTTGCTCCTCCACTTCAGGTCTTTCATCT
>CAKZQO010000014.1 GCA_937140905.1 uncultured Spirochaeta sp.
TAGTGCTTGACAACCTGCTAGTTCAGTACAAAGATGAGTTAGCCCAGTGGGCTGCGTAGGTCCAGGGGGTACCATGTATCTTAACCTTCCAAAAGGGAGTTAAAAAAAGCTTGACAGGATCGAACAGTGGGTGCATAATATTGGCGATATATCGGAGATATAATTTTAAAATCGTATTAGATTATCGGAAGTGTTAGAGAATGGCAGAGATAATTGAGGCGACGGGCGTTACAGAGTTTTTACAACGATCCAAAAAGAACCTAGTCTATGAAACTCTAAAAGAGCGTATCGTGCGAAACGATCTGAAGCCCCTCTCGTATTTGAACGAAAAAGAGTTATCCAGAGAATTAGGCATAAGCAAGACTCCCATCAGGGAGGCATTACAAGAGCTAGGGAGGAACCGATTCGTAATCATCATTCCAAATAAAGGATGCTTTGTTTCTAATATCAGTTTGGAAGATATCCGGGAAATCTTCGAATTGAGAGAAATTTACGAATGTGCTGCGGCTCGTATAGCGGCTTCTAAACCAGACAAAGAAAAACTGGTAACTAAACTTAGTAGGTATGAAACGGTAGCCTCCAAGGATTCGGTCCCCCTCAAGGAGCGGCTATTGGCAGGGTATCAGATCCATTCGGCCATCGTAGAATACGTGGGAAATCAGAGATTACAAGAAGTATACAGTACATTACAGGATCATATCGTGCGGATTCGTATTTATTTCCTCAATAGATACATCTCGGAACGGGTGAATGTGAGTGAAGAAGAACACCGGGAAATTGTACAAGCGATTCTTCAAGGAGATCCGGATAAAGCGGAACAAGCAATGCGTAAGCACATAGAAAATGCGCTCGAGTTTATTCGTCACTATTTTTAGCAAACCACTGGGAAAAGAGGAGAAGATACAATGGTGCATGTAAGAAAATCGATTCAAAGGCCTGATTCAAATCTGATTGAAGCCTTTCGAGATCTCGATGTGGCGACTGTGTATGAGGCTTCGGGGCGAAAAGGTTACATTGAAGCAGCCCTAAAACCCATAGCTCGAGGCGTACGGATCTGCGGTCCTGCCTTCACCGTACAATGTGCACCAGGGGATAATCTTATGCTACATAAGGCATTGCAAATTGCTCAACCGGGAGATGTTCTAGTAGCGACGGTTGGAGGGGAACCTGAGTTCGGCTACTGGGGCGGGATGATGGCAGTATCGGCCCTGGCACGGAAACTAGGGGGACTTGCCATCGATGGATGCATACGAGATTCCGCGGAAATCGTACGGTTGGGATTCCCCGTGTTCTGTAGAGGGTTTTCGATTCGAGGTACGGGGAAAAACATACTGGGGTTAATCAACTATCCGATCAATTTTGGAAAGGTAACGATATTCCCTGGCGATTTGATTTTAGGGGATGATGACGGAATGGTAGTGGTGCGACGGGAGGAATGCGCGGAGGTTCTCGAAAAGAGCAGAAAGAGGATAGCCGCGGAAAAGGAAAAATCCGAACAGTTACGAAAAGGAACTAGTAGCGTGGAATTGAACAAGTTGCAGCCGGTGTTCGAATCCCTGGGAATGGTAGAGGAATAAGGGTCATATGAGAATCGATAATAAAAAATTGGAAAAAGGGGCTTTCGAGATCCTCATCCGCATGGGAGAATCAGAGGAAAACGCTCGCATCGCTTCGGGGATTCTAGTGAACGCCGATATGCGGGGAATCAGTACCCATGGAGTGAACCTTCTAAGAATGGTGCACAATCGAGTGAAGGCTGGGATGTTGCAGCTTCCTACCCGAACTACAATCGTTGAGGACCGAAACGGAACTACCGTGATGGATGGGAACAATGGATTGGGACAGGTCTCAGCCTTTCATTGTATGGAACTTTCCATGGAGAAAGCGAAGAAGTACGGTCTTTCCATGGTTCTTCTTCGGAAGACGAACAATATTGGCGCTTTAGGGTACTACACATCGGCCGCTGCCAGAAATGGGTTGATCCAGATCCTTATGACCAATGGGAACCCTTCCATGGCGCCCTACGGGGCTGCGGAGCCTTTTTTTGGAACCAACCCTATCTCCATCGGTATTCCCGTGGAGGGTGGGCGACCCGTGTTTCTCGACATGTCTTCCAGCGTGGTAGCTAGGGGAAAGATCCGATTGGCCTCCCTAAAGGGGGAGCCGATCCCTGAAGGATGGGCCTTGGATGAAAATGGGGAACCGACAACGGATCCCAAGAAAGCTTTAAAGGGTTGCATGCTTCCATTGGGAGGCCCGAAAGGATCAGGTTTAGCCATGATAGTGGATATCCTTTCGGGCGTATTGTCTGGAGCAAACTACAGTAGGGCTATTAAGAGCTTCCACACCTTGGAAGGGCCTACGGGTGTAGGAGCGTGTTTCATCGGGATCGATCCAAACCGGTTCATGCCTGCAGAACAGTTCTACTCTCTCGTGCGAAGGTATGTGGAGGACATGAAAGGATTGAAGAAACAAAAGGGATTTACCGAGATCTTGGCACCTGGAGAACTGGAATTGAAGCGGGAAGAATTAAGTTCAAAAGAGGGAATCGAGGTGCCCGATGAAGTAGTCCAGGAGCTGGATACCATGTGTAAAGAATTAGGGAGTTCATTCTCTTTTAAATAAACCGAGACGGGGGAAAAAATGAACACGATTATTAGGGTAAACACTAGAACCCGCGAAATAAAACGGGAGCCTACTCCAAAGGCTATGGAGAGATGGGGGGGGAGGGGGTTGATCGCCCATATTCTTTTGAATGAGGTCCCTCCCACCTGTCATCCCGTGGGGAGGAAAAATAAACTGATCTTTGCCTCTGGTCTTCTGGCCGATACTCCTATCACCACCTCGGGCCAGATGTCGGTAGGAGGGAAAAGCCCCCTTACCGGTGGGGTGAAGGAGTGCAATGTAGGGGGATTTGCCGCGAAGCGAATCGCCAATCTTGGGATCAAAGCGATCATCATTGAAGATGTCCCAAAGGAACCCACAACGGACGTTCTTGTGGTTACAGCAGAGAAGGTGTTTCTTGATCCCGCACCGGAACTAAAAGGGAAACTCGTGTCGGAAACGATACAGCTTCTTCGAAAGAAATACGGGAAGAAGATCGGGATCTTCTGCATCGGTCCTGCGGGCGAAATGATGATGTATGGAGCGGGGATTGCTTCTCCTGATGACAATGACGTGCAGATCCGGTATGCAGCCCGAGGGGGGCTGGGAGCCATTGCGGGTTCCAAGGGAATCAAGGCAGTAGTGGTGGATGATTCGGGTTCTACCTACAAACCACCGTACTATGACCGCGAACTGTTGCAAAAGGCAAGTAAATGGCTCACCGATGCCCTGTTAGCCGACCCGAAAACGGAGAATCGGCATCTGTATGGTACCCCCGCGATTCTCGCCCTTGCCAATTCGGTGGGCCTACTTCCTACCCGTAATTTCAGTCAGGGGCAGTTCGAACTGGTGGAGAATATCACCGGTGAACACATTCGAGAAGAGATCCTTCGGCGCGGAGGCATAGGGAAAGCGGGAACTCCCTGCGTGCCGGGGTGCGTGATCCAGTGCAGTAACGTGGTGCCTGACCCCGAAGGAAAAAAGAAGATCGTCGCTTCTGTGCAGTATGAAAATATCGTTCTTCTGGGATCCAACTGCGGGATTGGTAATTTGGATGATATCGCGGAACTGAACAACCTTTGCAACGAAGTAGGGGTGGATGCTATCGAAACGGGTGCCGCTATCGGTGTTGCCATGGAAGCGGGAGTGATTAAGTTTGGCGATGCGGAAGGTGCGAAGAACCTGATTCGGGAGATCGGAAAAGGAACGTACCTCGGAAGGATCCTTGGCCATGGAGCGGTGATCACGGGAAGACTTCTGGGTGTGCGACGGGTACCCGCCATTAAAAATCAAGCTATCCCGGCCTACGACCCCCGAGCTTTGAAAGGAAATGGAGTGACTTATGTTTCCAGCCCCATGGGTGCGGACCACACAGCGGGAAACGCGTTCGAAACCCTGAAGACGCAGGATCCGTTGAGTCCCGTCGGGCAAGTGGCCGTTTCGAAAAGACTCCAACTCCGGGCGGCGCTGTTGGATAGTTGTGGCGTTTGTCTCTTTATCCGTCCTCCTTTCACGAAGAACCCCGAGAAGTGGTGCGATATTTTCAAAGGGAGATACGGGTGGGACATGACGGTGCGAGATGTGATGTCCATCGGATTGGACACGATCCTTACCGAACGAGAGTTCAACAAGAGGGCAGGAGTATCGGAAGAGTTCTATCCCATCCCTGAGTTCATGGAAGAAGAGCCTTTACCTCCCACGAACGCGGTGTTCGATGTTCCGATGGAGGAAATCACCACCATGTGGGAAAAAGATGTTGTATTGGATCAGTTCTGAGAATAGATCCGTGGAAAGGAGGTCTAGAACATGAGTATGGTTCTGAACAATAAAGTAGCGGTTGTGACAGGCGCGGGAAAAGGAATCGGGGCGATAGTTGCCAAGGTGCTTTACAACGAAGGAGCGAAAGTCGCGCTCTGGGACATAGATATGGGGTTGGCAAAGAAGGTCGCCCAGACCTTGGATCCGAACGGGAACCATGTCTTACCCCTGGAAGTGGATGTGACAAGCGAACCCTCTGTCCAGGAGGCGGTTAGAAAAGTGATGGAGAAGTTCCAGAGGATCGACATCCTGGTGAACAATGCTGGTATTTCCATTCACAAACCCATCGAAGAAATGACGGTGGAAATCTTCGATAAGGTGATAGCGGTGAATCTAAAAGGGACCTTCCTCTGCTGCAAAGCGGTTACTCCCATCATGAAAAAGCAATCCTATGGGAAAATTATCAATATATCATCCCTTGGAGCCCGGACGGGAAGGCCGGGAGTGGGGGTGAACTACGCTGCTTCCAAAGCTGGGGTCTTGGGACTAACCCAGACGCTAGCTAGGGAATTGGGCCCTAGCGGTATCTACGTGAACGCCATCTGTCCAGGACCGATCCTGACGGATCAAACCATG
>CAKZQO010000015.1 GCA_937140905.1 uncultured Spirochaeta sp.
AAGCGGCAGAAGAGGCGCTGTCATGGTGCCCGGAGCCGGAATCGAACCGGCACGGTGTTGCCACCGGCAGATTTTGAGTCTGCTGCGTCTACCAATTTCGCCACGTCGGCATGGATTCGACGGAAGTAAAGAATATCTAGCTTTCCGTAGACTGTCAATAAACTTGTCGATATATTACAATAGAAAGCGAAGGGATGAGAAGAACCATAAGGGTAGGGCTCCTGATCCTCTCAATCCTTACCTGTATGGCGTATGGGGGATTGGGAGGGGAAGGGTACTCCGAAGTACGGGTGGTAAATCGCACGGGGTATTCCCTGGTAAAACTATACATAGCCCCTACTTCGAGGCCGGCATGGGGAAGGAACCTCCTGCAAGAGAGGACACTTTTAGATACCGAGTCTATGCAGGTAGTCCTTTCCCCGTTCGCCCAAGGAGAACGGTTCTTCGATGTCATGGGGGTGGATACGGATGGGGATCGGTACCTTCAATCGGGAGTGGATCTTTCAAAAACCTCTACCATCGAAATCACCTTCAGGGACTTTCTAGAACCACGCCTAGAAGGATGGGATTGGGAAGAGTATTTCGAGGAGTATGGAAATGAAGCCGTTACAAGTTCGGGACAGACGTAAACCACTATCCCACGCACCGATCGGAGAATTCCTCCAAGAGGTGGAAGCGATGGATCCAGCAACCGCAAAAAAAGTGCTGCAACTACAAAAGAGGTATCCTTCCAAGACATTTGGGCAAATCGCGTTAGAAAAAGGCTATGTAAAAGACGAGTTAGCCAAGAACTATCTATCCTCAAAAGGATTCTTTTAATTTCCTTCACAATGGGATCAGTATTCGCATACGAACCTCTGCAAATGGAGCAATATCTTCGCTGTTTGCTCTGTAACCGTTCCTGTGGGGCGAACCGGGCAAAGGGAGAGCGGGGGTTTTGTGGAGAGGGAATCTCCCTACGAGTAGCCTGGGCAGGGATTCATCGGGGAGAGGAACCTGTGCTCTGCGGGCCTGGAGGATCAGGCACCATCTTTTTTACCGGATGCACCCTAAAGTGTTTCTTCTGCCAAAATTGCCAGCTCAGCCGAGGAGGGATGGGGAAGGAAATAACGGAAGAGACGTTTGCCGCCCTCTGTCTAAAGCTTCAGGATGCGGGAGCGGAAAACATCAACTTGGTAACGGGTACTCAATGGATTCCTTCAATCGTAGAGGGGCTTCGGAGGGCAAAGGACTCCGGGTTACGGATTCCTGTGTTATGGAATTCTTCGGGATTCGAAAACGATCTTGCTCTCTCCCTTCTCCAGCCTTGGATCGACGTGTATCTACCCGATCTGAAGACCTTGGATCCTGCTTTTTCTAAGGAACTATTTGGAACGTCCCGCTATCCCGAAACCGCCACGAAAGCGATCCAGCGGATGGTGGAGATACGTGCTCCCCAGTTCGAGGGGGATCGGATGGTGAAGGGGGTCATTGTGAGGCATCTGGTACTGCCCGGTTTCCTGGAAAACACGAGGGAAGTGCTCCAATGGTTTTCCCAGAATCTAAAGTACCGGGCGATCCTTTCCCTCATGTTCCAGTATACACCCCTTCCGAGTGATCTAGTTCCCTCCAAAGAGGTAAAGGCTGCTTCCTGGGTAGAGTGGAATCGGGGAATAACCGAAGAGGAGTATGGAAAAGTGTTGGAATACCTAGAAGAGTTTAGAATCCGGGATGGGTTCGTCCAAGAACACACACCGCAAGACAATCTCTTGCCGGATTTTTCCAAGCCCAACGCCTTCCCTGCGAATCTAGCCACCCCTATCTGGTCCTGGGTAGAACCGAACAAGCTCGCCCTTGCAAACGATTTGAACCGTGATCCTGGATCATCGGTTTTTTAAACTAATCAGGACCTATAAGGGTGCCTTTAAAAGGCTTATCCTCCAGGAGATTAAAAAGATTGGGAAGATCGGTTCCCGATGCAACGATCACCTTTAGATGCAGTTCCTGGGCCTTTCGGGCCGCAATGGGATCGAAGGGAGCATGGAAACCTGGAACCCAGGTATCCCCCACGAGAGACCGAAACTCACACCACTTAAGCTTAGGGAAGGGCCGAGCAGAGGGATCTTTTTTAGGGTCTGCCGAATACACCTGATCGATGTTGGAAAGATTGATTACGGTATCCGATTGGAAGGCTTCTGCCAAGAGTACCGCATCGTAGTCGGAGGAGCAACCTGGTTTCCATCCGGCCGCAATGAGGATGGAACCTTCAAAGGAATGAACGGAAGTGGGATCTGTGACAAGGGGATTGGGACATTCGTTTCGAAAAATTGCCCGGAGAAGCTCCCCATTCAATCGGGTGGCAGCGATGCCGATCCAGTCCTGGGATTCGTTGTTCGGGGAAGGCACAATTGCCCGGTACGCTTCCTGGTATTCCCTCGCAGGTCTACCCCCGCCCACGATGAAGACAAGTTTTCTGTTCGGTTGAGAGCTAAGGTACGAGCGCACAAGGATAGCCAACTGTTTTAAATACTCTACGTTTATGGAATTGGGAACTACGATAGAGCCCCCTAAAGAGATGATTTTTACCATGGGGCGGAGTATAGCAGAAGCCTTAAGAATAGGGAACGGTGCCTTGTTACCTTCCTCTGTTTTTCTTAGTATATTAATGACCATGAGTCCTGATATCACGGAACTGTTGGAAGAGTGGCCGTACGATCCAGAGTCTTCGGTACGGATCATTTCGGCCAACGATGGGAGGAACGTCCTGCAGGTTCGGTTGCCCTTGGGGATTGAACAGTACGAGCTGGATGGCCGTCCGGACGGAATCAAACCTCATGGCCATCAAACGTTCCTCGATTTCATTGAATCGAGACTGCAGGAGTTCGTTCGGGAGTATCGAACCGATACAGGATTCATCGTTTCCCATGAAGAGTTCCAGAAACTCCACGAAGAAGGTACCTTGTTCTACTATCGATACCTGTTACTCTTTCAAATCAATGATTTCGAGCGAGTACTCCGGGATACTTCCCATAACTTACGGATCTGCGCCCTGGTGGAAAAGTATGTGCAGAGCCAGGAAGACAAAAGCACCCTACTCCAGTATAAACCGTACATCCTCCGAATGAATGCATTGGCTCGTTCCATGCTACTCATCCAACGCCGGGAAGAAGAACGAGCCAAAGAGGTACTATCCGATACGATTGAGCAGATTCGTTCCCTTCCAGAAGTGGACTCTCCTACTTTTCAGTTCGAGAAGATCCGTTCCATCAATTATCTGACCTCTACCTTAAAACAGTTGATGGGAGATCAGGAAGACACGTTGGAACGATTGAAGAAAGAGCTGGAAAAGGCGGTGAAAGAAGAAAACTACGAGCTGGCAGCCAAGTTGAGGGACCAAATCAGGGAACTGGAATAGCGATTCGCTCGATGAACTTGACAAATACTTCCCTTTCAGTATGATGCTCTTAGAAGCAGGTTCAAGCGGTGAAGGTAAATAACAAATATATTCTTATACTGTTCCTAATAGTTCAGACAGGTGTTCTCGCGACGAGTCAGGAAATCCTCACGGCAGAGAACTTTTTCGATCGAATCTCTGCCAAGTATGGAGAGGTAAAGGATTACATTGCTCAGGTAAGCATTACCGCGGAAAAAGAGGTAATGGAAGGTACCCTGTTCTACAAAATACCTAACCTGCTAAGGATCGATTTCTCCAATCCCGATGAACAAGTTCTCGTTACGGATGGCAGGAAGTTGACTCTCTACATTCCCCAGTATCGGGTAGTGATGTCCCAGACATTAAAACGCCGTTCCTCGGCAGCCATCGCAGCTATGGCCAGCCGGCAAGGTTTATTACTATTGAAGCGGAACTACAGTATCGCATATCTCAACAGTCCTGCCCCT
>CAKZQO010000016.1 GCA_937140905.1 uncultured Spirochaeta sp.
ACCTGGGAAGAAGGTTCTCGGGAGGGGGCAGATTTGTCTGCGGCTCTCCGCGTTCCCTCAGGTGGGGGGATAGCTGTCGCATCCCGCGTGATCTCGGACGCGGGAGTGGAAGATTTCGAAAACTTAGACGCGGCAGGGGAGTCGCCTCCGATCAGGTAGTTGTACAGTTCCCGCACCGTGGTAGGATCTAAAAGCACGATGGAATCCAGCGTGTCGTTCCGGATGGGGTACCGGATGATTCCCACAAGGGGCGCGGATCGGATCCGGAAGGTGATTCCATCCGCCACCGAGAACTGAATGATGGACCCTAGGACTAATTTCTGGCCCGTGCTGGTTTCGATCTGCTTGACCCGGCCTTCGGGGAGGACCACACCCCGCTCCCCACTCTGGAGGAACCTCCCTTCCTTCAACTGGATTCCGGGAAACGCGCGCAAATAGGTGTCCGGTTCCACCCCAAAAAGGGGTGCGGGCACGCGATAGTTCCCGTATTCCAGCAAGGCCATCCCAGACACGAGGGATGTGACCGATTCCACTCCGGGCGTCTGTTCCACGGCCCCCCGGATTTCCGGATAGGGGGCCACGGTAGGCATCTTGAACAACTCCCCGATCACCGGCGTTTGATCCCCAAAGATACTAAACTCCACATCGGATCGGGACCGGATCGACAGGTGCGCGGTGAAGCTGGAGACGAAGGATTCCTCGATCCCCGCTTCCGTGCCGTCAAAGATGCTATTGCCCACGAAGAGGAGGGCGATTCCCACCATCAGAAGACTCCCTACCGTCAGGGTCTGGCGGGGGTGCCGGTACAGGTTTCGCAGAGCTAATTTTAAGATCATTCTACGGTAGTTTAGAAATCACCTGTTCGAATACAGGGGCAAATTCCTTTATTTTAAAGTGAGCTTCTTCGAACATCTCCTTTTGATAGATATGACTCAACGAGTTCCGCAATTCGATGGCCTCTAACAACTTTTCTAGTGTAGGGTAATCTAGATGACCTAACTCAAAGTATTTTTTGATCACCGCTTTCGGACTAGAAAGATCGAACCCATGAATCTCCCAAAGAAAGACTTTGAGGGTTTTCCACAATAACTCAATGCAGAACTCGAACTTTTGAATGTGTCCATTCTTTACCGCATCCACTGTCCGTGTATCTAACTTCGAAAGATCAATTTCCAGACTCCCCTGAAAATCCTTTATTGCCCGCTCCAATTGCTGGGTAAGGTAGATTAGTCGTCCTTCCATACTTCTTTCTGAGCCTCGAAAGCTTCCCGGAACCGTGCGTCTACCTCTTGTAAATCCACTACATCGATTTCATGGGGAACGATGCTCTCTTCCACAGCCTCTCTAATAGCCTGTTTCACTTTCCAGAAGTCTTCTTTAGGGACTCCATCAATCGCAATGTCAAAGTCAGAACTCCTACGGATTTTACCTTCTACCCGAGATCCAAAGAGGTATACCTTACACGAATATGGTTTCAGAATCTGGAGGACGATACTACGAACAATTTCCTTGTACTTAGCCTCTCTCTCCATATCCACGGAGAGATCTAAGTCTTTCATATCCAGATGGATTTACACCTCACCATGATCTTTCTACTTCACCGCTTTCTGCAGGGCTTCCACTTTGTCGGTCTTTTCCCACGCGAAGGTATCCCGACCAAAATGTCCATAGCAGGAGGTAGCCTGATAGATCGGCTTCAGTAGATCGAGGGTTTTAATGATTCCCGACACCGAGAAGTCGAACACGGTTTGAATCGCCTGGATGATCTTATCGTCGGGAACTTTCCCTGTTCCAAAGGTGTCCACCATGATGGAGATGGGATGGGGCACCCCGATCGCGTAGGAAACCTGGATTTCGCACCGGTCCGCAAGCCCCGCCGCGACCACGTTCTTAGCCGCGTACCGGGCCATGTAGGCAGCTGATCGGTCTACCTTACTGGGATCCTTTCCGCTGAAAGCGCCTCCGCCGTGTCGGCCCATACCTCCGTAGGTATCCACCATGATCTTTCGGCCCGTAAGCCCCGTGTCCCCATGGGGACCGCCAATCACGAAGCGGCCCGTGGGGTTGATGTAGTATTTGGTGTTCTTGTCCAGAAGGCCGGTAGGTTCCAGGACCGGTTTTATGATCCGTTCGATAATCTCGTTTCGTAGATCATCGTAACTGATCGTGTCATCGTGCTGGTGGCTCAACACCACTGTGTGGATCCGCTTGGGTGTGAACCCTTCGTACTCGATGGTCACTTGACTCTTCGAGTCGGGCCGTAGCCAGGTGATCACTCCATTCTTTCGCGCTTCGGCTGCGAACTTGAGAAGCTTGTGGGCATAGAGGATCGGCGCCGGCATCAACTCCGGGGTTTCCCGACAGGCAAAGCCGAACATCATACCCTGGTCTCCCGCGCCCATCTGCCCTTCGTAATCTTTCAACCCCTTTCCCACTACTCCCTGGTTAATGTCGGGGCTCTGGGAATGGATCACGTTGATCACCGACATGCTTTCGTAATCCAAGCCAAACTCGGGCTTCGTGTATCCAATCCGCAGGGCTACTCCTCGGGCAATCTCCTGAATATCCACATAGGTCTTTGTCGTTATTTCTCCACCCACCAGAACCATCCCCGTGGTAGTGAACACTTCGCAAGCCACATGGGACTGGGGATCGTCCTTTAGACAGGCATCCAGAACCGCATCGCTGATCTGGTCTGCCAACTTGTCCGGATGTCCCTCCGAAACCGATTCAGAGGTGAAGAGATACCGTTTCTTTTCCATTTTGTTTATTCCGTCCTTCTTCGCAAAAGATCTTTTCCCTATTTTTCAATTCGCCGGCACCAAGCGCCGGAGGAATTTCCCTAATTCAACGTAGCTCTTTATACCGAGCTTCTAGGGTGTTCGCAAGAGCCTGGAAAGCCCCAAGAAACGTTTTAGCAAGATCGATCAGACGGGCGATCTCCTGTTCATTATACTCATGAGCTGAAAGGTTCCGTTGTTCGATCATCCGAAGCCAAATCTCTTCTTCCGATAAAAGTCCTTGGTGGTACGCTTCTTTGAAGCAAGCCCTAGGATTCCCAACCTCGATTCCCAAGTAGGACAGGTAGCGTTTTATCGCTTTCCAGCTCATCTCATAGGTAAACTCGAACCGTTTCACCAAAATATCCAGGTACACGTCCCCGAACCCCGCGGAGAGAAAGGAATCCCTTCGCTCATACACAGACGCAAAGGATTTCAACGCATTCTTGAAATTGTACAGAGCGTCTTCAAACCGCAACTCTTTCGTAGCGCTGTAAAGGACTTTACCGGTATCTCGAACCCTCTGTTGGAACCGTGATTCACAAAACGCCAGGTTCGTTACATCAACTTTCACCAAAGTAGGAAGAGCCTCTATTTCTTCCCGGATCCGTTCCAGATCATGGAAAGACGGATCTTCGAAGGCTATGTCGATATCAGAGGTTAGAGACGCTTCTCCTGATGCTTCTGAACCGTACAACCAGATCCGAACGGGTTTCGCGTGCTTTAGGATGATCCGTTTAACCTCTCTAATGATTTCGGCTCGAGTCATTCCAATACTCGTTGGTTCAGTACCGGTAGTGGGAAGGTTTGTACGGTCCTTCCACGGGCACTCCGATGTACTCCGCCTGCTCGGGTCTGAGTTTCGTCAACTTTACTCCCAGGTGGTCTAAGTGGAGCCGGGCTACCATCTCGTCCAGGTGCTTGGGAAGGATATAGACCTTTTTCTCGTACTTGTCCAAATGCTGGGCCAGTTCGATCTGCGCCAAGGTCTGGTTGGAGAAGGAAGTGGACATGACAAAGGAAGGATGCCCAGTGGCGCAACCGAGGTTCAGGAGCCGCCCTTCCGCGAGGATCAGGATGCTGTGTCCATCGGGAAAGGTCCATTTGTCGTATTGGGGTTTGATGTTGGTTTTCTGGATTCCCGGAACCTTGGCAAGGCCCGCCATATCGATCTCATTGTCGAAGTGGCCAATGTTCCCCACGATGGCCCCATCCTTCATCCGCTTCATGTGATCCACCGTGATCACATTGTAGTTCCCCGTGGCGGTAATGAAGATGTCGGCGAACTCCACCACGTCCTCCAACGTCTTCACCTCGTACCCTTCCATGGCTGCCTGCAGGGCGCAGATGGGATCGATCTCGGTTACGATCACCCGGGCGCCCTGCCCCCGAAGAGCCTGGGCGCTTCCCTTTCCCACTTCCCCAAAGCCGCACACCACGGCGGTCTTTCCCCCGATCATCACATCCGTTGCGCGGTTTAACCCGTCGATTAACGAGTGACGGCACCCGTAAATATTGTCGAACTTCGATTTAGTAACCGAATCGTTCACGTTGATGGCGGTAAAGAGGAGGGTTCCCTCCTTCTCCATCCGGTAGAGCCGGTGCACACCGGTGGTGGTTTCCTCCGTTACTCCCCGGATCTCGGGCACGGTCTTTAGCCACCGGCCAGGGGTCTCTTTCTGGATCCGGGCGAGGCATAAGAGTAGTTCCTTCAGGTCCGCCGGGTCTTCGGGTTTCGGGTTTGGAACCACACCCTTCTTATCGTACTCGTACCCCATGTGGACCATCAGCGTGGCATCCCCGCCATCGTCCACGATCTGGTGAGGACCCCGGAACCTTGTTTGTCCGCTACCCTGCGTGCCCCCTTTAGTCTTGGACGCTGCAGTTACCGAAGAGGCGCCTCCGGAAATAGAGGAGTCATACTCGGGGCCAGAAAAGTCCAGAGCCCTCTCCGTGCACCACCAGTATTCCTCGAGGGTTTCCCCTTTCCAGGCAAACACGGGAACCCCTTTTGGGTGGGAGGGGGTACCGTTCCGACCTACCACCACTGCGGCCGCCGCGTGATCCTGGGTGGAAAAGATGTTACAGGAACACCACCGTACCTGAGCGCCCAGATCCACAAGGGTCTCGATCAGCACGGCGGTTTGGATCGTCATGTGTAAACTTCCCGTGATCCGGATACCTTTTAGGGGTTGCTTTGATTTCCATTCCGCCCGTATGGCCATGAGGCCGGGCATCTCCTTCTCTGCCAGTTCGATTTCCTTCCTGCCCCACTCGGCGAGGGACAGATCCTTTACCTTAAACTCCATTTGATTCTTTTCTCCTTTGGCATCTGTTTCCTGTGAATACAGAACGCGCTAATCGATTTACATCACGTGCGGATCAATAGGTTTCTAAGGTATAACCGCCTCCCGTTTGAGGCGGTAGTACCGAAGCCTGAATTGTCCTGCCCAGAGCCTATTGCCGCAGAAAAATCGGGTTCCTCGTTCTCCGACACGAAGACCATCTCATCCTTCCCAGGCGCATATCCATCCGCGCATCGAGTAAAATGGAGCCCGGTTTTCGTGCAGAGATGCTCTAGAATAAAATCCACATCGCTCTCCCCTTCCAGAAGGATCCGTTGTACCCCCTGCTCCCTCAACTGGTGGAGAGTGCGCTCTAAGTTCTCCTTGTAATACACGATGTTCCTGATGGTACGCTTGAAATAGTTGTAACTCCGCTTGGAGATTTCCTCCACTCCCGCGGGACTCACGATGTACTTGATGTTCCGATTATTCACCTTTCGGACCATCAGGAACCCCTTCATGGCCAGGCGTTTCAGAATCGCGTTGGTCATTCCCAGGGAAAGGCCCACGATGCGGGAAAGATCCCGCTGGTGGAGAGAGGTGTCCTGATGAAGGTGTTCGAGGATCTCTAATTCTTTTTCATGCATAGAAAAATGGGTTCACGAGCCGATTGATTTAGCAGCCAGAACGGCTTCTCTTCAATGAGCTACCCTGAAGGATACACCCCGCCCCTTCCCTTCGAAAGGGTCAATTTCGAGAAGGCGAAAAGGCCCCCTACCCGTCCGAACGCAGCCGAAACATGCTGTTCGTCCCAGGTACGGGTATACGCGAACCGGCTGCACGGTTCCAGGAACTCCGGTTCTGGAATGTTCAGTTATCGAACATTATAGCACGCGCTCCGTCAATTTCAAGGTGCGGGAGAAAAAAATTCATGGGGTCGACAATGAAAGTATCTCCCGCTCCTTCAAATAACACTTGTTTCAACGGGTTCCTTCAAGTTTTTCGGTCTGTCGCCGATTCAGGATCGGGTCACGGGCTGCCCGTACTTCATCCAGCCTTCCTACGGGTGTGTAGTGGGGCGCCTCATGCAACAGGTCAGGGGAGGAAGCCGCTTCTTCAGCGATCTGTAGAAGGGCCTCGGCAAAGGCCTCGAGGGTTTGCCGGGATTCGGTTTCCGTGGACTCAATCATCAGGGCCTCTTTCACGATGAGGGGAAAGTACACGGTTGGAGGATGGAATCCGTAGTCGAGCAATCGTTTGGCCACGTCCATCGTGTGGATACCGGGTGCCACATCTCCGGTGACCACGAACTCGTGCATGCAGGGCCTGTCGTACGGGATCCTGTACCGTTTTCCGATCAGGTGCTTGAGATAGTTCGCATTGAGGACGGCGTGTTCAGCCACCGCCCGTAACCCATTACTCCCCATCTGCAGGATGTACGCGAAAGCCCGCACCAGCACCCCAAAGTTTCCGTAGAACGCCTTTACTCGCCCGATCGATTTTTCCGGATAAAAGAGGGTGTACCGCGAGTCCCGGGCATTCCTTTGGGGCCCTTGGCGTTTTTGTGTAATCAGGCCCGCTTCCCACCCCTCGAGCTGTTCCGCTTCCCTCCCTGCAGCCCGCACTATGGGCCCGGGAAGGTAGGGTTCAAGGCGCGCGGTTACTCCCACAGGGCCCGCTCCTGGTCCTCCGCCCCCATGGGGAGTGGAGAAGGTCTTGTGAAGGTTGAAATGCATCACATCGATCCCCACATCAGCGGGTTTCAGGTACCCCAACAGGGCATTGAAGTTCGCCCCATCCCCGTACACGAGTCCTCCGGCCTGATGCACGATGGCGGTTACCTCCTCGATGTTTTCTTCGAACAATCCCAGCGTGTTGGGGTTGGTGATCATGAGACCTGCAACTGTTTCATCGCACCGTTCCCGTAGGATGGTTAGATCCACGTTTCCCCGTTTGTCCGAAGGGATCTGTTCAGCCGTGAAACCAGCCATCGAAACGGAAGCGGGATTCGTTCCATGGGCGCTGTCCGGGATGAGGATCCGAGTTCGCTTGGTATCTCCCCTGTCCAGATGGTAGGCCCGGATCATCAAGACCCCTGTCAGTTCCCCATGGGCACCCGCCGCGGGCTGGAGGGATACCGCCGCAAACCCAGAGAGCCTTTCCAGCGCAGTCTGCAACTGGTACAGGAGCTCTAAACTTCCCTGACAGAGATCCTCCGGCAACAGGGGATGGGCTTCGGAAAACCCCGGGAGGGAGGCCGCAGTATCGTTCACCTTGGGATTGTACTTCATCGTGCAGGACCCGAGGGGGTACATGTGGGTGTCGACGGAATAGTTCAGCCTGGATAGCCGGGTAAAATGACGAACCACTTCCAGCTCAGATACTTCGGGAAGGGGCAGATCGGTTCGAAGGGGAACCTCTCCGGGAAGAGGGTACTCGGGTACATCCGCTTCCGGGACCGAGGCCCCTACCCTTCCCTGAGCCGACAGCTCCCAGATGAAAGGTTCTACCGTACGAAATCGTTGTGTATTAGTTCCCATCAGGTTATCCTTCCATTCTCTTTGCCATTATGCTCTCTAAACCCTCGTCGCGGCCCGTAAGCCGATACACAAGGTTCGATAAACTACCCGTTGTCACTTAATACCCTTCAATGCGTAGACCAATCGGTCGATCTCTTCCTTTGTGTTCAGTTCCGTCACGCAGACTAGAAGATCGTGTTTTCGATCCGGGTAATACCTGGAAAGGGGTAGCCCGGGAACGATCTTTCGCTCAACCAATCGACACATTACCTCTTCTGCGGGTATCGGACACTGGAGCACGAATTCCCGGAAGAAGGGATAAGGAGTCGTAACCTTGTATCCGGGAAGGGCTCCTAGCTGCTCGGCCGTATAACAAGCCTTTCGATAGGTGAGTTCTGCCACCTTACGCAACCCCGTCTTACCCAAAAGGGAAAGGTACACGGCCGCACGCAACGCCACATGTCCCTGGTTCGAGCAGATGTTACTGGTAGCTTTTTCCCGTCGGATGTGCTGTTCCCGGGTATTTAACGTCAACACGAAACCGTTTCGATCCTTTCGATCGCAGGTAACCCCCGCTAGCCGCCCCGGCATCTTTCGGAGTAAATCCCCCCGGGTGGCAAAGATCCCCAGTCCCGGGCCCCCAAAGGAAAGGTGGCTTCCAAGGCTCTGCCCTTCCCCTGTGACGATGTCTGCCCCATAGGAGCCCGGAGGCTCGAAGAGAGCGAGAGAAATCGGATCCACCGACACCACGAAAAGGGCCCCTTTCTCGTGGGTAGCCATACACAAGGTTCGATAAACTACCAAGGAACCAAAAAAGGTTGGAAAGGGAACCACCACACAGCACACCGTCTCATCTATCATCCTTCCTAGCTCATCTGGCTTCCACGCTCCCTCATCCAGTCCCCGGATCCGTAACCCGAAGGGATGGACGTAGGTTTTTATCGTTTCGATGTATTCCGGATGGAGAGCAGAGGAAAGCACCACGGTCTTTCGCTCTCCCCCTTTGGCGCGGTAGGCCAATAGAACCCCTTCCGCCAAGGCGGCAGCCCCATCGTAATGGGAAGCGTTCACCGTATCCATCCCCAACAGGTCGGCCAGAAGGCTCTGGTACTCGAACATGGCCTGGAGGGTCCCCTGACTCGCCTCGGGTTGATAGGGTGTGTAAGAGGTTAGAAATTCTCCTCTGGAGACGATTGCTTCCAAGGCCGCGGGGATAAAGTGCCGGTAGGCTCCCGCCCCTAGGAAAAAGGCGACTTCCTCTGCCGAGGTGTTACGGGAAGCCATCCGCTTCAGTTCCCTCAGTACCTCCGCCTCGGAACAGCTTGGAGGGAGATCGATCAAGGGCTTCCGGTGTCGTTCCGGAATGTCTTGGAATAGATCTTCTACCCCCTTCAATCCAAGGGCGGAAAGCATCACCTTACGGTCTTCGTCGGTATGGGGAATATAGGGAATCATAGACCTTTCACGAAAGCTTCGTACTCGGTTGCGGAAAGGAGTTCCTCGTACTCGGTTGGATTGGAAGCTTGGATCTTCACGAACCACCCTGCACCAAAGGGTTCCCGATTCACCAGGGCGGGATCCTCCTTCAACTTACTGTTCACTTCCACGATGGTGCCCGAGAGGGGGGCGTACACGTCACTGGCGGCCTTTACCGATTCCACCACTCCGAAAGCTTCTCCTTTCTGTACCACTTTGCCCTTTTCGGGTAATTCCACGAACACCACATCCCCTAGGCTATCCTGTGCGTAGTCGGAAATTCCAATGGTAAACAGGGTTCCGTCTTTTCGGGCCCATTCATGGGACTTCTGGTACTTTACGTCTGGATCGTACGTCATACCTTCCCCCTTCTGTATCTACGGTTGTTTCTCAAGTTCTATACGCGGGCTTGTACAGGGGCCGTTTCACCACCCGCGCTTTTTTCCGGGCGCCCCGTACCACAATGTAAAGGGTTTTTCCACTTATCGCAAGATCGGTCGGTACAAAGGCGTTCCCCGCAAACGCGTCGATCGTGGGAGCGTAGAGGCCTGTCACCACTTTGCCTACGGTATTACCCCCCTCATCCGTCACCGCGTACCCCGCTCGCGGGACCGCTTGCTCTTCCATCACGAAGGTAACAAGTTTCTCCTTCGGTCCCTTTTCCTTTCGGCGCAGAACCGCCTCCCGACCTACGAAGGGTTTCTCCAGATCGCAGGCCCATAGAAGGGAAGCCTCCACGGGAGTAATGTCCTCCGAAAGTTCGTGCCCGTAAAGGGCAAATCCTGGTTCAAACCGGAGGGAATCCCGAGCCGCTAGCCCCGCGGGACCTGCTTCGATTCCCAGCTTCTGAGCAGAGGATAGGATCGATTCCCAGACGAGGGGGGTTCTATCCCAGGGCGGGAAGATCTCTACCCCATCCTCCCCCGTGTATCCCGTTCGTCCCACTAGACACCGCACTCTGGTTGAGAGATCGGAATGATTCGCTATCCATACCCACGACCATCCAAACCGTTCCGGAGGAGTCCACCGATCTCCCTTTTCATTCGTGGTAATCTGGGTTAAAAGCTCTAAAGCCTTAGGTCCCTGGAAGGCGATCATTCCGAACCGAAAGGATAAGTTCTCTAGCTGGACAGGACCTTCCTTCGCTGCCCACTGCTGGAACCAGGCAAAGTCTTTTTCGGTGTTGGAGGCATTCACTACAATGAACCATTCTTCCTCTCCCAACCGGTACACGAATAGGTCATCCAGTACCCCTCCATCTTCGCGAAGGAGGAGAGAATACCGGGAGAATCCTACGGAGAGGTCTGAGAGTCGGGCCGTAAGGAGTCTATCCAGTAACTGAGTAGAACCAGGCCCATACACCCGAAACCGGCCCATATGAGAAGTATCGAAAAGACCCGCTGAACGACGAACCAACCGGTGTTCCTCGATCGGCCCCGCGGGATACTGGATCGGCATTTCCCATCCCGCAAAGGGAGCCATCTTTGCCCCTAGGGATAGATGAGTATCGTACAGTACTGTTCGCTTCATAGGCCAAGGGTAGTACTAAATGCCGAACTTGCCAAGTCGAAATTCCGATTGCCGTTTTCATCGGTTCCCTGTACACTCACCCTTATGGAAATACTGGGAAAAGAATGGAAGCGGGGAGACGGAGTTATTCTAGCCGATGGGGCTTGGGGTACGGAGTTCCTCAAGAGAGGATTGACGCAGGGAAACCCCGCGGAAGAATGGAATCTCACCCAACCAAAGGAAGTGCAGGCAATCGCACGGGAATACCTAGCTGCTGGGAGTCGGATCATCCTCACCAATACCTTTCAAGGCTCTCGGTTCCAGCTGGAACGGCACGGATTGGGGGGCAAAGTTCGAGAGATCAACCGTACCGGTGCTACCTTGACCCGGGACGTGTGCGAGGGAAAAGCCATTACCGCGGGAGATATTGGTCCCTCAGGGAAGCTTCTCCTCATGGGGGAGGTGACGGAAGAGGAACTGTTCGAGGCTTTTCAGGAACAGGCGGAGGCCTTGAAAGAGGGTGGGGCTCAATGGATCGTGGTAGAAACAATGACGGATATCGGGGAGATGGAGATAGCGGTGAAAGCCGCTTCCTCTACCGGCCTTCCTGTGGTAGCCTCCCTGACATACGAGCGTAATCCCACGGGGTACAGGACCTTTATGGGGCACAGTCCCGAAGATGCTGTAGCTGCCGCGCTGAAGGCGGGAGCTTTTTGCGTGGGCGCCAACTGCGGGAGCGGGATAGATACGTATGTGGAGTTGGCCTCCGTCCTACGGTCCCTCACGGATAAACCCGTGTGGATCAAAGCGAACGCGGGACTCCCCGAACTGGTAGACGGTAAACCCCGGTATCGGATGGATCCGGAAACCTACGCGCGGTACATTCCTTCCCTAGCGGAAGCAGGGGTAGATTTCATTGGAGGATGCTGTGGAACCAGTCCCGCCTTCATCCGGAAAATCGCAGAAACGATTCGGGACCATTTATTCTTTCTCGCTGGTTGAAGGCCTATCGATTTCATAAAGAGGGCCTGCAAGATCTGCAATTAAGAAATGCTCCCAGAAGAATCCGCAAAATATCCACAAGTTATTCACAATTTTCAACATTCTTGAAGGTTCGGGCGCATTCAGCGGACGCAAAGCATTGTTCAACTAGTGATGGGGATCCAGAAGTCAAATTCCCCTCTAAAAGATCTCCAAAACAAGGGTAAGGTATAAATTCCGTGTTTTAGATGAAATTTTCGAAATATTTTTATTCTGAATTGAAGCAAGAAGACTCTTTTTTCTGTCCTAGTATATTCCCCAAAAAGAAATACCCGATTCCTCCATCCCCTCTATAGACAATTCCAGATTGTTTCCACAACTTATCCACAGATAGAGGAACCGGGTTTCACTATATACCGTGCCAACTATTTGTCGCGATCCACGCCTCTGTAATAGATCCGTACCTGTTTGTATAATCCTTCCCCTTCACTTTTCGTATCTACGTCTTCGAAATCGTTCAGGGCCGTGTGGATCAACCGTCGTTCGAAGGGGTTCATGGGTTCCAACAGGCGGGATCCCTTGGTGCGGCGTACCTGCTCGCCAATCTTCCGGGCCATGCGAATCAGGTTCTGTTCCCGGCGGCTGCGGTAGTTCTCCGAATCGATCACCACCCGCATCTCATCGTTCGTTAGCTTCCCGGCCACCACGTTGGCCAACAACTGGATGGCATCGAGGTTCTTGCCTTTCCGTCCGATCAGGATGCTGGAGTGCTCAGAGTCGATCCGTAAGCCAATCTTTTTGTCTTCCCGAAAGGAAATGGACACGGTTCCCGGATACCCCATCTTGGCGATCACATTCTCCACGAAATCCACGATAGCATGTTCGAAATCGTTCTCCGGTCCCTTCTTTTCGGGAGGAAGATCCTCATCGTCCACATGGACCCGGATCACCACCTTCCCTTTTTTGAACAGAAACCCTGATTTCTGAGCCTCGACGATCTCTACGTCGAACTCGTCCCGGTTCAGTCCTAACGCTTCTACAGCCTTATCAATCGCTTCCTTCTCTGTACGTCCTTCAAACTCTTTCACCATATATAAACTCCTCGAGATAGATTACTGGGAAACCCTCCTTTTCCTATTGATGTACATCTGCTGGAAAATGGTGAGGATGTTCATCACGATCCAGTATACCAGAAGACCAGATGGTACATCGTACAGGATGAAGAAGAAGATGATGGGGATTCCATAGGTCATCATCTTCATCTGGGCGTTAGAGGCGGTGCCTGCCGTCTGGGTAAACATTCCACTGATCAACTGGGTAACGACGAATAGAATCGGTAGCAGGCGAATATCGCTCCATCCTAGGAGGGGTAACTTGTGGGGAGCAAAACTGTAGATCGATTCTGGAGCGGAAAGATCTGTGATCCAGGGAGGAATGAAGGCTGCTCCCCGAAGATCGAAATGTTTACTGAACAACCCATACATGGCGAAGAAAATGGGAATCTGGAGGAGCATGGGAAGACAGCCGCTCATGGGATTGATCCCTTCCCTCTTGTAGAGTTCCGCCATCTCCTGGTTCAGTTTCGTGGGATTGTCTTTGTACTTTCGTTTCAGCTCCTCCATCTTGGGAGCTAGGGTTTGCATCTTACTGGTAGACTCGTAACTCTTGTGGGTAAGGGGGAACATAAGGATCTTCATCACGATGGTCACCAGGATGATGGCCACGCCCCAGTTGGGAATGATCCCATAGAACAGACGGAGGAGGAACTTCAGGATCGCCTCTAACCAACCGAGGAAGATACTTGAATCGATCGCTTCATCAAAGTTCATATCCTGTAGGCCAAAGGCATTGTCGTTCTTGTTGTTGTACTGCCCCAGGTATTTGGTGACTTTCGGCCCTAAATAGAACCGGTATGTGTCGATCTGACGGGCGGTGCGAATCACGGGGCGGGAAATATAAATCTGGGCCGATTGAGGAATCCCTTCCACCGGTGCAGTGGAAAGGAGAATGGAGTACTCGGGCACTACGGGAGCGGCAATCACCGTAAAATACTTCCCCACGATCCCTACCCAGGTAGGTTTTTCGGTTACTTCCTTGTCCTTTCCTTCCGGAACCTTTATCTCCTTCCGTTTCTTTTCAACAAAGGCATAAAAGTGGCGGTAATCTCCCTGTCCATCCAGCTTCGTGAACTGGGGCCCTAACTGAGGACCATACCGGAGGGTGTAGGCCACGTTGTTGAAGTTCAATGGCAATACCGAATTCAGGTTCGAATCCTCCAGCACGATATCAATCTGCATGAGGTACTCACCTGGTTTGAAAATGTAGCGCTTGGTCAGCCGGAAAGCTGAATCGGGAAATCCGGTAACTTCGAACTCCCGGTAGAACTCGATCGTGTGAGCGTCCACCTTTCGTGCGAAGAAGGGAACATCCAGGGCAGGCGCTCCAGGTCCTCCAAAGGAAAGAGCGAAAGCCCCTGGGTCCTTCGAAGCGGGAAGCACCATGTCCACCAGGTCATCCTTGTCCTTGTGCTCTTTGAGTTTGAGTGACTTTACCACCCCTCCCTTTGTGGAGAAAGTAACCAAGAAGAAATCCGTTTCCAGGGTAAGGATCGATTCCCTCGGTTCCGTATCCCCTTTCACGGGAACGATCGTCCCGGTCGCGGGAATCGCTTGCGTAGAGGGGGACACTACCGGAGAGACTGGAGTAGCCTCCACTGGTTTCGTGGTGGGAGGCGTGGTTTGCGTTGGGGAGGATTGTTCTGTCTTTTGAACCGGCTCCGGTGGAACGGGTGGATAAAAGTAGTTCTGGATCATGAACCCAATGGTAATGACAATGACGGATAGGACAACAGCCAACAGAGTATTCTTTTCCATGAAAATCCTTTCTCCCTGAATTGGTATCTACGGAACGGGATCGTATCCGCCTGGGTTTCCCGGATGGCACCGAAGGACTCTTCGTACCCCCAACCAGGTTCCCCTACCAGCTCCGTACTTCTTCACCGCTTCCAACGTGTAGGCCGAGCAAGATGGGTAGAATCGACAGGAAGGAGGAAAGAGAGGAGAAATGATGGTTCGATATCCCTGAATCAGTAAAATGACAAACCTATCCACTCCCCTCTGAATGCTCCTGAAGAAGCCCTGCCTTCCCAAGGAGAGAGGAGATCTGCTGGAACCTTTCCTCATAGGTAAATTCTCCTGGATACAGGATGAATGCCAGATCGTACCCTGCTTTCACCCCTTGCTTGACCTGCCTGAAAGCTTCTTTTCCCAGCCGACGGGTCCGATTCCGCTCCACGGCCGTGCGTACCTTCCGGGTAGGTATGAACACAACCCGGTTGTAGGTCAACCCGTTTTCTCGGAAAAGAAGCTTCGCGCCAGGGCACCCTACCTTTTGACCCGAAGATAGGACTTCTTGAATAAGGGATGCCCCCCGAAGCCTCTCCTGCCTAGTAAGGCTTCTTTTCATCGGATACCGTGAGTTTCTTTCTTCCCTTTCTCCGTCTCCGCATTAGGACTTGCCGGCCAGATTTTGTCTTCATCCGTGCACGGAATCCAAACTTTCGAACTCTCCTGCGTCTGCTCGGTTGATAGGTGCGCTTCATATACGATTTCTCCTAAGAACAAAATTCCGGGTAGGGTAGTATACGAACTACATAGGACTCTGTCAATTCCAGCATGTTGGACATCTAGGATCCATCCTTCGACCGTTTCTTGATCTGCTTTTCCAATTTTTCCAACGCCTTTCGAAGCCGCTCGTTCCCGGTCGTGATTTTTTTTGGGCTCTCGCCTTCTTTGTCCGCTTTTTCCGGGGATGTGCGCTGCACTCCCGATGGTGGGGAAGTTTGGATGAAAGGTGCTTTCCGAAAAGGTTCTTCGATTGTGTTTTTCAGCCGGTAATGCACAGAAGTGATCCCGAGGGAGGGATGTTTCTTCTGGATCCGTTGAAGGATCCTTTTCTGCTTCAGCTGGAAAATTTGCATCCACCCCGGGTGATCCACTTCTAGTAATAGGGAGTTTCGACGGATATCGATGGGTCGAACATGGCAAGCGAGATCTACCCCCACCAGGTCCAT
>CAKZQO010000017.1 GCA_937140905.1 uncultured Spirochaeta sp.
TTCTGGAACACTTGCCTACCTACTCGGATCTTTTGTATTTAAAGGGGTTGGCTCTTCCTCATGAGATTCTATCTTTACAAAAAGCGATCCAAAACAACAGTTGGAAGAAATACAAAGATACAGAGGGTCGGTTTCTTTTAGTGGAAAGGTATCTGAGGCGCAAGCAGTTACAGGAAGCTCGAGCGGTTCTTCAAGGGATGAAAGGGGGAGAAACCTATCCTGAGTATTGGTATTTTCTCGCTCAAATACAATTTGTAGAGGGGAATAGAGAAGAGGGTTACCAGACACTGCGGAAAGCGATTTCTATGTTTCCAAAGGATCCTCGATTCCTAATTTTATACTTTCGGCATAAAGATCATGTTATCCCTGAAGATGCTAGCCTATGGGAACTAGTAGATCCCAAGAATCCTTACTTTCTGGAAGCCATGGCCGAGTACCTCTGTATCCTTCCCGAAGGAGAGCAGCGGAACACTTTTCTTCAAGAGTACCTTCGTTTGGGAGGAAAGGATCCAAGGGTAGTGCTACCGAAGGTGGGAATAAAAGACGAGGAGTTCGAAACCCAATGGAATAGGGTGAAAGAATGGGGCGGTTTTTCTAGAATCGAACTATGGGAACAGGCATTCTCCCGTTTTACTACAGGAAAGATTCGGGAACGATTGGTAGAAGACTTGCACCGATATTCAGGACAGATGAGTCGCGATGCTGAGCGGGATGGATATGTAGAAGAGGTAAGACGATTCGTGGAGGGAAATCTCACCTATCTAGCTCTGGATTCAGATCAGGATGGAGAATGGGATGTACAGATCGATTTCCTGGTACAGAAACCTTACCGGCTCCAAATATACCGACGGGGTAAGGAGTTTATCCAGATCTTTTTTGTCGACTATCCCCGCATCGACCGCATCCTGGTGCAAAAGGAAGGACTTTTACAAGAGTACCGGTATGGCAATCCCCCGTTTGTCTGGAAAGATGGCCCTTTCCCTATAACGGAAGGGAAGCTACCTTTAGCGCTTACTCCTGTACGGATGGACTCCATTGAACGTTTCCTTTCTTTTGCCTTATGGGAGGCGAAGCCTTACCAGAGAATCGATACCTGTACAGGTGGTAAACGAGTTCGCAAGTTCCTCTATCAGGAGGGGACGATTCTTTCCTTTCAAGAGGAACAAGAAATCAGAACCGGACAGATTCGAAAACGGACCGTATCCTTTCGAGAGGGGGTTCCTGTTGTGGGATTCATCGATGTAGATGGGGATGGCGTATCCGAGTTGCGGGAATCCTATGCGAAGGGAGCATTGGAATCAATCGAACTTTTGGCAGGTAACAGAACAGCTTACAGAGAGTATCTAGCTACAGAGATGAAAGAGTGGGATTTTAATGGAGACGGAAAAATCGATGCGAGGGAATACTCTGTTGGCAAGGGGAGAAAAATGGTAGAATTTTCCTCTCTTCTCGACTCGATCTTCGATGCAAGAGCATGGTTGGAATAGCGATGAAGCGATTGAACTTCGCCTTACCACTCATATTTCTCCTTTTTTCCTGTAAAACCCCTTCTCCTGCGCCGCCTGTTCGAACCCTCGAAGAGGTAACCATTACAGAAATTCAGAACCTCATTTACAGTGAAGAACCTACCAAGGCCCTCCAGTGGATCGTTGGATTACGCACCTCTTCCTCACCGGTAAAGATCCATCCAGACGAGTTGGAACGGTTGGAAAAGGAAGCGAAGGAAAAGATCATCGAGAAATTTTATCAAGCGGTCGAAGCCTCTGATTTTCCCTATGCTCTTTCCCTCTATACTTCCTTTCGTACCCTCTATGGTTCTACTGGGTTCCTAGATTACTCAGTGGATCGACTGAAATTTCTTTTAGCAGAAGCGGAAAGGCAGAAAGGGAATACCGTCCTTGCGTTGACTCATTTCAGAGGAATGAGTGATTGGGGTATTCTATCGGCCGAAGAACTTACTACGTACGCCCGCTTGGCACTGGATCTCAAGAACCTACCAGCCTGTCGAACCATTTTGAAGGAATTTGAAAAACGTAACCTAACTATTCCCAAAGATCTAAAAGAAGCCTCTAACCAAAACATCCCTTTGGCTGATTATTTAGCAGGTACAGTCACTATCTGGGTGAACCGAGGGATTCGGATGGATCGAGGGGTTGGAGTGCCGGACCGGGTGATTGGAAGTGGATTCTACATTGATCCGCGAGGTTATTTGCTTACTAACTATCACGTGATTCAGAGCGAGGTGGACCCAGAGTATGAAGGGTACTCTAGATTATTTATCCGACCCTCGGGTAGGATAGACGAACGGATTCCAGCGAAGGTAGTCGGTTTCGACCGAATCTTCGATATTGCCCTATTGAAAGCGGAAGTGA
>CAKZQO010000018.1 GCA_937140905.1 uncultured Spirochaeta sp.
TCTGAAAAAAGGCTCCCTGTACCCAAATACGAAGATACATCGAATGAGCGAACCAGTCCTAGAACGTCTTGTGTCGTCTTACATGGCCACCAAACAACCGGTGTACGCCTTTGGATGGCAAGGAGGGGAGCCCACCCTGATGGGCATAGATTTTTTTCGCTCCGCGGTAAGACTCCAAAAACAATACGGTCGTCCGGGCGCATCGGTGAGTAATGGCCTTCAAACGAATGGAACCCTCTTAACGGACGAGTGGGCTGCTTTCTTTACAGAATACCGCTTCCTTTTAGGAATTAGTCTCGATGGCCCTCCGGGAATTCACGACCACTATCGAACAAGCCTCGACGGGATGGGATCTCATCGGAAAGTGATGCGGGGTATACGAGCGTTGCGGAGACAGAAGACGGAGTTCAACATCCTTACTTTGGTGACCCAGGCAAACGTTCGCAGGGGCAAGGAGGTATATCGGTATTTAAAGGAAGAAGGGTGCTTCTTTCACCAGTACATTCCCTGCGTGGAGCGCGATGAAACGGGAGAACCCTTACCCTGGACGATCAATGGAGAGGAGTGGGGAAGGTTTCTCTTGGATATCTTTGAAGTCTGGTATCCACAGGATGTACGGGCTATCTCCATTCGCAATTTCGACTCGATAATCGAAAAACTTATCACTGGAAAGGTCACCGTCTGTTCCATGGGATCTTCATGCCTTTCCTATTTCGTGGTGGAACACAATGGAGACATCTACCCTTGCGATTTTTTTGTAGAACCGTCCTTGAAATTGGGAAACATCAGGACCATGAAGGACTGGGAAGAAATCCTTGCTTCGTCACGGTACCGAGGGTTTGGGAACCAGAAATCTCGGACTCATCCCGCCTGCATGGAATGTCCCCACCTGGATCTCTGTTATGGTGATTGTTTGAAACACCGAATCAAAACTTTTATAGAAGAAAAGCCCTCAATGGAGCAGGTTCGAACCTCTTTAAAGAAAGGAGTTTCCATTCTCTCGACCTCTGCCCTTTCGGTCCTCTGTGAGGGATGGAAGCTTTTCTATAATAATACCCTTTCGATCTTTAAAGAAATTGCCAACCAGGTTCGGTATTCTAAGCAAACTTCCGTTCTACCCCCCAAGTCTCGAGAACCTTGACGGTACCTATTCGTTCGGATAGCATAGTCGTTACCAAACTCTAATCGAAGAGGTTACCTATGGAACTGAAGAAAGGATGCAAATACAATCTGGTAGTGCCTACCAGCATGGGAATCCGGCTTACACCAACCGATGGGCAGCCGATGCACTGCGCTAGGCTTCTCCACATGCAAGCCACCAGCGCGGAATCCAACGTGGCTAGCGTTTCCAGCTATTTAGGCATGAAGGTAAAAGTCCTCACCGCCTTCGTGAAAGGCAGTCCCATTGCACGTTTCATCAAAGATGACCTGGCCAGTCGCCACATGGAGTACGAAGGGAAAGAGGTAGATCAGGGAGGTCCCTGGGGGTATCGACACCAGATCAACATGGCCGATACGGGAGCCGGAAACCGAGGGCCGCGCGTACACAACGACCGGGCAGGTGAAGTGGGTCGTACCATCAGCGCGAAGGATTTCGATCTGGAGAAATTGTTCGCCCAGGACGGCGTACAGATCGTTCATACTTCGGGTCTCTTCGCTGCTCTTTCTCCAGAAACAGGAAAGTGCTGCTTGGAGATCGCCCGAGCTGCGAAAAAGTATGGGACTCGTATTTCCTTCGATTTGAACTATCGGGCATCTTTCTGGAAGGGTCGAGAGAAGGAACTCCGGGATATCTTCTCGGAAATCGCCAGTGTTGCGGACATTCTGGTAGGGAACGAAGAAGATTTCCAGCTCTGTCTGGGAGTGGAAGGCCCAGAACCGGGCGGGAAAGATGTGGCGGCAAAGATCGAAAGTTTCAAGGGAATGATCGGAGAAGTAAAGAAACGATTTCCCCATGCGTCTGTGTATGCCACTACCCTCCGACAGGTAATAAACGTGCATACCCATCTCTGGGGCGCGATTCTATCCGCAGGAAAGGATTGGTTCGTGGTAGAGCCACGGGAGATTTCCGTTGTAGACCGAATTGGAGGAGGAGACGGATTCGTGGGAGGGCTTCTCTACGCGATCCTGAAAGGATGGGAACCGGAAAAATGGATTCAGTTTGGATGGGCCACCGGCGCACTGGCGGTGACGATGCTTACTGACTACGCGCAACCCGCGGATGAAGAAGAAGTATGGGCCATTTGGCAGGGAAACGCTCGGGTAAAACGATAGGTTTCTATAGACTAGATTCATTCTGGCCAATATATTATTTTTGTTGTGAATCAAGGAGAAAAGGAATTACTAAAAATACGCATTCAAGAGGTATTGCGAAATAGACTTTCCGAAGGAGAACTTCGAAAAAACTCTTCCCATGAGTTGTTGGAAGAACTTTTCCTGCATTACCAGGAGTTGGAGCTCCAGAACGAGGAGCTCCAACGCGTTCAGAAAAAGCTGGAAGAACGAAACAAACAGTTCGAAGATCTCTACGAGAATGCTCCGATCGGGTATGCCACCTATACTCCCGAAGGGGAACTCCTAACCTGCAATCAGCAATTCCGGCGATGGATCGGTATCACAGAGAAATGCGCCCCAAAGATACGACTTCAGAGTTACCTTACAGAAGATAGTCAGGATACATTCTATTACCATGTTAAACAGCTTCTCGAACGAGGCGCTACGGATCCCTGTATTCTACATATAAAAACCTTCGACTCATTCACTGTACCCCTTCGTGTGATAAGCAACCTATTTGAGGGATCTGCATCCCCCTCAATTCGAAGCGCCTTCATCAATATCTCCGAGCAGGTAGAAGCGGAACGGAGAGCCACGGCTCTACTGGAACAATTGAAAGAAAAGAATTTCCAGCTGCAGGAGTTCCAGACTCGTCTAGAGACAGCTCTTACCATTGGGAAGATTTTTTGGTGGTCCCTTGAAGTTTCCACTGGCTCCTTGAAAACTCATCCGAAAAAAGCGGAAAACCTGGGATTCTCCTCAAAAAATTTCACCCATTACTCACACTTTACCGACCTTCTCCATCCACAGGACATAGAGCCCGTATTCCAGGAAATGCGTTTTCTGTTGAATGGTCAGAAAAGCAATTACTCCATAGAGTACAGGATCCGAGACGTCAATGGTAAATACCGGTGGTATTACGATTTCGGTACCATCACAAAACGAGATGTCAACCAGCGGCCCCTCCTGGTGCAGGGTGTCACGATGGATATCACCCATCGAAAAGAGATCGAGCTAGAACTTCAACAACAGCTTTCTAATATGAAGAGCATCATAGGAGTACTCAAGCAAGAATCCGTTTCTGAAGAAGAACTATTGAACTTCACCATGAATGAAGCGTTGAAACTATCTCAGTGCGAACGAGGATGCCTCTATAGTTATATCCTAGATCATGATACCCTTATATTGCGTACAGTAGTCTGCCGCATGGAGGAATCCACCCCTTGTCCTTCCCCTACTAGGGAGATCCTAAACGACCTCATGTCTGGGCAGCAACCCTACATATTCAGAGATAATCTGCTATACATTCCCATCTTCTACCATGCAAATTTCGTAGGATTGCTCATCCTGAAGAACCCTGACGTGTCTTACCTGGATGGAGTGCTTCTCCAATTGAACATTCTGCTTCGTACCACGTGGGAACGACTAGAAAAACACAGAGCCGATATTCTAAAAGAAACGTACTACCACGCCCTCAAGGACATACAACAACCCGTTGTAATTACTGACAAACAGGGAATCATTACGGATGTGAACGATGCTTTCCTTAGGATGTACGAGTACGAGAGGAACGAAGTCTTGGGACAAAACCCCCGAATCTTGAATCCGGGGAAAGAGGTATATAAAAACCTGGGATACACCGATGAGTATTACAAAAACCTTTTCCAGGAAATGTGGAAAAATCTACTAGATCCTTCTAAGGGCCAGTGGCAAGGAATTTTGATCAATCGCAAGAAAACCGGAACTTTGGTTTGGACCCAAACATACATTTCCGCCATCCGGGATTCTTCTGGAAAGATTCAGCATTTCATCGGGCTTCCCGTGGATATTTCCATTTTAAAGGAAAGTGAGTATCGATCGAAAATCGATCTGTACCGTACGATCGCTCGATTATCAGAGCTTCGGGACAACGAAACCGGAAACCACATGCGGCGGGTTGGGATCTACGCTCGACTCCTTGCCAAGGCTCTAGGAATGCCGGAAAAGTTCTGTGAAGAGATGGAACTCTTTGCTCCCATGCACGATATAGGAAAGGTTGGAATCAGCGATACGATCCTTCTGGTAAATCGCGCCCTTACCCGGGAAGAGTACGAAGAAATCAAGAAAC
>CAKZQO010000019.1 GCA_937140905.1 uncultured Spirochaeta sp.
CTTGTTCCTCCCGGACAGGCACCTGGGAGCCTATGTTCAGTCAAAGACGGATCGACAGATGGTTCTGTGGCCAGGGTACTGCCCAACCCATGCGAGGATTACTCCTAAAGAAATTCGAGCCTTGAGGGATGCGTATCCGAACGCCGTAGTACTTGTCCATCCAGAGTGTCCGAAGGACACGATTGAAGAGGCAGACGAGGTGCTTTCTACGGGAGGGATGTGCTCCTTTGTGCGGACCTCAAAGGCAAAAGTGTTCATTATCGCTACCGAGTCGGGGATCATTCACCGGTTGAAGAAGGAGAACCCCTCGGCAGAGTACATTTCCGTATCGCCTCATGCGATCTGTCCCAATATGAAACGTATCCATGTGGAGGACGTGCTCAGGTCCTTGGAAAGGATGGAATACCCCATCCAACTGTCTGAGGAGGTATGGGAAAAGGCGGAACTACCCCTTCGACGAATGCTCGTGGGGAGGATCGATTAAGGGTATGGTCGAAGATACATTCCCTACTGAACGGTTGGAGTCCATCCTGGCTGGGATCCGGAAGGATCCCCGGAAACCTAAAAAGGTCTTGGCTGCCATGAGTGGGGGGGTAGATTCTTCTGTGGCTGCTTGGCTCATGAAAGAGTCGGGTGTGGAGGTGGTAGGGATTACCCTAAGGTTACGTCCCTGTAATGAAGAACAGATAGAACAACAGAAAGCTTGCTGTGGAGCAGAGGATTCGATCCATGCCAAAGCTACGGCAAGCCGGATTGGCATCTCCCACTATTTTCTGGATTACCAGGAAGAGTTTCGGAATCAAGTGTTAGAATGTGCTTGGCATGAGTATGCAAAGGGAAGAACACCCAACCCCTGTGTCCTCTGTAACCGTTTTTTAAAATTCGGCAAACTAGATCAGTATGCCCGCCAGATAGGAGCCGAGGGCATTGTCACCGGACATTATGCCCGGGTAAAACCCCTGCCCTCTGGTGCAATGGGTTTGTTTCGTGGTTTAGATCCCGAGAAGGATCAGAGTTACTTTCTCTTCGCCCTCGAACGAGAGGTGTTAGGTAGGTGTTATTTCCCGTTGGGGGAGTTAACCAAGAGAGAAGTCCGGCAACTGGCGAAGAGAGTTGGATTAACCAATGCGGATAAGAAGGAGAGTCAGGACGCCTGCTTCGGGATACCAGGGGAGGCTTTTGCCGATACCCTCCGAAGGGTTTTAGGCAAAAAGATTACTCCAGGATACTTTGTCGACCCTACAGGCCGCATTCTGGGGTCCCACCGAGGCGTTCATCATTACACCCTAGGTCAGCGGCGCGGACTAGGAGTTGCGCTGGGGAAGCGGGCCTATGTCTCAAGTATCGATCCAACCACGGGAACTATCGTATTGAGTACCGAAGAGGATGAACTTAAAAAGGATTTCTTAGAGGCTACGGAAGTGAACTGGCTGGATCCTTCTTTTCAAAAAGAGCCCTTCATGGGGTGGGTGCAGGTTCGGTATACCCAGAAACCCATCGCTGCGGAGGTCATTCCCTTATCGGCCGACCGGATCCAGGTAAAGTTCCAGGACCGAGTACGAGCCATTACTCCTGGACAGGCAGCAGTGGTGTATCAAGGGGATCTAGTAATTTGTGGGGGATGGATCTGTTAATATCGAAGGATCATCCATAGGATTCGACCAGGTCCCACAGCTTTCGGACGGATTCAGTATCAGAGGCAAACCTGCAGACCGATCGATTCCGATAGGTAAACCACCCTCCCGTGACACAGGCTAACTCCTTGGCAGTAGCGACCCAAATAGGGGTATCGGCTCCATCTGCAGGACTTTCATGTCCTCCAAAACCGAGACTGTTGGAAAGAGGGGTATTTACCTCCCCTGGATGGCAGGCGTTTACCGTCACATGCGGACATCCTTTGTAGGTTCCCATGGGAAAAGTACCATACTGTTCCTGTAATCGTATGGCCCACGCATGGGAAAGCATCCGTTCGGCCTGTTTGGACTGCCGGTATGCAGTGCCATTATCGTAGGGTCTTCGTTTGAACTCAGGATCCTCCAGATTCAAGTCCCCCGCCCAGCAACTGGCTACCACTACGATCCGACTAGGTTCTCCCACTTTCTCACTTGATTGAAACAAGAGAGGGGCCAAAGCCTTGATGAGTCGATGATATCCCAGAACATTCACCGCCCACTGAGTTTCGATGCCCAGAGCTGTGATTTCCTTTTTTTTCGGGGTAGCCGAGGCATTGATCACTAGAACATGAAGGGGTTGGTTCCACTGGCTGGTCAATGCAAGAATACTGTTGTTGGAACCTTGATCCAGGATAATTCCCCTAAGGACTTTCCCCGAAGGGGACGGATAGAGGGAGGAAAGTTTATCGGGGTTTCTGCCGGTAGGAACTACCTGAAGGGTTTCAACCTTTGACAAACCTTCCACAATGGCTCGGCCGATAACCCCAGTAGCTCCTGTGACGAGAGCCGTGCGTACAGTTCTAGTTGTGTGTGAAACACTCATAAATAATAAAATACTCACACCTCTACCAAAGGGAAAGAATTCCCTGAACGAAGATTCGATATTTGACGATCCTTGTAAGGATAGCTATATTTATTACAGTAAAACTAATATATTGGAGGGTACGATGAGAAAAGTAGGTGTGGTGTTTTTGGTTTTCCTGTTACTCGGTATAGCAAGTGTTTTTGGAGAATACAACAAAGATCAGGTAGTATCAGTGATGAGGGAGAATCGAACCTTAGTGGGTCAGATTCAAAATGCGTTGAAAGAGTCGCGGTTTGCCGATGCGGAGAAAGCCTTTTACCGGTTTGCAGAGCTGAACGCAGGGATCCAACCCTTCACGCCTCCCAAGGGTGATAAGAAGGAGTGGGACCGGGTCCTGGGAGCCTTCGTCAGTGCTGCTGTGCGAGGAGGAGTAGCGAGTCGTAGCAGAGATGCCGAAAAGTCGGATGCTGCGTTGAAAGAGCTCATTGCCTTGAGCCAGGAAGGGCACAAACTTTTCCGGTAATAGTGGGTCTCGAATAAAAGGAAAAGGTAACAGGAACAAGGGGCGCAGTAGCGCCCCTTCCTTTTATGTACTTGGTAAGGGCATATTGAACTTTGCAATTTTTAACCAGGAACGTAATACTTGAACCATGAATAGAAAGAGAAACATTTTCTTTTGGGTGGTTTTAATCGCTGGAATTGGAGTTCTACCTGGAGCAGAACTGGATGGGGTGATCCGTTCGGGAGAGTACGAAACCGAGTACTCGTTCCAGGATGAAGCAGTGAAGATATACTTGAAGGTTGAAGCTTCACTTATATCTATCGGCATAGAGGCTCCCACCACTGGATGGGTGGGGATTGGATTCGATCCTGTATCCGTAATGGATCAGGCAGACATGGTGATTGCCTGGGTAGATGCTGGGGGAAAAGCCCACGCGTTAGATTGCTTTTCCACTGGGTTATTCGGCCCGCATCCACCGGACACTGAATTAGGGGGAACCAACGACCTTATAGCGTTCGGCGGGAAGGAAGAGGGGGGTAAGACGGTGGTGGAGTTCCAACGACCCCTAAAGGCCTCCGATTCCGTCGACAAACCTATAGATCCCACCAAACCTCTCAAGATCATTTGGGCGTATAGTGAAACGGATCGGTTTGACGATATGCATAGTGCGGCAGGAAGTGCGGAAATAGATCTTAAAACGGGTCAAGCCATCCAGAAACAAGGGGGAAGGTTCCTTTTCTTCCATATCGTATTGATGTCCTCTGCAGTGGTTTTCATGTCCACGGGAGTGGGGATTGCCCGGTTCTTGCGAAAGAAAAAGTGGTGGCTGAAGGTACACAGAAGTTTAGGCATTCTGTCAGCTTTCAGTACAGGCTTGGGATTGGGATCCATTTTCCTTTTTGTGGAGAATACTGGTGGAAGGCATCTTGCCGTACTGCATGCATGGGTGGGCCTTGTGGCGGTGATAGGTGCTGTACTCGTTCCGATTCTAGGGCAAGCATTTCTCAAACTGAAGTGGAAGAAGCAGGAGCTCCGATCCGTTCACCGTTGGGGCGGGCGAATAACGGTAAGCCTCATGGGTCTTGCCGCTTTAATGGGGCTCAGGATTTTAGGAATCCTCTAACTTTAGACACAGAGTCGAAGAAACGCGCCCCCTTGACTGTAGGACAAACTTTTTTTATCATACCAATAGAGTCAAGCGAGCGTCGTATAACGGCATTACCCGAGCTTCCCAAGCTCGTGACGAGGGTTCGACTCCCTTCGCTCGCTCGGTATGAAGGCGCCTCAGGGCGCCTCAATTCTTTTATAAAGGCAACATAGAAAGAGGATATCGAATGAGGGATAAGGGAACGTTCCCAATCAATCCTTGTTTTTTCCCAGCACTGGTATTAATGTATACAGGGAGGTAACCATGAGCACCCTTTTGCCAGAACTGGAAAAGCGTCGGGCCCGAAGAGCCCTTTCGGATAAACCGATTTCGTCAGAGGTAGTAGATCGGATACTGAAAGCCGCAACCCTTGCTCCGTCTTGTTTCAACAACCAACCTTGGCGATTCCTTGTTGTTAAGGATCCCGAAAAATTGGACCTAGTGAAAAAGCACCTATCCCCCAACAATCGGTGGGCTACCGCATCTCCTCTCATTATCCTGGTGGCTACCAAAGGTTCTCTGGACTGTCAGTTAGAAGGGGGGAGGGATTACGCCCTCTTCGATACAGGAATGGCAGTGATGGCTCTACAAGCGCAGGCGATTCGCGAGGGGCTCTATGTCCATCCCATTGCCGGGTACAAGGCGGTAGAACTACGAAAAGCCATGGGAATCCCCGAGGATTATGTTCTAATCACTCTCGTAATCCTGGGTTATCCAGGCTCGGATACCTTGCTGAACGATAAACAGAAAGAGTTGGAGCGCTCCGAGCGGGAACGAAAACCTCTTGCCGAAGTAGTGTGCTACGATTCCTGGCAATTCAATAGCTAACCTTACATGGTTACACTCGGTTCGTTCGAAGTATTGGCAGGAAAACCGTTACCCTTGGGAGCCCGCCCTCATGAACGAGGTACTCAGTTCGCGATCTTTTCCCGCCATGCGACCTCTGTGTCCCTTCTTCTTTTCGATCATCCGGAGGACAGGGATCCGGCAGAGGAAATCTTATTCAATCCGGAAAAGAACAAAACAGGAGATATCTGGCATCTGTTTCTCACGGGTATCAAACCGGGAACCCTCTATTTGTATAGAATGGATGGTCCCTATGAACCCGAGAAGGGGCATCGATTCAATCGGAACAAGGTCCTTCTTGATCCTTACGCGAAGGCTCTCACGGGATCGTTTCGATGGAGGTTGAACGAAGCGTTCGGATATGATCCTAAGTCTCCGGATAAGGATCTATCCTTCAACACAGTATTCGATCCTTCGGGGATTCCCAAATGTATCGTGGTGGACGATTATTTCGATTGGCAGGGAGACAGACCCCTCAACTATCCGTTACGGCATAGCGTGATCTACGAGACTCATGTTCGAGGCCTCACGGCTTCTCCAAGTTCTGGGGTGACTCATCCGGGTACTTACCTGGGAGTTATAGAAAAGATCCCGTATTTTAAAAGTCTAGGCATCACCAGTCTCGAATTCCTGCCCATTATGGAGTTCGATGAATACGAGTTTCGCCGCAAGAATCCCATAACAGGGGAAGATCTAGTGAACTATTGGGGGTACAGTACCATCGCCTTCTTCGCTCCTAAGGGCTCCTATGCGGCTACGGGTTCCTTAGGGGAGCAGGTGACAGAGTTCAAAACAATGGTTCGGGAGCTTCATAAAGCAGGTATAGAAGTGATCCTCGATGTGGTGTTCAACCATACAGGAGAGGGGAATGAACTTGGCTATACGTACAGCTTCCGAGGGATCGATAATAAAATCTACTACATGCTGGACGAGAATCCTCGGTATTACAAGAACTACTCGGGATGTGGAAATACCTTGAACTGTAACCACCCTTTGGTCAGGAACCTAATCATGGACAGTCTCCATTATTGGGTGATGGAGATGCACGTGGATGGGTTCCGCTTTGATCTTGGTTCGATTCTAGGACGAGATCAAAAAGGCCGAATCATGGAAAACCCTCCCATGCTGGAAATGATTGCCGAAGATCCGGTTCTTCGAAACACGAAGATCATTGCCGAAGCGTGGGATGCAGGAGGAGCTTATCAAGTCGGTGGATTCCCCGGAGGTCGATGGGCCGAATGGAACGACAGGTACAGAGACGATGTGCGTAGATTCTGGAGAGGGGATGATGTAACGGTAGGCCCTTTGGCTACCCGGCTTACAGGAAGTTCGGATCTGTACCTCCGGGATGGGAGAAAGCCCTTCCATAGCATCAATTTTATCACTTCCCACGATGGATTTACCCTTCGCGACCTAGTTTCCTACAACCAGAAGCATAACGAGATGAATGGGGAGAACAATCGGGATGGGAGTGATTTCAACTTGAGCTGGAACTATGGAATTGAGGGAGATACTAATGATCCGGTGATCTTGGAAGTACGGAAACGGCAAATGAAAAATTTTTTTACTACCCTTCTCCTCTCGTTGGGAACTCCCATGGTTCTGGGAGGAGACGAGTTTGGCCGCACACAGAAGGGGAACAACAACGCCTATTGTCAGAACAACGAAATATCCTGGTACGACTGGCATCTACTAGAAGAGTGGGGAGACCTTTACCGATTCTTGACTCTACTAATTCGTTTCCGGCTGTCTCATCACGCTTTTCTCAGACCGGAGTTCTATACAGGGCAGGATGGGAACTACAATGCCATGCCGGATATCACCTGGTTCGATGAGAGGGGAAAATCTCCCGATTGGGGACATCAGAAAAAAATTTTAGCCCTCCGGATCGATGGAAGCGAAGCCCCCTTAGAGCAGGATAGGGACGAAAGCGATTACTATATCATGTTCAATGCGTCTGACCTATCCCGTTCCTTTGTTGTGGCTCCTCCCCGAGCAGGGATGTACTGGCACCGTTTGATCGATACCAGCCTTCCTTCGCCGGAAGATTTTCATCACCCCCCTGGAACAGAGCTAAAGATTCAACCCCAAAACAGGTACACGGTACATTCCCGTTCTATGGTTGTGCTAATTTCCAGATAGATTGACCGATCTTTTCCTCCGCTGTATTGTCTTACGTCATGTATGTATCTCGCAACGTGCGTATGCTTTTGATTCTTCTCTCTGTACTTTTCCTTAGTATGCTCTCCCGGTTGATCTTCTCCCCCTTGCTAGTATTTATTCAGAAAGACTTGTCCATCACGGGAAGACAGGCGGGAAGTCTATTCCTGGTGATTACAGCGGGCTACTCTCCAGGGATGCTCTTTTCTGGATTCGTTTCTGCTCGGTTACGGCATCGGGGAACCATTGCACTTTCCCTGGCATTGGTAGCGACGGGAACTTTTATTGCTGCATTTAGTAGCTCGTACATCCAACTTTCCATTGGTGTTTGGATCCTTGGGGTGGGAAGCGGAATGTATCCCCCTTCCGGAATCGCTTCCATCACAATGTCAGTTTCGGAGGAGAAAGCGGGAAAAGCATTAGCGGTCCATGAACTAGGCCCTGCCATTGCTTTTGTAGTGGCTCCTCTGTTGGTGGTGGCCCTCTACACCCATATCGGGTGGAGGATGATCCTGCTTCTGATCGGTCTATTGAACCTGGGGATGGCTGCTTTCTACCGATGGTACGGTATTGGAGGAGAAGGGTTTGGTCAACCTCCCCATTTTTCAAGAATCCGGGCCGTAATCGGTAACCCAGAGCTCTGGTATAACTTCCTTTTATTTTGCATTGCCCTAAGTTCCATGCAGGGACTTTACTCCATTCTTCCTTACTATCTCATCACCATGAAAGGTCTGAACCCAGAGGGAGTGAACCTGCTAGTGGGTTTTTCCCGAATCACGGGAATTTTGACCCTGTTGGCTTCCGGATACATGGTGGATCGGTTTGGGTCTCGTTTCGTTCTGATGTTAGCCTTTACGGTAGGGGGTATTAGCACTTTGTTCCTTGTTTGGGCAAAAGAACCTTTATTGGATCTATTCGTAGTTCTTCAACCTGCCTTACTTTCGGCCTTTTTCCCGGCAGGTCTTCTGGCCCTTTCTCGCATCGGGTCTCCGGATTCGCAAAATGTGACGATTGCGTTGGTAATAAACTTTGCGGTGCTATTTGGAAATGGCATCGTGCCATCCCTTATGGGTTGGATGGCTGATGCCGGAGTAATAGAGATTGGTTTTCTTGCCATAGGGGGAGCCATGCTTTTGATGGTATTCTCCTTATACCGGAATCGAACCTATGGTGCGTCATGAAGGTCGACGGGCTCCCATCCTCCTTTCTTTTCCGATCTAAAGAGAGCGTCGATAACCCTCATATTCGCCACTGCGTCCTCGGGTGGAGTGGGAACAGGAGTACCTTCCCGTATGGACCTGGAAAAGGCTTCGAACATGATACGGTATTGCTCTGCCGGGCCTAGAAGAACTGTTCGTTGTCCGATGCTGGTGGTAATCTCAACCTGGGCTTGGACATCCCCATACATATTGAAAGGAAGCCCCAACAATAGTTTTCCATTAGTACCAACTACTTCTACTCGTTGTCCAGGAAAGGCTTGGGTACTAATGGTGAATACTCCCCGGGAGGAACCGAAATCCAGTATACCGCTGGAAAGATAGTCGGTTTTAAACTCTGGGTCCCGTTGAACGAGGGCAAGTACTCGCTTTGGTTCCTTTCCCATGAGGAAGCGACAGGCGCTGATGGCATAACAGCCTATATCTAGGATAGCTCCCCCTCCGGCTTCTAGTTTGTTTCGAATGTTGTGGGGGTCTTTGTTCATATAAGAATAGGCGATATGGATGAATCGGATGTCTCCTAGTTCGCCAGAGCGGACAACTTCCCTTGCATGGTTCCATTGGGGATGGAACCGATACATGAAGGCTTCCATCAAACGAACTTGCCTCTTCTGAGCATATTGAAAAGCTTTCTCCGCTCCTTCAGTATCGAGGGAAAGGGGTTTTTCACAGAGAACGTGCTTTCCTTGATCAGCCGCTTTACAGATCCATTCCACGTGGAGATGATTGGGCAGGGGAATGTACACGGCTTCGATTGTCGGATCCTGTAGGAGTTCTTCATAGCTCCCATAGGCTTTGGCCAAGCCCAACGCTTCGGCTGCATCCCGCGCCTTTCGTAGGTCTCGGGAGGCAATTCCTACAAGAGTGATCAAAGGGGATCCTTTGATCTGCGGATGTACCCGAAGGGAATAATGTTTTGAAACAGAGAGAACTCCCCAGCGCACTGGCTCCATAGATTACCTCCTTCTCAGAAACTATATCTCTCTGTATAGTATACATGTCCATAAGAATTGTACCAGAGAGTTCACTCGGGGAGGGGTAAAATGATCAAACGTTCGGAGATCCCGGCTATACAGAAGGAAGCGGCTATCCTCATTTCTAGGGCGGGTATTGTTCTTCGGCCGGAAGAGGTAGGACAGATTGCAGTGGCCGACTTTGGCCTTTCTCAGGTTCGGGTCTTTGGAGCTCAGATCCTCACGTGGGTGGAAACCCAGCGGTATGGCGCCAAGGTAATCGCCCTATTCCCGAACCAGATTCTTCCCGAGCACTGGCATCCGCCGGTGGGTGAGGATCCCGGAAAAGAAGAGACCATCCGGGTTGCTTGGGGCGTACTGTATCTATACGTGGAGGGTCCAGAGACGGTGAAGGAAGGATTCATTCCAAAGGGAAAAGAGGGGATGTTTACCGCACGGCATGAGATTCGGATGCTTGCCGGAGACCAGTATACCTTTGCCCCTGGTGCGAAACACTGGTTCCTAGCAGGGAAAGAAGGGGTAGTGTTATATAGTTTCTCTTCCGTGGTGAGGGATGCCCTGGATGGTTTCACCGACCCGGAGATCGTACGGATTACCCGAATTCAAGAGGATTGATGTATATTGAAGTAGATAGCATTTTATGGTAGTTACTAATAATGATGAGTATAGAATGCATCACCAAATGCGGGGATTGTTACGATGTGCTATCAAATTTTCCAGATGACTTTTTCGATCTCATCGTAACCTCTCCCCCGTATGCAGATTCACGTTCAAAGACTTACGGTGGAATTAAGCCTGATGAATATGTAAATTGGTTTCTGCCTAGAAGTGAACAATTCTTAAGGGTATTGAAACCAACTGGTACATTTATTTTAAATATAAAAGAGAAAGTTGTTAATGGCGAACGACACACTTACGTAATAGAATTAATATTAGCATTGAAAAAACAAGGCTGGTTATGGACAGAAGAATTCATTTGGCATAAACGTAATTGCCATCCCGGGAAGTGGCCGAATCGTTTCCGGGATGCGTGGGAAAGATGTTTGCAATTCAATAAGACTAAGCATTTTCAAATGTTTCAAGAAAACGTTATGGTTCCGATGGGTAAATGGGCCGAAACGAGGCTGAAACATCTTGGTAAGAATGACGTGATAAGATTTAATTCCCAGGTTGGCAGCGGTTTTGGTAAGAATATATCGAACTGGATAGGTAGAGATAAAGCATATCCTTCGAATGTTCTTCATTTTGCAACAGAAACGGACAATAAAAATCATAGTGCCACGTTTCCACGTGCTTTGCCTGAATGGTTTATTAAGCTTTTTACTAAAGAAGGCGATTGGGTTTTAGATCCTTTTGTTGGATCGGGAACTACATGTGAAGTTGCTTATAAATTAAAACGCAATTCTGTTGGTATTGATATTGTTGCCGAATATATTGAATTAACTAGACAAAAGGTGCATACAGGTGAGTTGTTATTATTTGATAATATGAAGGCGTGTGATGGTATCTTTAACAAGAGATGACATAATTCAGTTTATTGAATCTAATATACAAAATTTTCACAATCGTAGATTAGAGAGTCTAAAAAGTCTTCGATTGAATAAAATATTAACTAGAAAAAATCCATATCTCTTTAAAGCGAAGAACCAAAACACCGCATCTGATCTAGTAAAATCTATATTGGATGCTCATTTGTCGTCTCAAGAAGAGGGAATATTTGGGGAATTCCTAGAAGACCTTGCAATTTTTATTTGTAATCGAGTTTATG
>CAKZQO010000020.1 GCA_937140905.1 uncultured Spirochaeta sp.
ATCCCAAGGAAGTTTTCGCCACATGGAACGCGGGGCGAGCCATACAGAAGGATGGATACCCAGAGGATGTGGCGGATGCGGTAGTGTTCCTCGCCTCTAACCGATCGGATTGGATTACGGGTATTTCTTTGGATGTAAATGGAGGAATCCTCATTCGAGGGTAAACCCATATCAAATCAACCAAATTGACGTAAGGAAGGAGAATAAAAATGGCAGGATTGAAAGTGGTGGATATCCGGAACGTGGAAGGAGAGCGGAGAGATCCTCCTCGTACTTCGTGGATCCTAATCTCGGAAAAAACCGTGGGTGCGAAGAATCTAGCCATGGGTGTGAATGAGACGGACCCCGGTTCCATGGTACCTGAGCACATGCATGAATCCGAAGAGGAAGTGATGTTCTTCCTTGAAGGAGAAGGAAAGTTCGTTACGGAAACAGAGGAGATCGATATTAGACCCGGGATTTGTATCTACAATCCACCGGGAGGAAAACACAAGATCCTCAATACAGGGAAGACGAAACTGAAATTCGTGTGGGTGTATTCCCCGCAATTGAAAAGTCACAGGAAACAATGAAACAAAATTATTCAAGAAAGGAGCAATGAAATGGGTAACTGGAAACTCCCTCCGGATGGAGGGCACATGGAAAAACCGTCCAAGATCTACTTTCAGACGATGACGAAGAAGGACGTCGAGGAACGTTTGAAGGTGAATGACATCATCCTCATTCCCATGGGGTCGACGGAGAACCACGGGGATGCACAACCCTTTGGGGAAGACACGTTCATCGTGACCCGAATGTGCGAGATGATCGCCCAAAAAACAGGGTGCACGGTATCGGAACCCATCTGGTTCGCTTCCCACCCCTTCGCTCACTTGGGACAGGAAGGAACGGTGGTGATTCCCGATGATGTGAACGCTGCCTATGTGCGGGCCATCATTTCCGGGTTCTGGAACACAGGCTTCCGGAAACAGATCATCATGAGCAGCCACGGACAGGAGTACATCGTTCCTTCCGCTATACAGGAATGGGGCAAACGCTACCAGGTACCTGCCATGATCTTCTTCCTCGACGTAATGAAGATCATTGGGGAAAAACTCTACGACAAGGCCCACGGAGGACCCTTCGAAACACCCTTCCGACATGGAGACGAAGCGGAAAACTCCATCTGTCTGGCCTTGTTCCCCGAGTTCGTGCAGATGGAAAACGCGGTGGACAACAAGACCTGGGGCTTCCTCCCCGAGGGACACATCGACAAGGGAGGCGACATCTACAACTACCCGATTCCCGGGCAGAGCCACATTGGAGGAACGGGGATCGAGTGTATCGTGTATCCCGAAGGGGTATTGGGGAAACCTTCTTTAGCCAAGGCCGAGAAAGCCTACCCTGCCATCGAAAAGTTCTGCGATTACGTGGTGAAGCTGCACAACGATATCTTGGAGAGGTTCCCTCCCGGAAAGTTGCCCGATGCGAAGTACCTGACCCAGAGAGACCCGGAGGAGATCGAAGCGTTGCTGAAAGGGCCATCTAAAGGAGGGAAACATATCTACACCATCGCGTGGCCGAGTTAAATCCATGAAGCGTTGCTTCATGAAAAAAATTTGAGTTAGGAGGTTTCAAGTATGAAAAGAGTATGGCTCTTCTCCTTCCTTCTGATCTTGACGATGGGAATGGTATTCGCAGGAGGGAAAGCAGAATCGAAGAAAGTAGAAGTGCAGAAGGCTACGGCGAAGGGTGCGCTAGAGTTGAAACTTGCGCATGCAGACTCCACAGATATTTATATTTCCCGTAAACATGCCCAAGCGGTAGCCTTTGCAGAGTTGGTCAACGCTAGAGCAGGTGGGCAGATCAATGTAAAAGTGTATGGGGCTGGATCTCTGGGAGCCGAACGGGAGTATACAGAGGCCATAAAAGCCGGGACGATAGAAGCAGGTATCGCCTCTGGAGTCGTAGCGAATTTCTTCCCATCCGCAATGGTGACAGACATCCCCTATCTATTCCCTTCCGCTGAGGTAGCATGGAAAGTGCTGGATGGCCCGTTTGGAAAGAAGCTGATGGACATGTTTAAAAAAGAGACAGGGATGCGGGCATTGGGACTTGCAGAAGTTGGGTTCCGACATTTCACCAGTGCTACAAAGCAGATTAAAACTCCAGACGATCTAAAGGGCATGAAGATCAGAGTGATGGAAACTCCTCTCTATATCAACATGATGAAAGGACTAGGGGCCAATCCGACACCCATAGCCTGGACCGAAGTCTATACTGCTATGCAAACGAAAGTGGTGGACGGACATGAGAACGTAATCCCAAGCATCATGTTTGCAAAACTGTATGAGGTGCAGAAATACCTGACCCTCGATGGGCATACGTATGGAGTAGATTGGTTTATCATCAACGACAATTTCTTCAAGAAACTGTCACCTGAGCTTCAATATATTGTGCTAGATTCCGCCCGGATAAGTTGTGGAGTAGGTCGAGGCGTGAACCAGATGATCACCATTATGGCAACAAAGGAACTCCAGGATAAGGGGATGGTTCTTTACACGCCTACTGAAAAAGAGATCCAGATGTTTAAAGAAGCTACTCAAAAACCTGTGCTAGATTGGATGAAAACGAAAGTGGATCCCGCTCTCATTGACGAAGCGATGAAAGCGGTTGACAGCGTCGTAAACTCTTTAAAATCCGATTTACGTTAGACGGTATGGGGGAGGTGATCCTCCCCTTTTTTCCCTCTGTGAAGATCATGTGGTTTCTGCAATAAGGAAGGTAGTGATGAAACAAAACTACATACTGGAAAACAAATTGGAAAAATGGATTTCTGAATTGATCGTCATCATGATGTCAATCATGGTGGTAAATGTAAGCCTAGCGGTGTTTTTTCGGTATGTTTTAAGATCCTCTTTGGCATGGTCGGAGGAGCTAGGGCGATATCTGATGGTTTGGGTTGGGTATTTAGGTTGTGCACTGGGAACGAAAGATGATTCTCATGTAGGGATCCATATGTTTGTGGCTCTCCTTCCCAATAGACTACAGAAGATTATCGCTTTCATAGTACGTGTCATTATAGAGATATTTCTTCTAATCATATTTTTTGAATCTTTTACTCATCTTAAGACCTTATCCATCCAAAGGTCGAGTGCGATGGAAATACCGATGGTAATTCCTTATCTGTCGGTTACGATTGGGGTTTTCTTAATGTTCATATTCAATACTCTGAAAATGATAACCTCTTTCAAGACTCAAAAAACAGAGGAATAAAGGTGGTACCGAATGTGGACGGCAGTATTGGTTTTTATAGCAACGTTGATTCTAGGAGTCCCTGTAGCCTTTAGCTTAGGAAGTGCAACGGTAGTCTATCTGTACTTAAAGGGAGTCTCCCTTGGATTGATCGCCCAGCGCATGTTTACAGGGCTGGATAGTTTTCCATTCATGGCGATTCCTTTTTTCATCCTTGCCGGGGACTTGATGAATACTTCTGGGATTACTAAGAAGCTCGTGAATTTTGCCAATGTGATAGTAGGGCACATTAAAGGTGGTCTAGGACATGTAAACATAGTGAGTTGTATGTTCTTTGCGGGAATCACGGGGTCGGCCATTGCCGATGCCTCGGCAGTTGGATCTATGTTGATTCCAGCAATGGAAGAGGAAGGGTTCGATCTAGATTTTAGTGCGGGTCTTACCGCATCCGCAGCTATCGTAGGTCCTATTATTCCCCCTAGTATCCCCTTTGTAATTTATTCTTTACTAAGCTCTACATCGGTAGCAGCGTTATTCATGGCAGGGATGATTCCTGGGATCCTTGTGGGTATCAGTTTGATGATAGTCACCTATATATTAGCCGTAAAGAGAAATTATCCTTACACTAAACAGAAGCCTACTTTTCAAGAAATTGTGAAAGCAACTGTTCAGGGAATTATTCCTCTTCTAATGCCCGTCATCATTCTCGGAGGTATCTTAGCAGGAGTTTTCACAGCAACGGAAGCTTCAGGTGTGGCGGTGGTGTATGCATTGTTTATAGGATTCTTTGTCTATAAGAACTTAGATTGGAAAACGGTTAAGCATATTTTAATCAATACGGGTAAGACTACAGGTACGGTATTTCTCATCATCGCCTGTTCGAATATTTTCAATTGGGCATTGGTAGTGGAACAAGTACCTCAACAAATGGCAACTTTTGTAGCCCATATTTTTACCAATAGAGTCATCCTGCTATTAGCGATCAATATTGTTTTACTCATCGTTGGCACCTTCATGGAAGGAACAGCTGCTATGATCATTCTGGTGCCCATTCTATTAAAAATTGTGGAAGGATACGGAATACATCCGGTCATGTTAGGTGCAATCGTTGTACTAAACTTGATGATAGGATTACTGACCCCTCCAGTCGGATTGGTACTGTATACGGTTTGCGGAATTACCCATATTTCGTTGGAACGTCTAACAAAAGCAGTACTGCCCTTCCTCATTGTAGAGATAGGGATCCTTTTCCTTGTTACCTATGTTGAACCCATTTCAATGTTTCTACCCAGATTCTTTGGATACGTAAAATAGGAGGAGAATATGAAAGCTATCGTAAAGTACGAAGACAAACCGAATGCGGTGAAAGTGATGGATAGACCCAAACCTACCATCGGTCCACAGGATGTGCTGGTGCAGGTGAAAGCTACCGGTCTATGCTATTCGGATGTGTCCATCATGAAGGGAGAATACAAGGGCCGGAAACCCGTACCCATTCCCGTCATCCTGGGCCATGAAGGTGCGGGGATCGTAGCTGAAGTTGGCAAAGAGGTGGAAGGGCTGAAAGTGGGGGAACGAGTTGCCTTCGAGGCGTTGTATGGGTGCGGGCAGTGCCTCATGTGCAAGAAGGGGCACAAAAACATGTGCCTTGCCTGGCACCACCTGGGGATCACCCGGGATGGTACCTTTGCCGAGTACGTATCGGTGCCTTCCTATTTGGTGCACAAGATTTCGGATCATGTGAGCTTTGCCGACGCTGCCCTCCTCGAACCTCTCGGATTGGCCGTGCGGTCTTTGGAGAATGTCAAACCGATTCTCGGTGAAAGCGCCGTCATCATCGGCCCGGGTTCCGTAGGACTTCTTCACCTACAGGCTTTACGAGCCTGGGGAGCAGGCAAGATCATGCTCGTGGGCATTGAAAAGGACAAGAAGAGGTTTGAGATCGCCGAATCTTTGGGAGCGGACCGCTGTATCTATGCGGATAAAGAGGATGTGGTGAAAATTGTCCAGAACGAAACAGGAGGGTACGGGGCAGACATCGTGATCGAGACGGCTAGTCATCCGGTAGTTTGGGACATGATTCTCGATCTAGCCGCACCCCGGGCTAGGGTTTCCGTGTTCGGACTGTACCCAGAAGCTAAGATCAAACCAATCGTGTTGATCCGTAAAGGGATTACCCTATTAGGGGATGTGGCGATGCTTTCCCATCATTACCTCACAGCCCTGAACTGGCTGGAAACAAAGAAGGTATCCCCCTCCAAGTTGGTAACCAAGCGATTCCCTCTAGACGGAGTCGATGAAGCCATGAAGGTATTCTATGGGGGAGAGACGGTGAAGGTCTTATTCGAACTGTGATATATCGGTAGAGGACAGGGGATTCAGGCAAACGGAGTCACGCAAGGAGTAACCTATGGATAAAGCAAGGATCGGATTGATCGGGATGGGAATGATCGGTGCTCTGCACGGTAGAGTGCTTTCCAGCGTGAAGGACGTCACGTTCGTGGCTACCTCCGACAGCAACCCAAACCTGAGTTCCCTGGCGGATCAATGGGGTGTCCCCTTCTATCCAGACTTTCGGCAAATGTTGGACCGGGAAAAACTGGATGGTGTGGTGATTGCGGTACCCAACAAGCTCCACCTGCCAGTAGCAGAAGAATGCGCTTCCCGGAGGTTACACCTTCTTCTGGAGAAACCCATCTCGGACGACTTGGAAACGGCAGAGGCAATTATCGCAGCGGCCCGAAAGAACAATGTCCGACTCCTTGTGGCTCATCATCGAAGGTATAATCCGGGCCTCGAACGGGTGAGAGAAGCAATTCGCCTAAAAGAAATCGGAGACCTCATCGGTGTCAGCATTCTTTGGGCCTTGCACAAACCGGAAAATTATTTCCAAGGGCCTTTCTCCTGGCGAGCGCAAAAGGGGGGAGGCCCGATCCGGATCAACTTGATCCACGAGATTGACATGATCCGGTATGTGTGTGGGGAAATTCAATCTGTCTATGCCGAAGTGAGTCACGTGGGGAGAGGGTTCGAGGTGGAAGACACGTTGGGAATCACCATCCGGCTAAAAGGGGATCGGATTGCCGCGATCTTTTTCACCGATAGTGCTCCTAGTGATATCGGCTATGAAGCGAACACCGGCGAGAACGACTTCTTTTTCCGGTATCCGCAGAATTGTTACATCTTTTTCGGGAAGAAAAAGACCCTTAAGTTTCCCAGTATGGAACTCCTATACTATGAGGATCCTGTAAACGGTGGGTGGCACGATCCCATTATCCGAACAGGGATCAAGATCCCTCCGGAAAGCCCCTACGAAAAACAGATCCGCCATTTCGGCAAAGTGATCCAAGGATTAGAAGAACCCCGGTGTAGCGGAGAAGATGCTGCTCTAACCCTTCGGGCTACCCTTGCTATCGAAGAATCGGGTAGACTGCGGATGCCGGTATCCCTTTAAGCGATACGTCTAATTTTAAAAGAGACTCGGCAGGGGTAGTACTTACTTATCTCAACAGAGGGATTTGAATATATTTTATGGAGACATTCTTATTCTAAGGGGGCGTACCCAATGAAAGAGGTAACCCTGAAGATATTTGCCTCTCTTCTGCACTGGGCTAAGGAGCCCGAAGTTCGGATTCCGATTGAAGGTCCAACTGCTCTAAGGAATCTGGTAGAACACCTAGGCATTCCTGAGGACGAAGTGGCAGTGGTAATTCGGAACGGTAAACAGGTAAAGCTCGATACCGAGGTGATGCCGGGTGACATCGTGTCTCTCTTCCCCGTGATCGATGGGGGATAAAAAGATGCTAGGCGCGTGGAAAGCTTGTCAACAGGAGCGCGGGTACAGGTTTGGGGGAGATGGTGGACGGTGCTTTTGAACGATTTCAGAATGACCGGTACTTCCGGCAATTGATCCTTCCTGGAGTTGGAGAAGACGGGCAACGGAGATTAGGGCAAGCGAAGGTTCTCGTCATTGGAACGGGCGGACTCGGTTCGCCGATCCTTTATTATCTTGCGGCTGCGGGTGTAGGTACGATTGGGATTGTGGACAACGATCACGTGGATATCACCAACCTCCAGAGGCAGATCCTCCATTGGGAGAAAGACCTGTCGCGGTTAAAAACCGAATCCGCTAGAGAGAAGTTACAAGCCTTCAATTCTACCCTCCGGTACCTCTCCCATGCGACCCGTTTGACAGAGGAGAATGCGGAGGCTTTGATAAGTGAGTACGATCTAGTGATTGCTGCGGTAGACAACCGGGAAGCACGGAGAACTATCAACAAGGCTTGTTACCGGCTTGGAATCCCTTGGATCGATGGAGGGATCCGGGAGTATATTGGAAGCGTGACAGTGTTTTTGCCTCCCAAAGGCCCTTGTTATGAATGTATTTATAGGACACCTACGTTGCGGCCTAAGGGCCCGATTCCTCTCTTGGGTGCGCTACCCGGAGCGATCGGCAGTATCGAAGCGATAGAAGGGATCAAGCTGATCCTTTCCATCGGGATTCCCATAACAGGAAGGGTTTTAGTGTACGATGCGTGGACAGGCCGGTTCGATGAGTTCGTTCCTTCCCAAGATCCAAATTGTCCGATCTGTGGTATAAAAGTAAAAGGATCATGAGTACATGCGAATATTCAACGTGGTTCCTCCCGAAGAAGCGGTAAGGATTATCCAGAAGTTCATTAAACCTCTTCCTTCGGAAATCGTACCATTGGAAGAATCGGGAGGCCGAATCTGCGCCGAGAGGGTTATTGCTCCGGAGGACCTGCCAGGGTTTGATCGATCCACGGTAGATGGGTATGCCGTACAGAGTGGGGATACCTTTGGAGCTTCGGATTCCGCCCCTGCCCTGTTGACCCTCGCGGGGGAGGTACGGATGGGGGAGAGGGCTCCTTCGATGGATCGGGGGACCTGCCTGTATGTGCCTACCGGTGGGATGCTACCCGAAGGGGCCGATGCGGTTGTGATGGTAGAGTATACGGAAACATTGGGCGATCTGATCCAAGTTTTACGACCGGTAAGTCCGGGGGAGAATGTGATCGCCAAAGGAGAAGACTTCCGTAAAGGGGATCCCGTACTGGAACCAGGGCGAATTCTTCGCGCCCAGGAACTAGGAGCCCTATCCGCACTTGGAATCAAAAAGGTCGTTGTGCATGCACGCCCCCGGGTAACGATTCTTTCTACCGGGAACGAATTGGTATTGCATGAAACCGAACAGGTACCGGTAGGGAAAGTGCGGGATTGCAATGCTCCCATGCTCCTACAGCTGTGCCATAAACGAGGTGCCTTCCCCCGATATGGGGGGATCCTGGCTGACGATCCAACAGAGTTTAGAAGTGCCGTGCGGGATGCGCTAGCAGATTCCGATTTCGTGCTTTTATCGGGAGGAAGCTCGGTAGGGACACGGGATTTCACCGCCGAGATACTGGAGGAGTTGTCGGAAGGAAACCTTCTGGTAGAGGGGGTTTCCATCCAGCCCGGGAAGCCTCTGCTTTTTGCGGTATGCCAGGGCAAGCCTGTTCTGGGATTACCCGGTCACCCTGTGTCTGCGTTGAGTTCCTTTCTCCTGTTTGGAAGTCGGATCCTGGACCGGCTACAGGGTCGAATCGGCCCAGATTACCAACCTTCGGTTCGCGCAGAACTAGCGTTGAACGTCCCTTCCAAACCAGGTAGGACCGACGTGGTACGGGTAAAGTTGGATCGAATGGTGACTCCGAATAAAGGAGGTACCGCGAAAAAGATCGAATGGCAAGCGATACCTCTATTCGGCCGTTCAGGAATTTTACATACCCTAACTGAAGCGGATGGATTTATATTCGTTCCTCCCGATAAGGAAGGTCTCCTAGAGGGGGAAATAGTAGAGGTAATTCTATACGGGTGTAACCTGTATGAGTAAACGGTACTTGCGGACTATTCCCCGGGAGGAAGCGAAGAAGCTCTTTCTAGAACCCTTTGTTCCTCCGGATCGGATAGAAACGATTCCCGTTTCGCAGGCGGATGGCCGAGTAACGGCCAAAACGATCCTCGCCCAACGCTCGATTCCAGCTTACCCCTGCGCGGCGATGGATGGGATCGCGGTTCGTAGCGCAAGTACCTTTTCCGCCCAGGATTCTCATCCCCTGCGATTGAAGGAGGGTGAACAGTATCTTCCCATCGATACGGGGGATCCCTTACCCGAAGGATTCGATGCGGTGATTCCCTGGGAAGAGTTACAGCCGCTGGATGAGGGAGGATACGAGATCCGTCGTCCCGCCTATCCCTACCAGCACGTGCGGCCCGTGGGGGAGGACGTGGTGGGGGGGGAGGTTCTTTTACCCCTGTTCCATAGAATTACTCCTCCGGATCTAGGGGCTCTCCTCGCGGGGGGGGTATGCCACATAGACGTATTGGCCAAACCGAAGGTCGCTATTATCCCTACGGGAGACGAGCTGGTACCTCCCGAGTCTTCGATCCGCGTTGGGGAGATCCCGGAATACAATACAACGGTGCTATCTGCATACATAACTCGATGGGGCGGAGAACCTCGAGTGTTCCCCATCGTGAAGGATGATCCAGAACTTTTGGAAAAAACCGTGGAGTCGGCTCTAGAATGGGCAGACATCCTTCTGGTGAACGCTGGATCCTCTTCCGGTAGGGGAGATTTTACCACATCGGTTTTAGAAAAGCTCGGGCAGGTGTTGGTTCATGGGCTATCCACCCGCCCTGGGAAGCCCACTATCCTCGGGTATGCCAAAGGGAAACCCTGCATGGGAATCCCTGGTTACCCTGTTTCCGCGTACCTGTCCCTTGAATGGTTCCTCTACCCCTTGCTCTGTCGATGGTTCCACCAGGAGGAAGAAGTCCGACCTCGACTGCAGGTTCGATTGGGACGGAGGGTCGTCTCTGAATTAGGCATAGAAGAATTCGTGCGAGTGGCGGTTGGTAAGATGGGTAAAACCTACATTGCCCATCCTCTTTCCCGAGGAGCAGGAGTCACCATGTCATTGGTAAAAGCCGACGGGGTCTTGCCTATACCCCCCAATTCCCAGGGGTTCGAAGAAGGGGAAGAGGTGGGGATCGAGATCTATCGTTCGAGAGAAGAGATCGAACACACCCTCCTTGCCGTGGGGAGTCATGATCTGGCGTTGGATCTGTTAGCCAGCAGAATGCGAAGGAAAAGTCATGGGCTCAGGCTTCTCAGTTTTCATGTGGGAAGCATGGGTGGGCTTCTAGCCATCCGGAAGGGACAGACTCATCTGGCGGGAATCCACCTGTTCGACGAAGGAACCGCCTCTTATAATATTCCCTATATAGAAAAATATCTCCAAGGGAAAGTTGTTGTTCTAGTGAACCTCGTGTACCGCACCCAAGGGCTTTTAGTGGAGAAGGGCAACCCCGCACGAATTGCAGGGATCGAAGACCTAGTGTCCCAAACGGTACAGTTTGTGAACCGTCAGAAAGGTTCGGGTACGAGGATCCTTCTGGACTATATGCTGAACCAGAAAAGGCTCGACCCAAGGCAGATTCAAGGATACGAGCGAGAAGAGTACACTCACCTAGGAGTGGCTGCAGCCATAGCTGCAGGAACTGCCCAGGCAGGTATGGGTATCTATTCTGCCGCCCGCTTGTACAACCTGGATTTCATTCCCCTCTGTGAGGAACGGTACGATCTACTGATGAGCGAAGAGTTCTACCATTCCAAAGAGGGACAAGTGCTTCTTGAGGCAATATCGGATCCTGGTTTCAAAGAGGAAGTAGAACAGATGGGGGGGTACAGTACTCGAGATACAGGCGCGCTGGTTTTTCGGTCAACCCTGTAACCGTATTTATTCCCCACCCACAAGCTTAAGACTACCAAAGTCTTGCCTCTCTAATTTAGCT
>CAKZQO010000021.1 GCA_937140905.1 uncultured Spirochaeta sp.
TAGGGCTTGGGCGATTTTATACCCCTCTTCAACATCAGGTAGCCTGTTTTTAGCAATCCATCCTCTAAAAGTAGCAAAACTAATTCTAGCTTTTTTAGCAACCCATTCCTGAGTTGTGTTTGTCTTTTTCACAAGCGCTTTAACGTTGTCCCAGAAAAGCATACCGACTTAATTATCGGCAATATGCGCCAAATGGAGCATAGAAAACTTGACAAATACCCCAAATGGGACTATAGTAGGGGCATGAATAATTCCATTCGGAAACATTGTCGTAGAGTAAAGATTCCAATCCCATTTGAAGAAGGGGAAAAAGAGCTTTTTGATGCCTACCTCCGCAGAAACGCAAAAAAAGCAGGTCAAGAGATTAGAAGATTGATTTATGCTGAGCCCAAATTTTAGGACAAAAAAAGGGGTAGAGCTTATGAAAAGACCTCTTCCTATATAGTAGGAGGGAGGTACGCTCTGTATTCTGGTTAGGAATTAATGAAAGACAACGCAAGAGATTGACAACTCAACAATCTACGGAATATCATATCTAATATATTAATATATCAGTTTAGGAGGATGTGTATGAAAAGAGTAAGATTACTCCTATTAGCTATCTGGATAGTTTTATTGCCGTTTGCTGTAAATGGGGGAGGTTCGAAAGAACAGGCATCAAAAAAAGAACCCGTAATGGAACTGCGGTATGCTCATTCCAATGTGCCTATCTATTTCTACCATACTGCGGGTTTGGCATTTGCGGAAGAAATAGAAAAGGCAACGAATGGAACGGTGAAAATCAAGTTGTATCCCCAAGGGCAACTAGGGGGAGAGCGGGATGTGACGGAAGGTCTACAATTAGGGACGATCGATTTCCAAGCATCCTCCATAGGGGTAACGGGAACCTTTGTTCCATCTATCCAAATACTGAATTTACCCTTTCTTTTTAATGGACCGAAGCATTGGATGGCTGTAATGAATGGGCCGGTGGGAGCAGAATTGTTATCGAAAGCCCAGAAAGAAGGGGAGCCTGTGGGGCTAAAGGTGTTGGCGATCGCCGCTCCTGATTTCCGGCTTCCAATGAACAATACTCGGCCAATCAATAAAATGGATGATTTCAAAGGGCTGAAAATTAGAACGATGCAGGTTCCAGAACACATGGATGCCTATAAAGCATTAGGCGCCGATGCGGTTCCTTTACCATTTGGTGAGTTATACACGGCATTACAAACAAAGGTTGTAGATGGAAACGAGAATGGACCTTTAGCCCTATTAGGGAACCGATTCTATGAAGTACAGAAATACTTGACGCTGTTACCAGTAGTATCCAATGGAGGAATCCTGCTGATGAGTAAAAAGACCTTTGACAAGATGTCGAAGAGTCAGCAGGAAGCCGTGTTGAAGGCAGTAGATACGTGGAAGCGTGTGATGGACAGGGACGCGTTGGAGAAAGGTGGCTCAGCCATCGAGGAGATGAAAGCGAAAGGTGTAGTGGTCACTACAGTATCTGATTTGACACCCTTCATCACTGCAACGGCTCCTGTGTATGAAAATTTCTTAAAGAAGCTCAATCCAGAACTTGCTAGTTGGGCAAGGAGCATGATTACGAAAATCCGTGAAGCATCCAAAGGTATAGAAGAAGGAGATTGGTACGCTAAAAAGTAAGTAATAAAAATAAAAGCAAAAGGAGCAGTTCATGAGGATCCTTCTGTGTATACAAAAAACGGGTGACTTCTTAGAAAAGATTATGCGAGTGTTAGCTATCGTTAGCTTAGGGTTAATTGCACTCCTTATCAATGTTTCAGTTTTTTATCGATATATTCTAAAATCACCCTTGTCCTGGTCTACGGAACTACCTGAACTGCTCCTAGTCTTAACTGTGCTAGTAGCTGCTGCACCCGCTATTAGAAAGAACATGTTCACAAAAGTGGAATTCTTCGTTTCAATGTTACCTTCAAAGATACAGAGAGTTGTTTCATCTATTACCTCGCTAATTATTTTGATTTTTCTGACTTTTTGTATCATTGCACCCGAAGAACTATTACTGAAAGCATCCATCACAAAAACGATTACTCCAGCATTGAAAATTCCTATGAGCTTCGTTTATCTAGTCTTTCGATTTGGATTCATTATAATTCTCTTCTTCATGCTTTTAAGCCTCTTGGATACATATCTTTACAAAATAAATAAGAAATAAGGTTAAATATGGTCGGTATCATTTTTGTACTACTTTTATTGGTGGGGATCCCGATAGCCTTTGTAATAGGAATAAGCAGTCTCTCATACCTTTTTACAAAGGATATGCCACTTGTTCTACTAGCTCAGAGATTCTATGTCAGTGTAACCAACTATCTGATCCTATCCGTTCCCATGTTCATACTCGCCGGCAAATTAATGAATGATGCGGGAATAACCAGACGGTTAGTGGATTTTTTCAATGTAATCCTAGGCCATATTCGCGGTGGGCTAGCATACATAACGATTGTAGCAAGCATCTTCTTTGCTGGGATCACGGGCGCTGGGGCCGCTGATGCAGCAGCAATCGGTTCTATCATGATTCCCGCAATGAAAAAACAGGGCTATTCGGCTGAATATAGTGGAGCTGTGACAGCCGTAGCTTCCATTATCGGCCCAACGATACCCCCGAGTATCGCCATGGTAGTGTACGGCGCAAGTGCTGGAGTTTCCATTGCAAAATTATTCTTAGGGGGTATTATCCCGGGACTACTCATTGGGTTTGCGCAACTTATTGTAGCATATATTTATGCGAAGAAACACAATGTGCCAGTACGGGAACGAACCCTTTCTGTTACCACAGTTATTAGAGGGTTAAAAGATGCGATTCTTGCATTGCTGATGCCTGTCATTCTCATGGGAGGAATCTTAACGGGGGTATTCACTCCTACGGAGGCTGCGGGGGTTTCAGTTCTGTATGCTGTAGTAGTAGGCTTTCTTGTGTTCAGAGAACTTACCCTACAGAAGCTACTTAATGCCCTGTATGAAACGGCGCTAGTGACCGCCACGATCCTGTTCATTCTTGCCTTTGCTCATCTGTTCGGATGGATCTTATCAGCAGAGAATGTTCCAACTCATGTGGCTGAATTTTTCATTCACATCACTGAGAATCGTATACTGTTACTTTTGCTTTTGAATATCTTGTTCCTTATTGTGGGAACTTTCATGGAAACGCTTGCCTCTGTGATCTTGCTCACTCCAGTTCTTCTCCCCCTTGCACAGAGTATAGGAATCGATCCGGTCCATTTTGGAGTAATCATGGTGGTAAATCTGAATATTGGGTTAGTTACTCCGCCTTTGGGGGTCTGTCTCTTTGTGGCAGCCCCGATTGCTGAGGTATCAATCGAGAATCTTGTGAAATCTTGCGTTCCCTTTATTCTGGCATCTATCGTTGTGCTATTGATCATAACGTATATTCCTTCACTCGTCCTATTCATTCCCAATCTGTTAATGCGATAGAGGAGAGTTATTATGCATGTGGGTTTATTGGGAGCCGGAAGGGTTGCGATGGCACACTTAGAAGCTATCCAGAACTTGGAAAAGAAAGTAACTCTTCAGGCTATTTGTGATTTAGATTCTCAGAGGGCGAAAAGTGTTGCGGAAAAGTTCAAAGCTAACACGTACTATACCGATTATTCATCCTTTTTTAAAGATTCAAAAATAGAGGCAGTGATCATTAGTTTACCGAATCATCTACATTATGAAGCCACACTTAAGGCCATAGAAGCAGGGAAGCATGTACTTGTGGAGAAACCGATGGCCATGAACCTGGCAGAGGCTGAGAAAATGGTTGAAGCAGCGGAAAAGAAAGGTGTAACGCTAATGGTCGGACAAAGCCGAAGATTCTCCACCGCAATCCAGGAAGCCCGAAAAGCTAGAGAGCTTATTGGGGATCCTTTTAGACTGGACATAAGTTTTCTCGTAAAATTCCCCGCTCCTCCCACTCCCTGGTGGACGGACAAGAAGAAAGCAGGGCATCTGATCATTTTGTTACAGGGAAGCCATTCAATCGATACGGTTGTATGGTTGTTTGAAAAAATGCCGAAACGCGTATTTTCTATTTCAAAACAGATCAATCCCGCGTTCCATGGTGAGGATGAATCGAATATTCTGATAGAATTCGATTCGGGTTTAGCATCTATCCACCTTTCTTTGAACGCTGATCCTTACCTGCACGAGATGGTATGGTACGGGAAAAAAGGATCTCTACGATTGTATGAGTATCCAACAAACAAAGTGTATGGGTTCTCTTTCAAGCTTGAGGTGAACGGAAAGAAGATCTTGGAGGAAGAACAGGTACCTAGCCTGTATACGAATCAACTGTCAGAGTTCGTGCGATCCATTGAGGGAAGAAGAGAACCTTTGGCTTCTGGACGGGAGGTATTAAAAACCATGCGAGTGCTGGATGCGGTTTTGGAATCCGAAAAGAAGAGGAAGCCGGTGGACCTTTAAAACGCCCGTGGCAAATCCCAATGGTAGCTATTCCTAAATTGACCAGAATTGCAGCAAAAATTATGATCACTTATGAGGAGTACCGTGATTAAAAAAAGCACTTCCACCATAGAGTATAGCGAAAACATACAGATATCTAATGTGCGCATCAGCGATCGAATCTATGAGTTGATCACACAAGAAATTATTGAAGGAACTATCCGGTATGGCGACCGTCTAAACATTAAAGAGATTGCGCAGCGTTTGCAGGTAAGCCCTATGCCCGTTAGAGACGCCATAAAGAGGTTAGAGCATGAAGGTATTGTTGTGGTGAAACCCCAAAGTACCTGTTATGTAAGGATGCCTACCCAGAAGAGTATGATTGATGCTTTCGAATTGCGATACATCCTGGAAATTTCTTCTATTGAAAAAATCTACCCAATGGTTAGGTTGGAAGATTTGAAAGATATGAAGTATTTCCTAGATAGAATGGAAGAATTGGTACCGAGCAAGTACCACCCCGATACAATGAAGGAGTATGTAAAATATGATCAGCTTTTTCACCGTGAAATATGTGTGCTTGCTGGGAATGAGTACCTATTAAGAAGTTATAAATACGCTACTCTACATTTGAATATTTCTCTTACCTTTAATGCGGGTGCGGAACCTGATATGCAACAAGTAGAGTCTGATCATCGGTTACTTTTTAAATATTTAAACCAAAACTCGGAACAGTGTGTCGCAGTACTTCGACGACATTTAAATACTTGTAAACGCAACATGATTAGTGGAGAGGTATTTAAATCCCTTCCCACATGATTTTTAAAGTAGCGGTACGATATACATGCTTATTTGCTATCTCTTGAAAGAGAGCCTTTAATCATCCACGACCTACCAAATCTGCAAACGATACGGTACACAGTACTTATCCAACAGGTTATGAAAAGCAATATCTCCCTTAGGATAGTGTACGGGAGCGAACCGCTGTTATAGAGCCGGAGCATCCAGACTCATTGAGGAACAGTGCCGGTTGCTAGGAATTAGCCGTTCGGTGTATTGCCACCGTCCCCAGAGGTAAGCGGAAGCAGGGGAGGTGAAGGTTTTACAGGCGATTCTTGAGGTGATGGACCGCGATGGCAGAACTGAAGGAAGGGCTGAAGCGGTACTTTGCCTTTTACAATGAGCATCGGTTCAACCAATCCTTAAGGTATCGCACACTGGATGAGGTGTATGGATCACGCTTTGTGCACGGGCAGTCTCTGGAGGAGGCTGCATGAGACACGGTAGGAGGCGGGCATCTCATAAACTAGTCCCAAAACCTGTGTTGACAAATGGGCGCACCTTAGGTAGTTATTAGTTTTAAAAAAGGAATGTGAAAAAATGAGGAGATGCATGTACTAAACTCTCGATTTATATTTTAATACAAAATTGAAGATTTCATTAATATTTGTATGAATATTAATAAAAAAGAGGAGATTAATAATGGACTATAATAGACAAGACTTGTTTTCGATATTAAAATGCATCTGGGAAGATGCTATAAGCAGGTTATATAAAAAAGGCATTATACATAACGAGCGTCAATTACAAGGTTATCTTTTTAAATACCTTGTCGATGCTACTATAGATAAATACCAAATATGGGTAGAACCAGATGTAATAATTGACAGCAAGACTTATAAACCAGACATGATAATAACCGAATCAAATACAAATAAAATTGTGTCTTTTATTGAAATAAAATATCTTCCAAATTATTATCCAAAGTACAAAAAGGATATTGAGAAATTGACACTTTATGAGAGTGCGAAAAGTACGTTTAATTTAAGTATTGATCCTTTTACTGGCAAATATGATCATATAGAGTATTCAAAAGACAATAATTGCTTATATTGTTTTTTTGTGGTTGGAAATAAAGACTCTGAAGCAGTCTACACTATTGATACAATGAAAATACCAAGTAACTTTCATCATTTTGTTGCATTGGTAGATAATAAAGAGGTGCTATTTAAAACTCTAAATTAATTGCGACCTTACATGGGGTAATGCACACTATATATAGATTTTTTGACGGATCATAGGAAAAAGTTTACCTCCTTATACACCCAGATGTTAGAGAGCCACAAAATTCAAAACAGTATGGATGATAAGGGGAGATGCGGGAAAACATCTGGGTGGAACGGTTCTGGAGGAGTTTGAAGTCCGAAGACATGTATCTTTAAGACTATCAGACGGTGGGGGAATTGAAGGAAGGGCTGAAGCGGTATTTTGCGTTCTACAACGGGCACCGGTTCCATCAGTCCCTGGAGTAATACACTCAGGATGAGGTGCATGGATCACACTTTGTGCAAGAGCATTCTCTGGTGGAGACTGCATGGGACCTGGCTGGTGATCATTCAATTAACTCTCCCCTCCGATTTATCTTGATATTAGTGTTTATTTCACCTTCAGGGGAAATTATCTTTCAAAGTCTGGTTGACAGTTAGAACACTCTCAGATATCTCAGATAGAGAAAAGTAGTGTTTTTATTCCTTGACTAAAGTAGCAGAATGCTAACTTACAGAGGATTATAGAAATTAGGAGATAATACGATGCGTATCAAGGTCGTACTGGAAGCAAGCAATGAAGGGGGATACACGGTTTACGTCCCCTCACTTCCTGGTTGTATTAGTGAAGGAGAGACCGTGGAAGAGGCGTTAAAAAATATCCGGGAAGCAATTGAATTGTATCTGGAACCTGTTGAAGATGAGCTTATTATGGAAGATACGGCGCAGGTACAGGAAATTGAACTGTGAGCAAGCTTCCTAGTCTACCCTATACCCAAATTATCCGCGCTTTGCAGAGGGAAGGTTGGACTGTAGTGCGGTAGCGGGGGAGTCATATTCGCTTGCAGAAACGGATAGGAGGCGAAATGCTAAAGATCACAGTTCCCGCGCATCGTCCTGTTAAATCTTCCACGTTAGCGCATATCTTGCGTCAAGCCCGATTGACCGTAGATGCTTTCTTACGATTGCTTTGAAGCATCTTCACTTCTTGAAGAGAAGAGAATCAGCTCCTGGTAGTGCCGGTGCTTTTACATTCTATCCTTAAAAGGGCAGAGCTACATGAAAGTGTCGGTCTTTGAGACGGGCTATAATGATTTTGGTTCAATAACGATATTGAACTCGTAATCTCCGCCGAACATCTTACGAGTTCCTTCACTCCAATCGTCTACATCCAATGAAATGCCATTTGCGGATGTTAGGGATAGGTACGCGGTCCGGTGTATACCTTTTTCATCCTTTACATGATAAAGCTTATCATGCCGATTCATTAATTCTTGAACGGTCATACGCCCCAATTTCAATGTAGGCGTGAAGGGGTAAAAAGTCAAAGAGCATAAATCCATTTTGTTGCTTTTGTTTTCTCTTGAATACATGGATGGAATGCCTATATTCAAAGAGGTAAAATCATGAATTTGTTTTTGTGGGGTTCTAATGAGCAAAATAGTTACAGGAAGTGAACTTGTATCTTTGATTGGTAAATATGCTTCTGGAGTGAAGCATGTATGGCTCGTTTCGCCATTTCTTTCAGAATATGCCCTTTTCAAGGTTTTAGAGGTGTTGTCCCTAAAAGAGCAAATTAATTTAACGGTGATTACCAAATGGGAACCCATCGATCTGTTACTAGGGTACTCCGAAATCAGTGCCTTCAAGATGATCTATTCAAAAATGAAGTTTAAAAAATGGAACGTAAAGGTCTTCATAGCGAATACGCTACACGCAAAAGTATTTATGCTTGGCAAGAAACTCGCTGTGGTTGGTTCCATGAATCTGACGAATGCGGGTTTCGCCACCAATATAGAGATAGGCGTTGCTCTCGCAAAGGGAGATTCGAAATTAGCTACTCTTGAAAAAAAGCTTTTTCAGATCAGGAAGTGTTCATATGAGTTGACAAAAGAAGCCTTCGACTGGAGAGTAGAAAAAGAACTACCACAATTTGAGAACAAAGCAAAAGCATTAAAAGCCCTCAAAGCAGCATTGAATCGTCAAAAAGAAGCAGGACTTCAAAGTTTTGTTCCAGAAAACAAGAACCAAGAGGAAATATCCTATTTTGGTGGTGTCATTCGGGTACTAAAATGGGTATCTTCCCGCAACCCAACGTGGGATGAGTTAAAAGCATGGTTAGATAAAATCGCCGTTAAAGGTGGTGGTCAGATCAGTCAGACTAGACTGGATTTTCTATTACGATTAGGCCTTCTGTATGGAGACCGTACTCTCGCAAGAGTAACTCCGTTAGGGAATGAGATAGCGAGGACTGGCAGTTCGGAAAGGTTTGTGGAGGTGCTCTTTGGATCATACCCTGACTTCGAAAAACTTCGAAGAGCTTTGATTGGCGACTATAAGCATCCTGGGGAGATAGCGAAAGAGCTTGGGTATGGGGGTGCACAATATTGGGCTCTACGATTGCGGTGGCTCGTGTCCTTAGGGGAAGCCGAAGTTATTATTGAAAAAAAGAAAAAATATTATAGGTTAAAGGAAAGAGGGAATCTTAACGGTATCTCAAATTAAGGAGAGTTGAGATGCGACAGACTATTTTCAGTTATGTGGTTCAAAAAAAGTTTACCCAACAAAATGAAGACATTGCGACGGAAGCTTTATCTTACCTACTGGAATCCCATGAAGTGGTCAGGAATGGCATGATGAAGATTTTACGAAGTATATCGCCGGAACTCCCATCACTCCGCTTTAAAACACAGCAAACTGATGGATCTATTCGACCTGACATGGGGGGATTCGTAAATTTTGAACCTTTCGTTTTCATCGAAAACAAATTCTGGGCAGGACTCACGGATAATCAGCCTATATCTTATTTAAAGCAACTAGCAACGAACGCTAAACCTACGGTACTGCTTGTCATTGCTCCAGAAGCTAGACAGGAACCGTTATGGCGAGAATTGAAAAGAAGGTTAAAGGAAGCTGACATAAGTATTGCTATGCATGAAGCTCCTCCTGGAATTAGGTATGTTGTGTCGACTAAACTAGGGCCCAAACTAGCCCTTACTTCTTGGGAAAAGCTGTTGTCAATCCTGGAACAAGAAGCTAGAGAGGATCCAACAGTATTGAGTGATCTTTTCCAGTTTCGAGCCCTTTGCGATTCAGCGGGTCTTAACGCGTTCACTCCCTTAACCGCGAGCGAAATATCGGATCATCGAATCCCTGCATTGATACTGCAAATGGGTTCCATCATCCAGAACGCTGTTGAACTCGCCCTGACAGAGAAAGCAGTATATATAGGCAGAGCCTTGCCGCAAGCTTCCTGGGAAAGGATTGGGCGGTACCTTAGACTATCCGATGGGCCCGACAAAGGAGCAGGTGCGTGGTTTGGTGTTCATTTTAAACTTTGGAAGACATATGGGATCCCATTATGGCTAATATTTCATAATACCGATTGGGGGAGGGCGTATGAGGTAGCACCCCTCCTGGATCCTTACATAACCTCAAAAGATCTATTCAAGGTCGAATTAGAGAGAGGTCAAGGAATCGCACTTCCTATCCGGGTGCCAACTGGAGAAGAGGAGGGGACAGTACTGCGTTCCCTGGTGGATGATTTTAAATTTCTCAAGAAACTCCTTGAAATACTACCACCTAAAGTTACCCCCAAAGAAGAAGAGGAAGGGTCCGAGACTTGAAAAAATATGAAAAAAGCCGTGTAGCACAAAGTGTAGCATAAATTTGGGGAATTTTGGGGAAGTGGGGGGAAGCTATAGACAGAGTTATCTATATGATATATAATGAATTATCAAGTTTTGGGAAGTTCCGGGAAGGGCCAGAAAAATGGCCCAAATGGGGTACCAGACTGGGGGTCTGGGGGTCGGCGGTTCAAGTCCGCCCAGCCCGATTGTCTAATTCTTTGTATAGTAAAGAATTAGAAGCCTAAAATAAAGCGGTGTAACCAGAAAAGTAGCCAATATTCTATGCCTAATTTCCCTTTCAGTCTTGTTTAACCTATCGTTCATTTCTATACTTATCCTCATGCCGAGATATAGAGAGCCTTATACCCTATACCCTCGGAGGCTAAACAAGTCTGGTATAGTCGTTTGGTATTATCGTGTCTATGTTAATGAAGGGCATAGGATATCTAGGTCAACAGGAAAAACGTCTAAAACACTGGCTAGACTCTATTGCGATCAGCTATTAAGGGAGGGAAAGTTAATACCTCAAAAGATTCTTACTCTGCAAGATTGGGCGGAAGAACGCAACTGGTTTGTTTGGGATAAATGTGAATATATTCGAGGAAAACTCGCCCGCTCTCCTGCTGAAAGACCCGCAATTTCAAGAAGATATGCCGATAGATGCAGAAAAGAACTTCTAAGGTGGATTCTTCCCTATCATGGTACATTGCCTATCGAAAAAATAACACCTACAGATTGTGAGAAACTGCTCTTTTCATGGAAGAATGCAGGACTTTCCTCTAAATCAATTAACAATATCGCTTCAACGTATCGTACGATTTTAAACGAAGCTGAACGATTAGGGATAATTTCATCTAATCCATGGAAAAAGGTGTCTCCTTTTAAACCTGAAAAGAAATCCAAAGGCATTTTAACTCTTGAAGAGGCAAAGGGTAGTGTACTCTATTTTGTGTAAATAAGGGTTGAGGGAAAAAAGAACGGCGCATACACTGCAGGAAGAATAATGA
>CAKZQO010000022.1 GCA_937140905.1 uncultured Spirochaeta sp.
TGAGTTCGGTCCCCTGGATCTTCGCCTAGGGCAATCCGTAACGCCCCTTCCGTGAGATTAACACCGCTGGAGTACGGATAGGTCCATCCAGACATATAGCCCCCCGAGAGGCGAGCGGCAATTTCCCCAATTACTCCCCCTTTCCCAGGAGAATAAAAGACGTCTCCTTTGGCTGCGCCCGGATCGATTCCCAAGGCTCTGATTCCAGCTTTGAAGGCTTTGATCACTTCCTCTTGCACCTCGACGGGTGCAGCGCTAGGGATTGTGTGTCCCACCTCTACGAAATGGGGAGCGAAGCGAATGTGTCGATCGGCAATGCCACAAATCTGAATCTGTCCTTTATACACCAACGCATCAAGGCTAAACTCAGGACCTTCTATGAACTCCTCTACCACGACCTTTCCCGAACGAGAGTACCGTAGGGATTGCCGGATCTGAGTCTGCAACTCTTCCCATGAATCTACCCGTACCACCCCCCGGGCTCCCATATTGTCCACGGGTTTCAATACGAGGGGGTATCTAAGGTCCTCATTGGGTAAATACCGAAGATCCTTCTCTCCTATTTCCTTGAAAGAAGGAGAAGGAACACCACAGTCGGAAAAACGCTTTCGCATACGGGCCTTGTGGGACGCATCTAGAGCGGTCTGATAAGGAATGCCTGGCAGTTTCAGGGCTTCGGCTATATACGCCACCGAAGCAGAGAAATCTGTGCCCGCCGTGAATACTCCATCTAGCCCATATTCCTTCTGCCATTTTCTAGCTATGTCCAATAGACCCTCTAGATCTTTCAGATCCACAGGTGCGAACACATCGGCCTCTGATTTTCCGATGGCGTTTGGGTCTCCATCCACCACCAGAGTCCTGCAGTTTAACTGTTTTGCCGTTCTAACGGCGGGGATCTGAAGAAGCCCCGCTCCTAGAATCATGATCGATTTTTTGCGCATATACCTCGAATGTGTCTCCCAAATGGAAGATTGTTTCCATTGCCCGACAACCCCTCTCTCCTATGAGAACACGAACTAGAGAGGGAAACCGTTCTGGATGATGAGAAGGGGTTCGAACAGCGAAAACCCTAAAGCCGAACTTCCGTAAGACCTTCTTTGCTTGGGTTACGTTCCATATCGTCACATGATCGATGGGACTCTGTTCTCGAAACGACTTGAGACTTCGACGGGAAGAGATCCCCTTGCCGTTGGGGGTAGAGAATATCAACCACCCTCCCCTACCTAGCATGTCTCGTATCCTTTCCAGCACCAGACCTAGCCGAGGGAGATGTTCTATCACATACCAGAGAGAAATCACATCGAAAGAGGGGACTCCAAAGGATATTGAAGGATCGAAGGTTTCGATGTCCGCCACGGTGGCAGGAATTCCCAAAGTCTCTTGAACGTATCGTATGGCCTCTGCAGAAAGATCGATTCCAAAAGGAACCATTCCTTCCTCCCGGGCGGCATCGAGAAAGGGACCAAAAGCGCAACCTACATCGAGTACGGTCTTTCCCTGTAAATTAAATGAGCTTTGGTTTGATAAACATCCTTTTAGAAAAGCTAGGCGTTTTTTCCCTTGTTCTTTGATCTGAGAGAAATCTTCCACATACGTCTTTCCATACTGTTGACGATACTCTTCGAAAAAGTACTCCGACGTATACTCTTTCTTCTGCACCCCAAAGTACATTCTGTACTCGGTTCCACACTCCCGACACTGGAAGAAAGAACGATCGTAAAACCGGCACATTACCCGATGATCCCGCCCTTCACAGAGAGGGCACCGAGGAGGAATATCGGCCCGAATTAAGGAAAGGAATTCCCCAAACGAAAGTCCTTTCTCTATAGATAGCTGCTCTCCTTTTACCCAAGGAGGCAAAACCGTTTCTGGATGGGCCAAGGCGAACCGAACCCCACGACGAGAAACTCTACGAACCCCTAAGCTAAAAAAGCCAGCTCGTTTTGATAGGTGTTCATGGTATCGCGTAGGATTCACTAGAAGGGGCGTAGAGCCTTCAAGGATCGCTTCATAGGGGGTAAGTCCAAAGGAGGTAACTACCCATTGGTATTGAGAAAAGTGCCGCCTCGCATCCCAGCCTCCAGAGAGAATCCTACCACAATATTTTTTAAACGGATGTGCCCTTGCAGGACCCAGAAGGACATCGATGTCCTCTGGTCGTACTCCACTGGTCACCAACCCATCAAAGGATAGTTCACTCAAGCGATACGGATCCTCACCCCCAAACGCGATAAGGAAGAGCCTATTTCTACGGGAGGAAGCTCTGTGTAAGAACGCATCGTTGGAAAGAGTATCGAGGACAGAGGGATCGATCATGGGGGTAAAGCGAGGTTCTGCCCTGTTTGGTTCTACGTCCTTCTCGACCCTTGGGAAGGTATCCACGAGATAACTACATACTAACCGAGCTTCCCCTCCTTCATCCAATCCTAGCGTGGGAGCCCCAAAATGTAACCGTCCATACTCCTCAAGGGATGTGCTCCGACGGTCGAAAATTACCCAATCCCAAGTGCGGGAATCCGGTGACCTCTCTAGGAACTGGTCCCACGGGAAATTGGGGAAAAAGGAGCGTACTTCCGCTTCATTCCAATGAAGGGGATTCCCCGGTTCTAGAAAGATAGAAGCCTTTCCCTTCCAGGACAGTGCCAAACGCATCATCCGTACCAGATGACCCAATCCACCCTTCTTTCGAATGGAAGGGATCAGGAGAATCGACCCGTTCATGTTCCTTCGATTCCTCGAAGAAGGGGTATGAGATCATCGAGACTAGGTGTTTCTACAGCTTCCAATTGCTGATAGATCCATTCTACCCGCCGAAAGTCTGCTTCGGTATCCACCGTCACCCTGCATCGACCTCGGTATTCCAGGTCTACTAAGGGACGATGCAGGTAGAATTTGTGTGGATTTCGATAAAGGTACGGTGTCACATGTTCGTGATCGTAGGGATCATCCGTTTCTTTTTCAGCCTTTAGGAGAACGGAGGCTTCCACTACTTCCACCCCCAATCCAAGGGGCATTCCCTGCAGGGCACTGTAATCGGGAGAAAGTCGCACATGATCCGCTAGGATGCGCTGGGCTAGCTCCCAAGACACGAGAGGATTGTCTCCCGTTGCTCGAACGACCGTGTTTGGTTTGAAGGTTTCGATGGCTCTGCAGAACCTTCCTAGTACATCCTCTTTGGAACCTTCGAATACGTGAAACCCTACTTTCTCCGCTAGAGGAGCAAATCTCTGTTTCCCTTCCCTATCGGTCACCAACACATAGAGGTCGGCAGAGATTTTCCGAAGCCTCTCCATTACTATCTGCACCATCGGTTTCCCCCGTAGGGGCAGCAAGGCTTTTCCCGGTAAGCGGGTGGAATCCATGCGAGCTTGGAGAAAGATGGCTATCATTCCTCCGGATCCTCCCACAATTCAGTAACGGTTTGACTATCCATCTTGAACCGGTAAGCATTCACCTTTACCCATTTACGGACTGCGTGGAACTCTTTAAAGGAAACGAAGACTCCTCCTTTGGATCGGAAGTAGAAAGGGAAGAATTTTCTAAAGGAAAGTTCTCCCCGATCTCCGGTATACACGATACTTAAGTTTTTCAAGAAGAAAAGCCGGTAACTCTCATCTGGTGTGGTATCCTCCATCAGGTTCCCATCGAAATGAATCCCCTGTAGATTCTTCCGGCAAACGATCCTCTCCCCCCAGAGAAAGGACCGAAACCCAAAATCCAGCTTTTGCCAGTACGGATTAGTGAGATTATAATCATACCCACCCATACGAATAAAGGTTTCCTTGTGGTAGATCCCGCAGTAATCAAAGGGGAAAAGATCGAAAGCTTCCTCTTTCTGGGGCACTACGGCCAGCACCTTCAACCGAGCTTTGTGAAAGGCAGGGATGTGAAGTACAGGCAGGGGTGAATGTCGGGAGGTAAAGATCCAGGGAGTCACGCAGAGTTGTCTGGAACTTTTCTCTATCGATTCGATTCCAGCTTGTACAGTATTCGGATCGATTTGATAGTCTGCCCAGAGGATCAAACAGAGGGAGTACGACGCTTCATGGATTCCAATATTGATTTGCTGCCCCACATTCACCGGTTCATGCAAGAGCACAAATCGTACTTTAGGGAACTGTCCAAGCAGGGACTCTAATTGATAGCTCTCCCGGGAAGGTTCGATGGAGAGGATCTCCTCCACATCCATTCCATGGATCGTCTCCAGTAGGGACACCCTATCTACCACACCTCCCCGGTATAGAAGAATAACCGTAGTCCCCCGTTCCCTTTTCTTGCTTTTTCCTGTCCCTCCTACCACTGTATAGGACGAGAGGAGAGGGTTAAAAGTTATAGGTATAGTATTCATCGCACCTCTCGCATAGGGCTAGGTAATTTTCCTGGGAATGGTCCAGATACACCTTCCCCATCCGTTCCCAGATCTCTTCGATCGGTTGATGGAGCAAGTTCCCGAGTACGTGTTCTCTTTTAAGGTCTTCTCTACAAAGGGGGACCGACCCATCCAGAAGGACAGTGAGGTCTCGTTTTAGGTGCCAGCAGGGGAATCGGTGAAGAGGGGAAAGATCGGTAACCTTTCTCTGGGATAGGAGTCCAGAAAACCAATCGTACTTCTGGATGATGATGTGGGAGGTTCTTTCCTTCCAACTGCGATAGAACTGTTCCAACCCTTCCTCTGTTTCCTCCATCCTAACCGCTTGAACGTAACTCGTTTGGGGAAAGAGGGAAATAAGGATCTCCACAATCCTTCTAGACTCTTCGAATCCTTGCCCCCGTAAGGATTCGTACCATTCTCGTTGCTCGGTGACAAGATCCACAATCCAAGTGACTCGGTCCCCCAAAATGTCCTTTATCCTACGAAGCTCTTCTTCCTTCCATCCGATTCCTGAGGTCTCTACCACGAACTGCACCTCTGGATAGGAGGCCACTATTTCACAGAGGGCTAGGAAATCAGGATAGTAGGAAGGTTCCCCCCAGAGGGATACTCCCACAACCAGATCCCCGCAGAATCGAACGCCCTCGCTCAATACTCGCGAAAATGCCGGAATGGGCATGAACCCATCGGCATGAAGGATATCCTTTCCTATGATGGGGTAAGGACAAAAGGAACAGATATGGGGGCACTTTTCTGTAATCTGGACCGAGAGGTACGCAGGAACTGTTCTGAGTAGTTCCGGTTTTGTCTGAAGGATCGTAAGGACATCTTGAGCGCTACGAGGATTTTCCCGATCCAAGGCTAAGCAGAGGAGTCGGTTTCTCTTCGTGTCGGTCGTGAGGGAAATCCGTAGATACCGTAGATCCACGGGGGAAAGTTCGGTTTCCAGATCGAAACTATTGATATCCTTGCTTATGAGGGTGAAAAGACTATCCCGCTGTATCGGCGCTAGAGGGTTGTCTACCAAGCGTTCTAAAGCTTCCAAAATCCGGGTTTCCAGGATTTCTGGAGTCAAACCGTAGGGGTATCCATCGGAAAAGGTATAGTCTGCGAAGTACCGATGATGGTTCTCTATCATCTTCTGGGTAAGGGAAAGATCCAAAAAGGGACAATCCCCATACACATATACCAACGTATCGTATCCAACGGATACTTCTCGTAAAACGCGCAAAAAATCTCCCAATGCCCAGTCCGTTCGAACAATCCTCCTGAGTCCCTCCAGGGGTTCAGGTGCGGGATCTTTCGCTAAAATTACGAGGGAGTCCCTTGAAACGATCTGAAGGGCGTATTCAACAACTCGTTCAAGGGCAGTCCGATTCTTGGAGCGAAAGGGGGAAGCTTCCGGTGTAAGGGGTGACGGGATGGAATTGATGACTAGGAGAAGTTTCATATTCCTCCTCATTATCGACAGATTCGAAAACGCCCTGAAGGCATAGAAGGATCATCGAGAAGGGGGAAACTATTGTCAAGAGAAGTACAACAGGGTATTGTTTCAACCAATGGCGAATGTGGAAAATCCTGCCGAACGTATCTATCGGGTATCGGAAATCACTTCTCACATCAAGCTACTCCTCGAGTCGTCCTTCCCCTACATCCGGGTGGAAGGGGAAATCTCTAATTTTCGTCCTTCTAGCACAGGGCACTACTATTTTACGTTGAAGGATGCGGATGCTGTCCTTTCGGCCGTACTATTCCGCAACCGAATCCCTCAATTGAATTTCAAACCTCAGGATGGGATGAGGGTCATTGCGGGGGGGCAGATCTCTGTGTACCCCCAGAGAGGAAGCTACCAATTGATCTGTGAAACCCTAGAACGTTCCGGCGAAGGGGACATTCTAGCGATGTTGGAAGAAAGGAAACGGAAGCTAGCGGCAGAAGGTTTGTTCGATGCCAGTAGAAAGAAGCCTCTTCCCCTCTTTCCCAAACGGATTGCCATCGTCACCTCCCCTACGGGAGCGGCTCTTCGAGATATCCTTCAAGTCTTGAGGCGACGTAACGCAGGGATCGATATCGTGATTCTCCCCACTCCCGTGCAAGGGGAAGGAGCGGATCTATCTATCGCGGCCCAAATCCAGCGGGCAAACTTATTCCACCTTGGTGAGGTGATCATCGTAGGCAGGGGCGGGGGAAGTTTGGAAGATCTTCTTCCCTTCTCTAGTGAAGCTGTTGTCAGGGCCATCGCAGCCTCGGAGATTCCCGTAATCTCTGCAGTTGGGCATGAGATAGATACTTCCCTTGCGGACTTTGCCGCCGATGTTCGAGCTCCTACCCCCTCGGCTGCCGCCGAGATAGTCTCTAAGGGAAGGGAAGAATTGCTCCACAGGATAATTTCCTTAAAAGAGTCTCTTATACAGGAGATGGACCATCGAATCGAGAAGATCCGGGTACTCCTGCGGCAGTTTAGCCCAGAGAGCCTGGAACGACAAATAAAGAATATCCTTCAACCTTACTATTTTCGCTTAGACGACGCTAAAGAACATTTTTTGTTAGAGTTTCAAAAACAGTTAGAGGATGCAAAACACAGGTTAGAGCTCGCCACCCTTCAGCTACAGGCAAACTCCCCCTATGAGGTTTTAAAGAAAGGGTATTCCATTGTTCGGGATACAGGGTCTGGTAAAATTCTACGCGCGGCTACGGATTGTAGCCTTGGGCAAACTCTTTCTATTCAATTTTATCAAGGAGCAGCGGATGCCA
>CAKZQO010000023.1 GCA_937140905.1 uncultured Spirochaeta sp.
GAACAACGAGCTAGAGAAGAGCAACAGGCCGAAGAATCAGAAAGTGCGACCCTCGTAGTAACTAGGGAAGAGGCAGAGGAGGAGACCCTCGATGAGGTAATGGAGAAGATCAACCGTCTTATCGGCATGGAGAAAGTGAAGGAGCAGATTGCAACCTTTATCAATGTAATCAAAGTCCACAAGGAGCGGGAACGAAGGGGACTCCCCGTAACTCCCTTAACCCTCCATGCCGTGTTCTACGGTCCTCCTGGTACGGGGAAAACTACCATTGCAAGATACCTAGGAAAGGTATACCGCTGTCTGGGGTTACTGAAGAAGGGACACCTAGTGGAAACGGACCGGGCAGGTTTAGTGGCGGGATACGTGGGGCAAACCGCCATTCGAACGGATGAAGTTTTTCGAAAAGCTTTAGACGGGGTGTTGTTCATCGATGAAGCGTATGCTCTGAGCGGTAAAAACTCGGAAAAGGATTTTGGTCAGGAAGCGATCGAAACCCTCCTTAAACGGATGGAAGATCATCGGGACCGAATAGCAGTGATCGTGGCAGGATATCCAGAAGAGATGCGAGAATTCATCGAATCCAACCCTGGACTTCGAACCCGATTCAATCGTTTCTTCTACTTCGATCATTACACTCCCGCGGAATTGGTAAAAATATTCGAAGTTTTTATGGAGAATGCCCGGTTTACCCTAACTCCGGGCGCGAGAAAGGCCTTGTTAGCCTATATTGCACACAAATGCGAACAGAGGGATCGAACTTTCGGGAATGGGAGATTTGTCCGCAATTTATTCGAGAGAGTGGTAGAGAAACAGGCCAACCGGATAGCCGAAACCTCTCCTTTAACTGACGAAATCCTTTGCACCATCACGGCCTGGGATATCCCGGAAATCGGGGAAGTGGATGAAATGGGGCCCGAGAGATTTGCGGAATAAGTAAGAAAGCCTATGGCGTGGTGGAATTACAGAGGATGTGAAGGAGTCTCATAACCAGACAAAGAAGCCCCATACAACCCTAGAGGGTAACTCCATCGAAGAAAAAAGGGCCTTCTCCAAACAATGTTCTAAGGGTTGCAGCAAATTTCTTTGGTAGAGGTGCTTGTACGGTTAACCTACCTGGCAGGATTAGCCGATGGGCATGTAGGAAATATTCGCCGCCGAACCGTTGCCCCCCGTATTTTGTATCCCCAAGAAGAGGGTGTCCTTCGAAGGATGCCTGGGCACGGATCTGATGGGTTTTTCCAGTCAAGATCCGCAGGATCACGAGGGTAGTCCCTGAAGGCAACAGGGTGCTTTGAGCTAAGGGGAACACTTCAGTAATCCCAAACTTTTTTTCCCATGCAGAATCGGTTCCCAATACTGTTTTACGATGTCGTGAGTCCCTTGTTAAAGGATGTTCCCAGCGGGCTGGCTCATGGAGGATTCCCGTGAGGATACTCACATAGTACTTCTGAACAAGACCGGTTTGCAGAGCGGAGGAAAATAACCTCGCACCTTTTAGACTCTTTCCGAAGACCAGTATCCCCGTAGTGTTACGGTCCAACCGATGGAGGGGGCCGGGAGTGTATGTCAATGAGGAGGGGATTTTATCATGGAGGTAGTGAAGAACTGGTTTCAAAAGGGAAGGTTCTCCGTGCACAGTCATGCCTTTTGGTTTGTCTAAAACAAGAAAATCCTCGTCTTCATAGAGGATAGGAAGGGCAGAAAAGGATCTATGTTCGGAGTGTGGAAGTTCTTTCGTTCCTAGAGTAGAAGGAATGGAAAGAACATCTCCCTCACTCACTCGATGAGTGGGAGCAACTTTTCTTTGATTAAGGGTAATCGACCCTTTTCGAATCATCCGATAGATGGAACTAAGCGGATACTGAGGAAGCAGGTTCCGAAGGATACGATCGATCCGTTTCCCTTGGTCATTTATCCCCACCGTGAATGAGCGAATCGCAGGATCTTGTTCCATAATTCCTTTAAAAGGTAGGGAGCAGGTCCATATCTGTCAAGGTATAATGAAACGTCTTTCCCTGGCTTGACAAAGGCTTTTCCACCGGTGAAACTAACCCCGCCATGCCAGGGAAACTCCTTCATGCTTTTTCCCGTTTGATCGAAAATCCTGTATTCCTCTCTACGTTTTCCGCATGGTTTTCGGCTCAATTCATAAAGACTATCGTTGAGCTCTATAGAACCAGAGGTCTTTCGGGAAGAGAAATCCTAGCAAACCTGTTTTGGAAGACGGGAGGTATGCCCTCTAGCCATTCTTCCCTCGTTACCGCGATGACCACCTCGGTAGGGATCATGGAAGGACTCGATTCGGTTCTCTTTGTCGTGGTATTATTCTATGGGATCCTCACCATCCGAGATGCCCTTGGGGTAAGGCGATCGGCAGGGGTGCAAGCTCAATGGCTGAATCAATTGAGAGTCGAGTTATACCAGCGTTATGGAATTACACTGAAGCCGGTAAAGGAAGTGCATGGGCATACCCCTGCTGAAGTATTTGTGGGTGTCCTGCTTGGGTTTTTTATTGCTCTAGGAATTTGCAGTTTATAGGACCTTTTAAATGTTGAAACAACTGGGGAAAGCATTCAAACAGTGGGTTTCATATCATCCTCTTTTAAGTATTACCCTGGGAGGAATCCTACTCCTAGGGTTCTTGGGGACTGGAATATTTCTACCTGGCCCAAGCCGATGGAAAGGGTATTACCTAGTCGTACTGGAGGGAAAAGCCGATATTGAACGGACGGTTCTGCAGTTGAAAGCTGCCGGTTTTGATGAGGTGCTTTCTACTGTTACGGCTCCCCTAATGATACAAAGCTTCTCTCACCTGGAAAGCGTATATGTGTCACAGCTGAAGGAGAGGCTACAACCTGAGGATCCAAGATACGATGCATTTCTTTCCAAAGTAGAAAGAGTCTTTCAAACAGAGTCTTCCGAAGCACAGGTGGTCTATTTCCCCATTTTCTGCCATCCCATGTTACTCTACTATCTCCTGTCAACGCTTCAGCCGCATGTGATGTATATGTTGGCGGATTGGGAATTCCATCGATCCATTGGCTTACTCTGTTTGTTCCTTATTTACGTAATAGTCCAAACGATACGAATTAATACCTATCGATGGGGCAGGATCCTAACAGGGATTCCATGGATCCTTGTGGTTCTTCAAGGGAACTTGATCGGGTTTATTCTTGCGGTCTGGTGTTATCAGGTATTCAGTATTGGTACAGATTCATTGTTGGTCGAGGTTGAACAATACGTATACTATCGTAAAAGTGAGGGAATGGAAGCGATTATTTACAGAACTTTGAACCATATTATCCTAATGGTAGGGGTTCTGTTGTTTATAGCCGACACAAGTGTAATCGTTGGAATTGTTTTCGGTAGTTTCCTTTCTCTTGGGATAGGAATTGAACTCATCCTTGTACAACTATACCGCTTGAGTCTCAGGGAACATCGAATTTTCCTGCCCCTACCTATACTTCCGATTCATTGGAAAGAGACGAAACGGAGTGTCCTGTTTGGTTGTCTGATTCTTCTTTCTGTAGCCCCCTTATTGTATGTGCTGCCTACGCCGGATAGGCAACTCCAGGTTCCTTCCCCTAGGGGAAGCTCTATTCAATGGTTCTTTGGAACACGCTCTGTGTACAGAGATTTATGGGTACTTCATAAAAAAGATCCGTTGCCGAATTTGAGTGACTTTATGGTCCATGTAAAATACCAAAGAGATTTCCCCTTTGGAGCAACCTACGATTTTCCATCACCAGACGAAGAGTTATCTTATCCCCGGTTTAGAGAAGAAGGAGGGAAGCTTACTTTTTGGAAAGAAACCATAGTAAAATACGATCAAACATGGTATAAACAAACTCTCCATAGAGCAAAACAGGACAGGCTGGGAAATCTTTTCTATAGGCAGGGGGTGAGAACTACGGTGTGGGAACCAATTTTCAAACGTCTCTCTGGAACTCAGTTGTTTCTTTACTATGCAATAGTTCTTTTAGTAGCGACCTCATACTATAGAATTAGGATGCCTTTGATGAATAAACCGATTCGATGGATTCTGGGTGTAATAACCCGGAGGAAGCAGCAAGAAGCATGAATCGTATCTTTCGCTTACCTAAGGGTGGATTATACCTTCACTCGCAAAAAGAGTTCGTAAAGACTCTCCCCATACGTAATGCCGTATTACCCCCAATCGCAGTAGTTCCGATGGTACAACCGGATGGAAACGACGCGACCTGTCTTGTGCATGTGGGAGATTTCGTTCAAGAAGGAGTGTTGATTGGAAAAGGCAAGGGAAAACATTCCCTCCATATCCATGCTCCTATCCCTGGCACAGTCCAGGATATCCGCAATATCCCTCTTCCTAGAGGCATTGAAGCACCAGCAGTATTCATCGAACTGGGAGGCGAATTCGATCGCCTAGGGAAGAAAGAGGTAGTTTACCCATGGAGAAGTCTTTCCCATCGAGAACTAAAAACTCTGCTTATTGAGAAAGGAGTGGTAGATGGGAACTTTCCTTTAGATGGTCCCATCGAGTTGTTGATCATCAATGGGATGGAATTGGAACCGTACCTCTGTTCCGAATACCGCATCCTGATGGAACGGTCTGATGCGATCCTAGAAGGGGTACGCATATTGCAAAAATTACTAGATCCAGCGCGAACCTTAGTGGTATTTGAAGATAAAGCGGAAGACGTCCAGGCATCCTTGGAAGCTTCACTGGGGAATGAACAGAGGGAAGTAAAAGAAGGAGGAAGTGGGAAAGAGATCGAATTAGTGTTACTGGAGGGTAAATATCCGGCCGGTGATACTGAGCAGCTAGTAAATATATTCTTTCACCAGAAGGTAACCCCTAAGAAATCTTTCGGGGAAATGGGTGTAATGGTGGTAGATGTTGCTACAACATTAGCGGTGTATGAGGGAGTCGCGTTACGAAAACCTTTGATGGAGCGAATCATAACTGTTAGTGGAAAGGCCATTAAAAGGCCTGCGAACTTAAAAGTACGGATTGGAACTCCTATCATGGATATCATTGAAGAATGTGGAGGTCTCACACAAACTCCGGTGAAAGTAGTATGTGGAGGCCCGTTTCGGGGGCTCGGAATCTTTGATCTTCGTACCCCCGTAACGAGAGAGATGTCTGGGATTCTTTTCCTCACAAAGACCGAAATCCATCCGGGAGTCCGTACTTCTTGCATCAACTGTGGTAAATGCATAGAAGTATGTCCGGAGGGACTTCATCCCGCAAGACTCTTCAAATGGATCGATCATGGGTATTATAGAGAAGCGTTGGAGGATTCGCTTTTGGGTTGTACCGAATGCGGCTGTTGCGCCTTTGTATGTCCTTCTCGCATTCCCCTTGTACAAGGATTTCAGGTAGGTAAGATTCATGTAGCAAAACTATTGAGCACAAAGAGTAACAAGGATCAACCCAATGGATGAAACGCTGATCATTACCGGAACCCCCCAAATTTTTAACCGGACAACAACAGCTAGAATGATATGGACAGTGTGTCTATGGTTGGTGCCTTCAGCACTTTGGGGAGTCTATCTATACGGAATAGGGGCATTAAAAATACTTCTTGCCTCTATTCTAACTTCGATAGGAATAGAGGGAGGGATCGGGCTTCTTCGCAAGGAATCAACTCTGCAGGATGGGAGCGCGTGTCTGACCGGTCTGTTGATAGGCATGCTTTTGCCTCCCACAGTTCCGCTATTCATTCCTATCTTGGCAGCAATATTTGCACAATTGGTAGTGAAGTGGTCTTTCGGTGGTTTAGGGAAGAATTGGATGAATCCTGCACTAGCGGGTTGGGCCTTTGTTTGGCTCTCCTTTCCGGATCAAGTGCGTACATGGTTGTTTCCTGCCATAGTTAGGGGAGTCGATGCGATCACTTCGAGCACGCCTTTGACTCTTTTAAAGAACAAATTATTTCTTGAGGGAGTAAAAGGTGGTTCTCCCATGGAGATCCTTGCCAGTGCAGGGTTCCCTAGAAGCCTCATGGATGGTTCTTGGACCGATTGGTTGAACGGGAAGATTCTAGAGCCATTGGGTATCCTTCTTCCGCCAGGATACCTGGATCTTTTCTTTGGGTTTATCCCCGGAGCCATCGGGGAAACTTCGGCTTTATTTCTTTTGATTGGTACGATTGCTTTGATTGGCAAAGGGATTCTTCCGTGGGAAGTACCGTTGAGCGTTTTTTCTGTGTTTGGCATACTCGTTTTTCTATTTGGGGGTCTTCCCTATGGATTGGAATTGGGAACAGGAGATGTTTTATTTCAATTTTTTACAGGAGGATTCCTTTTAGGAGCCTTCTATATGGCTACGGATCTAGTGACTTCTCCATTAACAAGGTGGGGGGGGATATTGTATGGGGCAGGCATAGGGGGGATTACATTCCTTATTCGAATGTTTGGAGGATCCGGAGAGGGGATTGGGTTTGCAATTCTTTTCATGAATGTATTCGTGCCGATATTGAATAGATTTCTTGCACCAAGACCAAAGGATAGGGATAAAAGGGTATGAATCGATACCTTCCGATATGGGGCAGAGTAACGTTTCTTTGTCTAGTATCTGCTTTTTTATTAGGTGTGGTACATTGGGGTGTTTCGTACCAGATCCATAAACAGGAAAAACAACTATTCGAATCCCTCCTGAAACGATGGAAACAGGATGCACGGTTAGGCAAAGATCTAACCTTGGGAGCGGAACGAGTGGTAACCTCGAAGAGGTTCGTAAAGAGCTATATTCCTTTACGTGGCTCTGAAGG
>CAKZQO010000024.1 GCA_937140905.1 uncultured Spirochaeta sp.
GCGAAGAAATCGCATATTTCAAGCTGATTTCGTACTCATTAAGATTCATATCCACGCCGCACAGATCCATCAATAACCCATAGGTATGCATTGCCTTGTCCCAGGATTCTTCGTTGTAATACAGTTCACCCAGCATGAGGAGGGCTTCCGAATCCTTTGGATTCTGGGCTAGTCGTTTGTTGGCCTCTTTCAGGATAGCGGTTCGGTCTTTCAACTTCTTGGTCTTTTTTTCGGAAGAACCTTTCTTCTTTCCCGTGACTACCGAAAATACCGCTACTCCACTAATCACCACCAGTGCGGCTGCTAGGAGAGGCAACAGTTCTAGCATGGATGCATTATGATAGAGGCACGTATCCCTGTCAATGAACTAAAGCAAGGTTGACAAAGGGGCCTTCCCCTTATAGGCTTGAGTAGGATTCGTGTAGAGGGAGGTGCGAACGGTATGATCGGCCTGAAACTGGCAAATGGCCGATTCTTCCCCATTCTGGAGGAAACAGAAAGGGTTGCAAAACGCGTAATCCTTACTACGGTTCAAAAGGAACAAACCCAGGTAAAAGTCGACCTATACAGGGGAGACGTGGAAAGCGACTCCAGTTCGTGGGAATACATTGCCAGTCTCGTGCTTGAGCACATTAAGCCTACTTCCAGTGGAATGCCGGAACTGGAACTCATCCTCCGATTGACCGATACCAGCACTCTGGATGCTCGGATTCAGGATGAAGGTTCAGGGGAATACCAGAGTTTACGAATCGATATAGAAAGCCTGGAATATGGGGATTTTTCCCTTCCAGATTTCGAACTTCCTATGGAAGAATCTCGATCCATCCCAGAGCTGGAACAAGAAGTCTCTCTTGGAAAAGAGTACAGAGAGGAGAGCGAAGTCGTGCCAACCCAACAACGCCCTTTCCTATACCCGGCTTTGATCGTGTTTGTGCTCCTTTGCCTCCTAATTCTAGGGATCCTGGTGTATTTCATTTTCTCTGCAACTAGAGGGAATCCTCCTCCCGCACTCGTAGAGTATCCGTTCGATACTGCATTGTACAACTTACTTGTTTGAACCGAGGGAACCGATGACGTACCTACAAGCCATCCTCTTAGGAGCCCTCCAGGGTCTAACCGAATTCCTTCCTGTATCGAGTTCTGGACATTTATCGTTGGTACAGAATTTTTTAGGTGTCCAGGAAGCCCCCTTGTTGTTCGACGTACTCCTCCATGTGGCCACTTTAGGGGTGGTAGGGATCGTGTTTCGAGAAAAAATCCTGCAACTACTCAAGGGGTTGTATAAGATCCTTTGGGGGGTACCTTTTGCATAACAGGAAGAAATGAGACGGCTTATAGTCGCTTTGGTCGTTTCCACCTTGTGTACGGGCATTCTTGGAGTTCCTATGAAGCATTGGGTTGAACAGGTCAGTCCAAAACTCATCTCCCTTTTTTTTATTCTCACGGCCCTTCTCCTACTGATTGCGGGGACAAGAAAAGGCTCTAGAACCTATAAGGAACTTTCTATCACAGATGGAATCGTCATTGGAATCGCTCAAGGGGTTGGGGTATTACCCGGAATTTCCCGCTCAGGAATCACTATTTCCGCGGGCCTCCTTCGAAGACTCGATCGTTCTATGGCGGGAGAATACAGCTTTCTCCTTTCCATACCTGCCATCCTTGGCGCTCTTATCCTGACCTTAAATGATATAACGTTACTAGAGACCCATATTTCCCCAACGGTTCTTTTAGCTGGGATGGGAGCCGCCTTCCTATCAGGATACTTCGCTTTGACCTTCCTTTTGAAACTGGTCCGCAAAGGACAACTGGGGTGGTTTGCCCTGTATCTATTCCCCCTTGGAATCATCGGAATCCTATTCCTATGATCAATCTTTTCTTTCGCCGAGGAGCCCTGTTTGTTTGTTTCCTCCTTGCCACCCTCTCAGGAGGAACTCTTGCCCTCTACCTTCTTCTTTCTTCCCCAAATAAAGCCGGAATGTTTGCCCATTGGGTATGGATAGGAAGGGTCCTATTTGAAAGTTTCCATTACGCATCCTTTTTCATCCCTTTTTACTTTGCCTGCTGCGGGATCCTTCTCCTTCAAAGGCCCTTTCGGCTCAACTGGCTGGTCCTGTTGAACCTTCTACTGGTTCCTTTCTTTACCCTATCCCTTGCCCTAAGGCTCTTGTTCAGTGACACCGCTTCTTTCTCACCTTTACCTGCCCTCTTTCAACGATCCTTTACCTCCCTTGGGGGAGGGTTGGTGGCTCTCTCTCTCTTCGTGGTAGAACTCGCGTTTCTCCCTGAAGTGTATCATTGGATTTCAAAAAAGGTGATCCACAAGCCCAGAGCACCGGTAGAGCCCCTTCGATTGGCACCTCCCGAGGGACCCGTGTCTGATCAATCTGTCGCGGTGGAATCCTTGGAGTCTGATTTTTCGACCTCTGGGCCGACCGAAGCAACCACTCCTACTTCTCTCAAACTGATCACGGAAGATGAAAACCAGACAAAGAGACAACTGCAATCCATACCTGAAGTAGAGCAGGTAGAAGCATCCCCAACAGAAGCATCCCCATTGGAATCTACCGAAGAAACCTTACCCCCACCTCCTGTCATAGAAGAAGGAGAGAATGGTGAGACCGAAGAGGAAGAACCCGTCCCACCGGTATCTTCCTCTTCCTATTCGATCCCTGTGGAAGGAGTTTTAACCCGACAGGAACGGGGGGGGTACTGGGAGATCGATGAGGAAACCCAGCGGGCCTCCGAAGTACTGCGGGCAACTCTCGAAGAGTTCAAGATCCAGGCAGAAGTGGTAGGCATCCGAAAAGGGCCAGTAATCACTATGTTCGAGATCCTACCCGCTCCGGGGGTAAAACTGTCCCGAATCGTAAACTTGGCAGACAATATTGCCCTCCGTCTCGCTGCTTCGAGTGTGCGAATCGTCGCTCCCATTCCAGGGAAACACGCCGTAGGAATCGAGGTACCTAATCGGAATCGAGCGATCGTTACCTTTGGGGAAATGATCACTGAAGAACGCTTTCTCTCCTCGAAGATGGAGATTCCCATCGCTTTAGGGAAAGATATCGCAGGGGAGGCGCAGATCATCGACCTAGTGAACACTCCTCACCTCCTAATTGCGGGAGCCACGGGATCGGGGAAATCCGTATGCGTGAACTCCATCATTTGTTCCATCCTATACAAGCGTTCTCCCGCTGAAGTTCGGCTTCTCCTAATCGATCCCAAGATCGTGGAACTGAAGCTCTACAACGACATTCCCCACCTGTTAACCCCGGTAATCACGGAACCCAAACGAGCCTTCCAGGCCTTACAGTATGCCATCTATGAGATGGAACGACGATACTCCCTCCTGGACGGAATGGGGGTAAGAGACATTCGGAGTTACAATCGAAAGATCAAGAGTAAACACATCGCAACTCTCCCCCTTCCCTACCTGGTGATCATCATCGACGAATTCGCAGATCTGATGGCTACAACAGGAAAAGAACTGGAATCCACCCTGGCGCGATTAGCCGCCATGAGCCGGGCAGTGGGGATCCATCTCGTGTTGGCCACTCAACGTCCCTCCATCGATGTAATCACAGGATTGATCAAGGCAAACATCCCTAGCCGGATCGCCTTTATGGTAGCCAGTAAGTTCGACTCCCGGATCATCATCGACGCGGTGGGGGCGGAAAAATTACTGGGTCGGGGAGATATGCTTTTTACCTCTGCATGGGATCCCTTTCCGCTCCGAATGCAGGGAGCTTACGTTTCCGAGGAAGAGATCGAACGGATCGTGGAACAGGTCCGTAAATATGGAGAGCCCGATTATATCGACGACGAGATTTTCATCGATGAAGAGGAAGAGGAGGATTACCTTGCCGATGGAGAGGAAGATCCCCTCTTGGATAAAGCGATCGAAATCGTCACAACGGCGGGTAAGGCTTCGGCTAGTTATTTACAGAGAAGGCTCAAGGTAGGTTACAACCGGGCTGCTCGAATGATAGAAATCATGGAACGAAGGGGTATCGTAGGCCCTGCAGATGGCAGTAAACCCAGGAAAGTACTCTAACCGACCGCATACTGTTTGAACCGTTCCAGGGCTTCCTCGATCTCCCCCACATCGATTCCCGAATAGGCAAGGCGAAGGTATTTTCGTTTCTCCCCAGGCAACGCTCGTCCAAAGTGAAGGCGGGTACAGAAACTCACTCCTGTCTTGTGCAGCACGTCCCTACGGAAGGATTCATAATCTGTGAATCCCTTTCTTTGCATTAGTTCGGTCACGTCAGGATAGAGATAGAAAGTTGCCCGCGGGGTGTAACAGGAAACCCCTGGAATCTGTCTTAAGAGGGAAACAGCCACATCCCTCCTTTCCTTTAACGTTGAAAGGATCCGCTTCGACCCACTTTGATCCCCTTGCAATGCCTCAATTCCTGCGATTTGCACGAAATGATTGGTGCAAGATTCATCGTTCAAGCTCAGTTTGGATATCGTATCGATCACCTTCTCCGGTCCAATGGCCGCGCCCAACCGCCATCCTGTCATGGCATACTTTTTCGAAAAGGTATACAGCAGGACACACCGTTCTTCCATTCCTTTTAAACTGGCGAGGGATCGGGAGGTTCCTTCATACCGGATATCGAAGTACGCTTCATCGCACAGTACGGAAAGGTCATGCTCGCGAGCGATGTTCGCAATCCTTTCCAATTCCTCCTGTGTGGCTTCCGATCCTGTCGGATTATGAAGGTCATTCAAGATGAGGAGTCTTGTGCGTTTGGTGATCTTTTGTTCCATTGCGTCTAGATCGAGCCTGTAGTTCGATTCCCCCTGTAGAAACCCATAGGGAACTGCCACTCCTCCATGGAACTCAATCTGCGACTCGTATATGGGATAACCGGGATTGGGATAGAGGACCTCCGTTCCTGGATCCATCAAAGCCTGGATGAACTTCGAGATAACCGGTTTACCTCCTGGTTGGATGGCCACATTCTTGTAGGTGTAGTGAGTCCTATGACTTCTATTGACGTCTTCCGCCAACGCTTCCCGTAGTTCAGGTATCCCTGCATTGGGGGCGTAACCCGTTTTCCCTTCGCGCATTGCCCGGTATGCAGCTTCGATGATATTGTCGGGAGTACGAAGGTTGATATCCCCTAAATGGAAAGGGTACACCTTGTGCCCTTCTTGTTGAAACGCCCGGGCTTCTGCCGAAACAGCAAAAGCCGTTTCCGTACCTAATTTCTCGATCCGTGCTGCTAGTTTCATCTCCCACCTCCTTCCTTTTCCTAAAAGATACTACAGGAAATGCAGGAACCTCAACGAAGCACCTATAGATTCTTGCCATTTTCGCCGATCTATGTAGGGAATGAGGGTAAGGTATTGAAGAAGCCGCTCGTGTTAGGTGTTCTCCTCTGGATGGGAGGTTGGTACCTGTGGGGAGAAGTAACCTTCTCTACCCTTCATCTTTCCAAGAACAATCTTCTCCTGTTTCGGGCTACGGCAGAACGGCCAGGCCAGGAAGATTTCTCTACTCTGTTCCTAGGGGATATCCCCTCAGGAACCTTGGAACAACTCACCTTTTATCCTGAGTCTGTGCAGTATCTAGCTCAAACAGGGGAATTACAAATTCAGAATCGGTTTGGGGTGTTTCGAACAAACCGTTCCTTCGACCCTCCCACGATGGTGAAGAAATTCCCTTCTTTTGCATCCCAAGGCAAAGTCTCTATAGGGAAATTACTTCCCCTTCAAACTTCGCCGGATGGCAGGTTTCTCCTTTATCTCGAACCAACTTCTCCTGCCTATGGTAAACTGATGCTCTTCGATCTTCAAACCGAAAAACACGAGGTAGTCTCCTCCAAAAAGGAACTTTCCCTATCTACCCCTCCCGTTCGATGGAGTCCTGATTCAAAATACTTCATCTATGGTAAAGGGGGGAAGCTTTTCTATTTCTCTATTGAGCAATTTGAGCGAGACATATTACCAGCGGAATCGATTCGTCACCTCGGCACGGGTACCATGGAGAGTGTTCAATGGGGTGATCGAGGGGACCTTTACTACATCGAAGGATCTTTAGTGTATCGAATATTAGCAGCTGAATTATTTGCCCGTTCCCTATACTCCCCTATTCTACGCATCGGACGTATCATTGGGAAAATACCCTTCAGTTTCGATCCCAACTTCGATCGATTCTGGATCTCTCCGCAAGGAGATAAAATGCTCCTTTGCGTGGGCGGGCAGAACCTTTTCGTCTATCCTATCAAGCTGGACGACTTCCAGGGTTCCTCTCTCCATCTTCCCTACCTTCTCCTGGCCAGGAACTCCCATATTAAGAGCATCGCATGGTCAAAAGACGATATTGTAACCGTACTAACGGAGGGGATAACCGAAGGAAAAGCAGTAAGCAAAATGTATCGGATCGATTTGAAAACCGAATCCACCTCCTTCACAGGAACAGAAGATACCGAAGTACTGGGGATGAGTCTTTCCCCTGATCAGGTACGGATCGCTCTGTATACCCAAAGGGGTATACACATACGGAACTATGCTACTTGGAAGGAAGAAGGAGTATTACCCTTTGAATCCCCCATCCATGTCCATTGGACTCAATCCCAGACCCTGATTATAGCCGGGAACTGGGAAACTGCTTTGATACAACTGCCGGAAGGGACGAAAAAGGTTATTTGTCTTTCCCAACCAGAAGAGTATGGATTCCAGGATGGAAGGGTTGCCCTTCGAACCAAGGATACGAAGGCGCTGTACGATCCATCCACCAAACAATGGTCACTTCTTACCACATTCCAGCCAGAACCTCCTTCAATCCAATCCCAAGACTTTCGGGTATTCATCGAAACTCTCCCATCGGGTCCCTTTAAGAACCTCGTGATGATTCGGAACTTAAAAAAACCGGGTACCTACCCTCTCTTTCAGCCGGTTTCTGAACCTTACGATCCGCTTCCAACCAAGGATGAACCCGTTGATTTCTATAACTTTACCCATGGTTCCCGGATCCGAGGAAGGAACGTCTCCTTCGTGTTCAATGCAGTGGATTCAGTGGAAGGTCTTACAGAGATCCTACGCACCTTATCGGATTACAACATCAAAGCGACCTTCTTCGTAAACGGAGAGTTCATTCGCCGGAACCCCGGTGCGGTAAAAGAGATTGCCTATTCTGGACATGAAGTAGGCTCCCTTTTCAATACGTATTTCAACATGACAGATCCCCAGTACAAGGTGACTCCGGAGTTTATTAAACAGGGGTTGGCGAGGAACGAAGATGAGTACTTCCAGGCTACAGGAAAGGAATTGTCCTTGCTATGGCACACACCGTACTATATTCTCCGGGATGACTTTCTCCAAGCTGCCCGAGAGATGAACTATACCTTCGTGGGTAGAGATGTAGATAGCCTCGACTGGGTGGTGAAACTCACCGAAACCGGATTGCATCCTCTCTACCTTCCTGCCTCAGACCTGATCGAACGGATTTTACAGTTGAAGAAGCCTGGTTCCATCATCGCTTTCCAGATAGGGAAACCAGAGGATGGACAGAAAGGGAATTGGCGGGAAGATTATCTGTTCCAGCGATTGGATCTCTTGATCAATCGGCTATTGGAAAAGGGATACCGAATCGTGCCTGTTTCGGTCTTGATGGACTTGTCCAGATAAAGTACTATAGAGGGGAGGGAAAAGTCTTGAAACCGTATAACAATCCATTGAAAGCATACAAAGAAACTAACATCCGTACAGCCAGTCAGGGAAAACTCATCGTCATGCTGTACGAGGAAGCCATACGACAATTAGATCTGGCTATTCAAGAACTGGAAAACAAGACCAGAAAACTTGATATTGTGCACAATTCCATCGTTAAAGCCCAGGACATCGTTACGGAACTAATGGTATCCCTCGATTTCGAAAAAGGGGGAGAAATCGCCAAGAACCTGCTCGGATTGTACCTTTTTTTCAACCGACAATTGATGGAAGCTAATGTACGGAAAGATTCTGCTATGCTCCGGGATGTTCGGAAGCTCCTTCAGGAACTGAAGGATGCCTGGGCGCAAATCGCCCATGTGCAGGTAGAAGAGCCAAAACCTGGCATCAACATAGCGGGTTGATCCAATTAGGATAGATTTATGCCCCTGTACACTCGACAATTGAAAGCGACCCTCGAAGAACGACTGTCTTTCTACGAGACCTTGATGGAACGCCTCAAACAAAGCATCGAGGAAGAAGATGTCGAACGAATCGAGTACTATCGAGGGCTGGAGCAAGAAACCCTTCGGAGTCTGGTTAATCTGGAAAAATGTATCGCTGCTTTATCCAAGAACGCTCTTCCTGCTCCAACCTCAACCGATGACACAGATATCGATAATCGGGTAGTCCGAGCTCGGTTACGAGCTCTAGAAGCTGCCCGGTG
>CAKZQO010000025.1 GCA_937140905.1 uncultured Spirochaeta sp.
CGAAAAACTGGTTAGGATGACGATGAACCCGCGAATCGCGCGGGAAGCGGGTCTGTATAGCGCTTCCCCCGAAGCCTTGGGAACGATGAAACGGTATGTGATGGGGATGCTTGGGCCGGGAAAAGTGTTCGAGAAGGTGGAACAGATCGCCAACGGGTACACCCGATCCTCCCGCTACAGTTCCCGCCGGTTAGGTAGACGGACGGTAGAAATCATCGTAACTCCGAACCCAGGTGTGCAGGAACGACCCTACCAATGCGAGAATCGAATTGGTTACTTCGAAGCGATCGTTCGGGTGTTCAATCATCGCATGCCCCATATCGAGCATACCGAGTGCATGTTCAAGGGAGGCTCCGTTTGTCGGTATCGGATTTCCTGGCAGGAGAGTCCAGGCACCCTTCTACGGTGGATCCGAAACAGTGCCTTTCTGTTTGTGGGAATTGGCTTAGGATCTACCTGGCTCAGTCCGGTTGAATTAAAAGTTAAGCTCTCACTCACCATGGGCAGTCTGGGTATCCTCCTTGGCCTTTCCCTCGCCACCGAGTACCGAAATCGGAAGGAACTGATCGCAGCCTTGGATAACCTCCGATCCTCTACCGACCAACTGCTGGATACCATCAGCATCAACTACAACCATGCCCTCCTGATCAATGAGATCGGTCAGACGATTAGCAAACACATCCAGGTGGATAGGATCCTATCGGGAGTGGTGGACGTGCTACAGAAGTACCTGGATTTCGATCGAGGGATGATCCTATTAGCTAACCCGGAAAGCACCTTTCTCGAGTACCGCGCGGGGTATGGATACAATGGGGAACAGCTGGCTATCCTGAAAACCACCAAGTTTCACCTAAACAACCCCACCTCTCGGGGTATCTTTGTGGTGAGTTATCGGGAAAGGAAACCGTACCTGATCAATAATGTAGAGGAAATCCTCGACACCTTGAGCCCCCACAGCCTCGAGTTTGCTCGATTCATGGGTTCCAAATCCTTCATCTGCTGCCCCATTCTGTATGAAGAGCAATGTCTGGGAATCCTCGCGGTGGATAACATCAATACCAAACGGCCTCTCCTCCAACGCGACCTGAACCTCCTCATGGGTATAGCCCCTGAAATCGGGATCAGCATCCATAACGCTCTGATGATCGAAGCCCAACAGCGGCAATTCCAATCGGTGCTACAGACCCTCGCGGCTAGTATAGACGCACGGGATTTTCTAACCGCGGGGCATTCGGAAAAGGTTACCTCCTACGCGGTAGGGATCTGTAGAGAACTTGGGTTATCTCGGGAGTATACGGAGGTGATTCGAGTAGCCTCCCAACTACACGACTATGGGAAGATCGGAATCCGGGATTCCATTTTAAAGAAGCCTGGCCCATTGTCGGCTAGGGAACGGGAAGAGATCAAGGCGCATGTGGAAAAAACAGAGCAGATCCTTCGAAAAATCAATTTCGAAGGGATCTACCGGGAAGTGCCCTCCATCGCGGGAGCTCACCACGAATGGATCGATGGTTCCGGATACCCCCGCGGACTTAAGGGAGAGCAGATACCGTTGGGGGCCCGGATCATCGCGGTGGCCGATTTCTTCGAAGCCATCACGTCCAAACGACACTATCGGGAACCGATGAGTTTCGAGCAAGCCTTGGCAGTCTTGAAAGAAGAGAGTGGGAAACATCTCGATCCTATGGTAGTGGATGCGTTCATCGGGTACATCACGGGTGTGCGTCGGTTCAAACCTTATGATCGGCTCCCCCCAGAAAATCCAGAGGTTCCCGATTTACGCCCCCAACAGGCGATTAAAGGGGTGTAGGTAAATCGTCCTGGATCTTCAAAGAATCGAAGGAAATCTTCTTTGAACTCTTCTGGGCTTGAGTACCCAGGGAGAGTAAAGTCCATCTTCTTTGCCAGCACCTCGATTTTCCGGATCCAGTTGAAGGCATCGGTATTTCGGAGGGCTCCATAGATCAGGTGGTGAGCCTCCACATGCACGGCAATATCTTTGAAACCCAGCCGGTACAGGTGAGAGTAGAGCTTTCGTCCCGCGTAAGGATCGAAGTCCAGACGTTCTTCCATCTGGGTGATGGCCGCCCGGATAGCTCCTTCCAGTCTAGGAGAAAGGCCATAGTGGTTCAAACTGTTATGATCCAGATCGATCAAGCAAAGGATCCCATCTTGCTTTAAGAGCTTCGTGAGGTTCTGGACTAGGGAAAAAGCTTCTTCTTTGAAGTACTCCAGAATAAACCGTACCCAGATAAAGTCGAACAGTCCCAAATCTTCCAGAGGCTGTCGGATATCCCGTATTGCGAAGGAAATACCATCCCCGCCGTACCGCTCTGTGGCATGCCGAATCCGTTCCTTGGAACCATCCACCCCAACGGCGTACCCTTTAGGCCCCACGATTTGATGCAGGATGGCGGTGGTTCGCCCTGTGCCACAGCCAATATCGGCTACCCGCATCCCCTCCGATAGGCCGGCCCGAGTCGCCTGTTCGATCACTTTTGCCTCTTCCGTCTTTAATTCCAACCGGAGGATTTCCTGGTCGTTTTCCATGATGTAACGGATCTTCATCGCTAGGTTCCTTTGAGTGGATAGGGATAGGGGTAAAAACGATCTGGGTATGTCCATCGGTAATGTGAGTTCTGCCAGCTCCGTTTCAATGCGTCGTTCAGTTTGTAGACGATGAAGGATCGCTTAAGGTTGCGGATCCAGAAGATCGACCGGAGGAGTCTCATGGGATATGTGGGAAAGGAATACAAGCGCTTCTTGATAAAGTTATCCGCCGTGTAGACCGTTTCGGGATCGATCCCTTCGAGCCGGTGGGTGAGGTAGGAGAACCGGAACTTCTCCCAATCGGAAGGAAAATCGTTGTAAAGGAGCCTTCCCTCACTCTGAAGTTGCTCCATCAACGCGGTACCGGGTAGGGGAGTAAGGATACTGATCTGGACCATATCTATGCCAGAAGATACGATGAACCGAGCAAGGTCCTCGTAGTACTGGGGTGTTTCATGGTCGTTCCCCAGGATAAAGGCTCCCAATACTCCAATACCGTGTTCATGCAGGCGGCGAATCACTGTCCGATAATTCTCCACTCCGGTTCTGAGGTTTATCCCTTTATGCATTCCTTTTAAGGAATCCACGTCGGTAGTTTCGAAGCCGATGAATACATAAGCGCAACCCGCTTGGGACGCTAGTTTTAATACTTCCGGATCTTCCGCGACATTGATGGATGCCTGCATCCACCAGGTTTTTTGGATCCCCGAATCGATCATCCCGCGGAACAGTTGAACAGCTCTTCTTCGGCTTTCCGTAGAGTACCCGATCAGGTTATCGTCCAGAAAGAAGAGATACGGGCTGGGGATGTCGTTCAATTCGCGTAAGACAGAAGAAGCAGTGCGTTGCCGGTAGGCTTTCCCCATGTAGCGGGACACGGAACAGAAACTACAATCGAAAGGGCAGCCCCGGGAAGTTTGGATCGAGTTCCAGAGATACTCCGGATGAAGGAGATCCCTTCGGGGTAGGACATCGAAGGTGGATAAATCGAGAACAGGGCCTTGGTAGATTCCTCCTAGTTGCTTCTTTTCGAAATCTTCCAGAACCTTGCTCCAGATCCCCTCTACCTCCCCTTTCACCACGGCATCGGCATATTGGAGCGCTTCCTCGCTTGCCATCGACGCATGGATTCCTCCCAAAACAACCGGGATCCCCTTCTCCCGGTACTGCGCCGCCAACTGATAAGCGCGGCCAATATTACTGGTGAAAGCAGTGATGCCAACTAGGTCTGCCTCTTCCAGGTTCGAGGGTCCGAAATTCTCATCCACGATCTTTACTTCCCAGGAATCGGGGGTTACCGCTGCCACGTAGGCCAGGCTCAATGGGGGAAAAAGGGAGAACCGACTCAGCATATACCCGCTTCGTCGGCCCACAGGATTGATCAGTAAGAGCTGTCTCGTTGCCATGGTTGCGTTTTTACCTTCGAACAGAATATAACGCTTCTCTTGGATAACGCAAGGCCGTGAACAGGTTAGTGAGCCGGGTTGGGATAAGAAAACAAATATAGGAGAGTCATTCCGGTCTATTTTTTACAATGAGCGGTCTCCCTACCCCCGTCTTGCCCTTACCGGGAAGAATAAGTATTTTTATATACGAACATACACGATCATTCCATAGACAAAGAAGGAACAAAATATGGCTTACATTAAATCCGCCTTGGAAATCGCATTGGAGAAAACCGAAGGAATCAAAGGGGATAAAACAGCACTACGAAACGCTTCGGCAAAAGAAGAAGGCAAGAAGCTCGCTTCCGCATTTTTTTCAGATCCAAAGATCGATTTACAGAAAAAGTTCTCTAGTTATCCCAAGGAGGAACAGCCCTTCGTACGGGAAGGATTTATTCAGATCCTCTTTTCCAACCTGGTGCTTCCCCGGGAGGAGAGGGATCTTAACCGTCTGGATGCTATCGTAAAGGCTCTGGAAGTACTGCTTCCCGATAAAGGGAACCTCAAGGTATTGAAGAGTCAAATTCAGCAGTTCTTCAAGCATTGTCTGGAAGATAGAAAGCGGCTTACCGAAGCGTTGAACAAGCAACTAGGTCCCCTAATCCGACAGAAGGAGCAAGAGTTAAGCCAGAAACTAGGGCGCCCTGTGCGGATCGATCCATACTCGGATCCAGATTTCGCCAAAGCCTACAACCAGCACATGGGAAACTTGGAAGACCGGTACAATCAAGCCCTTAGTGAGTTGAAGGAACAATTGCAGGAAATGCTGAACCATAAATAGGGAAAATAATTCTTGATGCAGAACGGAGAGCTTGCTTAAGAAGGGCGAGCCAATTTTACGTATTTATAGTGGGAGCCTGCGTCAGTTTATGGAATTCTCCTGCCAGAAAAGCATCGATGTTTCTTAGGATCATCTCCTGCATGTTTCGATTGGCTTCTTTCGTGTCCGAAGCGATATGGGGAGTGAGTACTAGGTTTCCTAACTTCCGTAGGTCCTTATCCGCTGAAGCGGGAACGTAGGGTTCCTGGGTAAACACGTCCAATGCCGCTCCCGCAAGATATCCAGAAGATAGAGCGTCGTAGAGGGCTTCTTCGTCCACTAGTTTCCCCCTTCCCGTATTCACCAGGTAGGATCCCTGGGGAAGGGCGTTTATCCGGTCCCGGTTGAGGAACTGGGTCGTTTCTGAAGTAACGGGTAGTAGGAGGGAAAGGATCTCGAGGTTCTTCGCGAAGGTTTCGAAATCCGTGTAGTACGCCTCTAGATGGTAACGGGAAAGGTATTCGGAGGGGCCAAGCCCTTCCTTCGCGGCCTTTTGTTCGAGGGGAGTCCTACCATAGGCGATTACCCGCATTCGTAGGCCGAGAGACGCAATTTCGGCAACTCGCTTCGCGATGTTCCCGAATCCGACGAGTCCAAGTCTTTTACCTGAAAGCTCGAACCCTGTGCGACGGGTAAATCGGCCTTTAAGGAATTCCTCATGACAGTACGGGATGTTCCGGGCTAGACTGAGGAGTAGAGCGATGGTATGTTCTGCCACCGATTCATCCAATGCTCCCGGGGTGATGCAGAGGAAGATCCCATGGGCTTTGCACTGTGCCACATCGATTCCATCGAATCCAACCCCATACCGAACGATTAAAGCGGGACTGCCTTTCGCGTTTTCTGCTAGGGCTTCGTAGAGAGGGCCTCGATACCGTTCAGTCCCCAATACGGCGATCCGCGTTCCCGAAGAGCGAATCCCTGCGACCACGGAAGCTTCTGAAGGAGACGATACTAGCCAATTGTACGGTGAGCGGGACGTAAACAGGTCCTTCCCTTTTTCGAACTCCTGTTCGGTGATCACGATGGGTGTTCCCATAGTTACCGATCCTCCAAAGCATGCTTTGCATTCTGAAAGGTTTCCCGGGCAGCTCGATCCAGGAATAGGGTATCCATGCTCAATCCAATGAAGGTGAATCCCTCTTCGATCGTGGTTCGAAGGGAAGCCTTATCCGATTGCACCATATGGATCCCCGCCGCTTTCTGAGCCCTTTTGCAAGCTTCCAGTACTTTCTGTCGAGCTTTCGTCATGATAGGATCTGCCAGCTTCCCAGGGATTCCATAGGAAAGACTCAAGTCGTAGGGGCCGATGAATACCCCATCCACCCCTTCCACTCGAAGGATATCGTCGATCGATTCCACCGCTTCTTTCGTTTCGATCATTACCATCACGATGCTTTCCCGGTTGGCGTGCGCCATGTATTCGGTAAAGGTAAGGCCATAATCGTTCCCCCGAAAGAAGGCGGTCCCCCGGATCCCTTCGGGTGGAAACTTTGTCGCCTGTACCGCTCTTCTAGCCTCATCGGCGGAGTTCACCAGAGGAACGATCACCCCCCAGGCTCCAGAATCAAGAACCTGCCGGATGGCTAGGGTGTTGTTCTCCCGTACTCGGGCAAGCGGGATCGTTCCCAGAGGGGAAGGCCCCCTGCCGTGCATTCCCCGGGCCGCATCCGTGAAGTCCCGCACGCCCATATCCGAGTGTTCCATATCGAGGGCGATCCAATCGAACCCAACCTGTGAAAGGATTTCTGCCACCGCGGGGTGCCCAATTTGCATCCAGGATCCGAAGCTCACTTCCCCTCTCTTTAATTTCTGCTTAACGGGGTTTATGGTAGTCAAACTCATCTACGCCTCCCATGCACACGCGCGGATGATGGTAACTAAATCCCAAAGAAGGATCAAGGTTTATTTTAAAAAAATATTGACCCCAGATGTTCTTTCTTTTATTCTATGCATTGATGGAGATTGAAGGCAGTACAGGTAGGTATTTGATTCTCGGCACCAAACAGCTCCTTTGGGTGAACCTTTCGGCTGATAAGCGCTAATTCTGTGCTCGGAGGCCGTTCTCCCGGAGGGGCTAGCAGGTCCTGTTGAAGGGAGGCGGCATATGAAATCCACACTACTGAAACCAGAACTCGAAGAACTCCTAGAAAAGAAGGACTATCCTGCGATAAAAGAGTTTTGTGAAGAAGAGCATCCCGAAGTCGTTGCCGAGATGTTAGGAAGCTTGGAAATCCCAAGGATCTGGCAGGTCCTAACCCTCTTGAGCATCGATCGGAGGGCCAACATCTTCAGTCGTCTGGATGAAGACATTCAGGAGGAATTGGCTGATTTCATATCCCGAAAGGATCTTGCCCTCATCATATCGGAAATGCCTGCCGACGACCGGGTAGACCTTCTTCGCCGTTTCCCGGAGGAGAAGCGGGAGCCGATTCTTTCCGCAATAGCCCATGCGGAACGAGAGGATATTCGGCGGTTGTTTGGGTACAAGGAAGGAACTGCCGGGGCAGTAATGACCTCAGAGTATGTAACCCTAAGACCCAGCCAAACGGTCTCCGAAGCTATCGGGGCCATTCGCAGGGACGCGTTGAACAAGGAAACCGTCTACTATGCCTATATTATCGATGACCAGCGGCGACTCGTGGGGTTCGTGAGTCTACGGGACTTAATCCTTTCGGATCCGAACGCGTTGATCCAGGATATCATGCATGAGGAGGTCATTTCGGTAAGAGCGGACGAAGACCAGGAAGTAGCAGCCCGGACTATCCAGAAGTACGACCTGATCGCGTTGCCTGTGGTGGACGAACATGGGGTGCTAGTGGGGATCATTACCCATGATGACGCGGTGGATATCATCACCCAGGAACAAACAGAAGATTTGGAAAAATTCATGGCCATTGCAGGTTCACACGAGGCGGAGGGGTACATGAAGACTTCCAGTTGGGAACACTTCAAACGACGAGTGGTGTGGGTTGTCGCTCTTGCGGCTTTGGGGTTGGTGTCCGGTTCCATTATCCATTCCTTCGAGAATACCCTCATGAAACTGATGATCCTGGCCCTCTATATGCCGATGGTGGCGGACACAGGGGGAAACACGGGGAGCCAGACAGCCACAGTCGTGGTTCGGGCCCTCGCTCTTCGAGAAATCGGTCCCAAAGACTTTTTCAAGATCTTGTTCAAAGAGATCCGAATCGCCTTGCTCCTAGGTTTGATTTTAGGAGTCTTTGCCTTTGGGAAAGTACTCTTCCTTTCTCAAGGAACTTACATTCCACCTGGCTTCTCCCTGGAAAGAATCGGGTTAGCTATTGCGGTAGCCCTGGGATTACAGGTAGTGTCTTCCGCTATCGTGGGCGCTAGCCTCCCTCTGTTGGCAGCTCTCATGAAAGCGGACCCCGCGGTTGTGGCAAGCCCTGCCCTCACCACCGTAGTGGATGTAACGGGACTTTTGATTTACTTTACTTCTGCCAAGTATATACTAGGGTTGTAAGGGGACAGGAGGCTCCATGGTATCGGAGAAACGTGACCTAATCATCGTGGTAGGAAGCGCGAATGTGGACTATATCATGCGAGTCCCCCATCTACCCCAACAGGGCGAGACTGTGGCAGGATCGGGGTTTTCCCAGACCTTTGGAGGGAAGGGGGCTAATCAGGCAGTTGCGACGGCTAGATGCGGAGGAAGGGTTGCTCTGGTTTGTTCCCTCGGAGGGGATACCCTTTCCAACAGAATGCGTTCCGGCTTTGAGCAGGATGGCATCCAAACAGACTTCTTGATACAGGCGCCGAATACGTATAGCGGCACGGCCCTCATTTTGATCGATCCAAATGGTAACAACTGTATTGCGGCAGACCCGGGGGCCAACTACCTACTTACTCCCCAACAGGTAGACAGGATTGAGTCTCTTCTTCCTCGAACTGCCGTTCTATTGGTACAGTACGAGATTCCTCCCGAAACAGTGGCTCGGGCGTTAGAGTTGGCTACTTCATATGGGGTACGCACCATCTGGAACTTCGCTCCGGCCCATCCCTTCCCTTACATGGAAAAGTTTTCCCAAACCGACATTCTCATCGTGAACGAAACAGAGGCAGGGTTTCTAGCCGGGATGAATCCACCGGAATCCGATATGGAAACAGTGGAAGCCCTGTACCGGATGCATGAGTTGGGGGCAGAAACGATTATCCTAACTCGGGGGGTGAATGGGTCCAGCGTGCTGATGGAGGGAAAGGTGGCCCATATCGAGGCGTTCCCCGTGAAAGCGGTAGATTCCACAGCAGCTGGCGATGTGTACTGCGGAACGTTAGCCGTTAGTCTTTCGGAAGGGAAACCCTTACTGGAAGCTATCCGATTCGCTTCGGCCGCTTCGGCCATTTCGGTTACCCGTTGGGGCGCCCAACCTTCGGCTCCCTACAGGCACGAAATAGAGGATTTTTTAGCGTCTCGGTTACGCTAGACTCTACCGCATGCTATACTTACCCCATGAGCAATTGGAAGGCATACGAGAACTATGGGTTTTTCAAGGTTTCGGTAGCCTCGCCCCGAGTTTTACCAGCAGATCCTGCTGCCAACGCGGGATTCATCCTGGAAGCGATGATGAAAGCCGAGGCACAGGGGGCTAGACTCCTCGTACTCCCCGAGCTCTGTGTGACGGGCTATACGTGCGGAGACCTGTTCCATCAACAACTCCTACTGGAAGCAGCAGAAGCGGGAGTACGTTCGATCCTGACCCAAACCGCCGATTCTTCCCTCATCACGATTCTGGGGGCCCCCATACCCATGGGAAACCGTCTATATAATGCGGGAATCGTGATTCAGGGTGGAAAGATTTTGGGAATTGTACCGAAACAATTCCTCCCTAACTATAAAGAGTTCTATGAGGAGCGGTGGTTTTCTTCTGGGATAGGGACCGAGGGAATGAGCATTCGCTATGCGGGCGCCCAGGTCCCCTTTGGCAGGGATCTTCTCTTTTGTTCAGAAGAGGATCCCCGGTTTGTCTTTGGGTTGGAGATCTGTGAGGATCTATGGTCGGTAAGCCCCCCTAGTTCCGACTTGGCTCGTGCGGGAGCCCTGATCCTCTGTAACCTTTCGGCCAGTAACGAAGTGATCGGGAAGAATCTCTATCGACGGGATCTGGTGCGGATGCAATCGGCCCGATGTGTGGCTGCCTATCTGTACGCGGGAAGCGGGGTATTGGAATCCACCACGGATCTGGTATTTGGAGGGTCTACCTT
>CAKZQO010000026.1 GCA_937140905.1 uncultured Spirochaeta sp.
CCTATCTACACCCAATCGCGATTCTCTTAGGAAGCGGGAAAAAAACAATAGGAATGGAGGAACCTGTAAATCAACCTTAGCACCTGGAAGGGAGGAGACTATGAAAGGACAGGGTATTGACTATGTGTTTGCCCCCCTCGATGCGGTGGATGCAAAATCGCTAACTTCGGTTGCGGAACGACTGAAAAAGTCCCTCAACAAGGCAGATAGGGCCGTTGGAGCCTTTTTGCTGAGGTACCTGGATTATAAAAGTGGAGGAGTAGGAGGAAAGAGCCCCTCCGAAGATGAGGATGGAACCCCTTTGGCCGATCTAAGGGATCTAAGATAATAGAACGCAATTATTCAAGGGAGAATGTATGTCTCGTAAACGAATACTAACGGGGGATCGCCCAACAGGTAAGCTTCACCTAGGTCATTATGTAGGATCGTTGAAAAACCGAGTTCGGCTTCAGGATGAGTACGAATGTTTTTTCATCATCGCCGATCTTCACACCCTCACTACCCGTCCATCGGCGGAAGATATTTCGGCTATAACGGAAAACGCCCGACAGATGGTGTTGGATTATCTAGCCTGCGGAATCGATCCATCCAAATCGGTGATCTACCTTCAATCTGCCGTGCATGAAGTGTACGAACTCAACCTAATCTTCGAAATGTTAGTCACCGTACCTCGCCTGCAACGGATTCCCAGCCTGAAGGATATGGCCAAATCGGCAAACCTGGCAGAAATGCCTTTTGGACTTTTAGGGTATCCCGTGCTTCAGGCGGCGGATATCCTTTTGCCCAAAGCACACCTCGTGCCGGTGGGGAAGGATAACGAGTCTCACGTGGAACTTTGCAGGGAGATTGCCCGTAGGTTCAACAATCTCTATGGAGAGGTATTTCCCATACCGGATGTTCTATTGGGAGACGTGCCAACCTTGGTGGGAACGGATGGTTCGGCAAAGATGTCGAAATCCCTCAACAACGCCATCCTCTTGTCCGATGACCCTAAGACCGTGGAAAAGAAGGTGATGGGTATGTATACGGACCCCAACCGGATTCGGGCGGATATTCCGGGGAAAGTGGAAGGGAACCCTGTGTTCATCTACCATGAAATCTTCAATACCAATAAGGACGAAGTAGAAGATCTGAAGCAACGGTATCGAATGGGTAAGGTAGGGGACGTGGAAGTGAAGGAAAAATTGGCCAAAGCCCTTAACGCGTTTTTAGATCCTATCCGGGAAAAACGAGCCATGTACGAAGCTCGAAAAGGTTTCGTAGACGAGGTGATCTACGACGGAACCATGGTGATGCGGGAGGAAGCGAGGAAGACTCTTTCAGAAGCCAAGAAAGCAATGGGCCTTTCCGGAATTTGGAACAAGATCAGTCGAAAGGTGGAAGAAGTCCGAAAAAAGAGTAGTCAGGGATAGAGCGGCCTCAACTCAAAGAGAGAACCGTCCAGCAAATCCTTCGACTCTTTTGGGGACAGTACAGTATCGAGGGGGAGCGGTTCAGCACGGAGGACAAAGGGGAAGCGATCCCGTTCCAAACATAGGTAGAAATCAGCTTCCGGTTGCGAGTCTTGGGTTGCCGGATCGAAGAATCGTCTTCCGGAAGTATAACGTAGCCTTTGAGGGGCATCGGAAAGATCGATAGGCTTTCCCTCCAACACACTCTGTATGTAGTCAGCCAAAAGGGTATCTTCTTCGGTGGGAGTAACCGCTTCATGTCCCATACAAACGAGGGATAGGTAAGAGGGGTTTTGTTTCTGGATGTACCGGATTACCGCTCCCGCATTGAGGAAACTCCCTGTCAGAATCTCTGTAGCCCCTTTCGCATTCTGGATTCCCTGAGTGCCTGCACTGGTTGTGAGGATAACAGTCTTACCCGAAAAATCCACGTCTTTGATCTGCACGGGAGAGTTCCCGTAATCGAATCCGGGTTGTTTTATCCCACCTCGCTCCCCAATAAGAACGAACGAAGGATGTTCCCGTTTGATTCGGTAGGCTAGATTCAAGTCAGCAATCGGAATGATCCTCTCTGCACCATTGGCTTGGAGAAAACAAGCAGTGGAGAAAGCCCGAAACACATCGATCACTACGGTAAGGCCTTTTGCCTTCCGAGCGCCTTCTACCAGATTTAAAATCTGTATTCTCATTCTGTACTCCTCTAGGAAGTTTGTTACCATCGTTGGGGGTTCAACTGTTCGGATAGATAGTCGCCAAGATAATTGAAACTGAATACCGTGGCAGCCAGGGCGAGACCCGGAAAGATTGCCATCCAAGGAGCTTGGTACAGGAAGTTCCTGGATTCTTTCAACATGAGCCCCCAGCTTGGTTCGGGGGGCTGGGTGCCTAATCCTAGAAATGAAAGAGAAGCTTCGATCACCACTACCAACGCGAAGGTTACGGTAGATTGAGCAATGAGATCGGGCATCATGTTGGGAAGGACGTGCCGAAGAAGTATTTTGGGGAAAGGTGTTCCCAGAGCCCGGGAGGATTCCACATATCCTTCAGTGAGCCTAGATATGGTTTCGGCTCGAACGAGTCGAGCGAAAACAGGGATGAACACGATTCCCAAGGCCACTGTTACCTGAACCAATCCATAACCCAGAACCGAAACCACGGTAATAGCCAGTAGGACAGTAGGGAAAGATAAGATCCCATCCATTAGAAGCATGATGAAACTATCCACGATGCCTCCGATAGCTCCCGCTAGAATCCCCATCACCAAACCACCCGCTAGAGCAATCCCCACGGAAACGGTGCCAATCAGTAAGAGGGATCGGGTACCGTACACGATTCGGCTCCAGATGTCTCTTCCAAGATCATCGGTGCCCAGAATTTTCCCCTCCGTGAAAGGAGGAAGGAGGCGTTGGTTGAGATTCTGGGTGGTAGGACTATGGGGCGCGAGATAAGAAGACCCGACTGCCGCAAAAAGGAGAAAACAGAGGTACACCGTGGAAGTAAATAGGAAAAATTTCTGTATCTTTTGACGTTTCCTCCGTATTCGGATCCTCATGGTTCTTCCATCTCCCTATCGCACTTCTACATGCCGAAAATCATACGCATCCAGTTTGGGTTGGATTCGAAACCCTTCTAGGGTTTTCCTGGTTCCCAGGTATCGATACGAGGTTCCCACGTATACGAACGGTACTTCTTTTGCCATGATTTCCAATACTCTTTGGTAGATTGCTTTTCGCTCGTTGGGATTCATGATGCCCCGGGCCTTGTTGATTAGGGAAGCAGCTTCCGGATGAACCCAGCGTACGTAGGTTTTATCCGTTCCATAGTTGGCGAGGCGACTGTCAGGATCGAGTTTCCCCGTATGTCCGATCACAGTAAGATCGTAGTTCGCTTTCCGGTATACGTCCGAAATCCAGGTGGACCAATCTACCAGACGAATCTTCACTGAAAGGCCCACTTTCTGGAGCATCTCCTGGTAGATCTGTCCAGCCCGTACATGGGGTTCAAAGTTCTGGGGTAAGACCATTTCTAGGGTTCGGTCGGTACCTACTCCCGCTTCTTGGAGGAGTGTTTTGGCTTTTTCGGGGTTGTAAGGGTAGAGGGAGGTGAAATCAACGTAATAGGGATCCGAGGCATCCATGAAGGTTCCTACCGGCACACCTCCCCCATAGGCTACGTCGAGAATCTCCTGTTTCTTAATGGCGAAATTGATAGCCTGTCGAACCCTCAAGTCCGATAGGGGAGGCCTAGCGGTATTCATGGCCAACACCATTACAAGAGAGGTAAGGATTTTCTCCACTTTGACGTTAGGGTTTTTCTGGAGCAACGGAAGATCGATCGCGTCGTACATGTCGATTACATCCAATTGACCAGAGAGAAGCCCCTGCACCTGGATTGAACGCTCGGTGATGATTCGAAACTCCACCCCTCCCACTTTCGGTTTGCCGGGCATCCAGTAAGAAGGATTCTTTTCTAGAAGAATCTGGTTGTCCCGAACCCAACTCTTTAATTTGAAAGGCCCTGAACCAACGGGTTTCGACCCAAAGTCATGGCCGGTTTCGATCAGATGGGCGGGAAGAATGGCGCTCCATCCCGAGGCTAGGGTAGCTAATAGGGGAGCGGAAGGGGAGGAAAGGTAAAGAATCACGGTGCTTGAATCCGGAGTTTCGATTCGTTCTATCGGGGAAAACTCTGCCCCATGGGGGGAACCGGTGTTCTTGTCCTTAATACGAGCTAGGGTTGATGCCACATCCTTCGAAGTAAGGGGGGTACCGTCATGGAAGGTTACACCTTTGCGAAGATGAAATAGGATCTTTTTCCCATCATCCTGGAAGTCCCACCTTTCTGCCAGAGCAGGGACCAGAACACCTTTCTCATCCGGTTCGATCAAGGTGTCGTAGATACTCTTAGTGACCTGAAAGGTAAGGGTCCCTGCGGTTTTCTGAGGATCGAGGGTGTCCGGATTCCCAGAAAGGGCGATCCGTATAGGTTTTTCTTCCTTGGCTCCTCTGGAAAAACTCAAGGTTGGGATAAAAACGAATAGAAGGCCAATCACAAGGATGATCTTCATCGGTTTCATATCGTCTCCTTTGCAAGAGTCTCCCAGGGTTGGATCCTGGAATGAAAACTCAATGGATTTTCCAAAAGGAATCGAGTGTAAGGATGGAGAGGATGGGCCAGTACATCCTCTGCCTTGCCTACCTCTACCAGTTGACCTCCCTTCAACACTCCGATCTTGGTGCTCAGATAGGCTATTAGATCCAGATCATGAGAGATGAAGATATAGGTAAGGTTGAACTCTTTTTTCAGATCCATCAAGAGGTTGATAATACCTGCTTGAATCGAGACATCCAGATTGGACACCGGTTCATCCAGTACGATGAACTTTGGGTTCATGGAAAGGGCTCTGGCAATGATGATCCGCTGTTTCTGACCGCCGGAGAACTCGTGAGGATACCAATCCACCTGATTATAGGGAATCCCTACCTGATCCAGAATTTTCCGTATCGTGTCGTTCCGTTGTTTCCTGCTATACCCTAGATTGATGAGCCCCTCTTCGAGACTTCTCCGGATAGGAAGACGGGGATTCAATGCACTGTTGGGGTCCTGGAAGATGATCTGCATCCGGCTTCTAAGCTTTCTCCAGTGGTACCAGGGAATATCGTTTAGGCAGAGATTCCCATAGTACACCTTGCCAGATGTGGGAGGTTCTAGGAATAGGATACAGCGAGCGAGGGTTGTTTTACCTGATCCCGATTCCCCTACCAGACCAAAGGTGTCTCCCTCTTCCACCGTGAAGCTGATATTGTCCAGAGCCTTTACGGGGTAACGCTTTATAATCCCGGAACCTGGGTAGATTTTAGTGAGGTTTTCCACTCGAAGAAGGGGCTTCATGGATTACTCCTGATTTCTTTGCCCGGGAAGAAACATGCGCACCGATGCCCTGCTTCGATCCGCACTAGGGGAGGTACATTCTCTTTGCATTTTTGTTGGGCCAAAGGACACCTGGGATGAAAGGCACATCCAGGGGGGATGTCTTCGGGGTTGGGAACGGTTCCCGGAATGCCTTGCAGGCGGGTTCCTCGTTTCTCTCGGGAAGGGATCGAAGCGAGGAGAAGACGGGTGTAGGGATGTAGGGGAGAGGTGAACAAGAGGTCCTTTGGAGCGGATTCGATGATCTTGCCCGCGTACATGATGGAGATCACATCCGCCGCGTACCGCACGATTCCTAGATCATGGGTGATGTAGAGAATTGCCATCTTGGAAGACCGTTGCAGATCTAACAGGAGATGGATGATCTGTCTCTGTACCCCCACGTCCAGGGAGGTTGTAGGTTCGTCGGCAATGAGGAGGGAAGGATTGCAGGAAATGGCCATGGCGATCATCACCCGCTGTTTCATGCCGACAGAGAACTCATGGGGATACCGATCGAAGGCGAGTTCGGGGTCCGAAAGTCCTACTTTCTCGAATAGTTCACACACCCGTTCCCGAGCCGCTTTTTCCGAATACCCCATGTGATACCGGATCGCCTCCATTACCTGGACACCGGCCTTCAAGGAGGGGTTCAGGTACTTTGCGGGCTCCTGAAAGATCATGCTAATTTCTCTGCCCCGAAGGTTTCGCATCACTTCTTCTGATAACTGAAGAAGGTCGTGATCGTTGAACTTGATAGATCCTCGAAGGCTCGTAACGTTGGAGGGTAGCAGGCGAAGAATGGAAAGGGAAGTGACGGTTTTCCCTGCACCCGATTCCCCCACCAACGCATGGAATTGCCCGGGAAGAATCGTTAAGTCGATCCCTCGAACAGCCGGGATCTTCCTTTGATGGGCCGTGAACTCCACAGATAAATCTTTGATTTCCAGGAGTACTTCTGTTCCCATCAACCTACCCGTATCCTAGGATTTACCAAAGAGTACAGAAGATCTACAAGAAAGTTCACCAGGGAAAATACGGCAGCGACAAATAAGGTTCCTCCTTGAATAACGGGAAAGTCCCTTTGAAATACTGCCGAGAGGATCAACCTACCCAACCCTGGTAGAGAAAAAACCTGTTCGAGGATAATGGCTCCTCCCAGCATGTACCCGAATTGAATTCCCGCAATGGTCAGTACGGGTAAAAGGGCATTTCGCAGAGCATGTCGGTATCGGACCACCAGTTCTGGCAGGCCCTTTGAACGTGCCGTGATGATGTATTCTTTTCCCAGTTCTTCGATCATAGCTGTTCGTACCAAGCGGAGTAATACGGCACCACGGTTGATGCCCAGTGCCACAGAAGGAAGCACGAGGTGCCAGGGAGAATCCCCCCCAAACAGAGGGAATAGAGGATACTTCACCGCGAAGAGCAACAGGAGGATAATTCCCAACCAAAAACTAGGCAAGGAGATTCCAATTTGGGAAAATACCATTCCCCCATAATCCCAAAGAGTCCACCTGCGCACAGCCGACATGACCCCTAGGGGGATGGCGATGAGAAGGGCACAGAGCATCCCTGCCACAGCGAGACTTAGAGTAAGGGGGAATCTATCTAGAATTAGTTTCAGAACGGGTTCATTGGATATGAGGCTCGTTCCAAACTCAAGCTGGGCAACGGAAAGGATCCATTCTTCGTACTGTTCTAATGGAGGTCGGTTAGTGCCCAGCTTCGAGCGGAGATTTTCCACTACTTCTGGAGGAGCATCGAATCCAGCCACCACTAGGGCGGGATCGCCCGGAATTATTCGCAACACGAAAAATACCACCGTTGGGATGAGGAGCATCGTGAGGAATAAGCGAATAGATTTCCTTAGTAGGAGAATGAAAAAAGGGATCCGTAATCCTTTCTGTCCGGATAAAAAGACGGTTGGTCCGGATTCTAGGGGGGAGGAGACAGATGCCAAGGGATTCCTAGAGATTATATTTTTGCTTGATTTCAGCTTCGGCCCTTAACCAGTCGGACAGATCATCCCCTGGTTCACCCGACGAAATCCTTCGTAAATAGAACTCGTGTGCTTTGGCACGGATTTCTTCCTGTAGCTGTTCAAGGGAAGGACGAGTAGGGTTCGAAGATGCCTTGCCCGTCTTCTTAGGACTTCCATCACTTTTCTTTGCCATACCGCACCTCCCAATCTATTATTTTTTCAGAGCCATTACCACTCGTTCCAGAACTTTTTTCCGATCTAGGGGTTTAACGATATAGTTCTTTGCTCCTAAGAGAAGCGACTTCTTTACCAGGTCGTTCTTTCCCAAAGCACTGATCATCACTACCACTGCTTGTTTGTCGAATTCCATAATCTTTTCCAGTGCCGTGATGCCGTCCATTTTAGGCATGGTGATATCCATCGTTACGAGATCTATGGATCCATGGAGTTCTTTGTATTTTTCTATCGCTTCTTCTCCATTGGAAGCAGTAGCGGCAATTTCGAAACCCGCAGAAGATAGGATCTGACTTAATTGTTTCGCTACGAAAAGGGAGTCATCCACAATGAGAACACGATATGGTTTCCCGTCAGGTTTTAACCCCTCCGGAGGGGTTTCGTTGATACTAGGAAAATCCGTCTTTGCCTTCATCTATCTATACTCCTGAACCTTTCTTCCTTACCGTTAACTATACCCATTTCCAAGGGATCTGACAATAGAGATGAAGGGGGTTATAAAAACCAAGCCGCTCGGCTTTGGCCGAGCGGCAGGAAAAAACTTTTTTAAATACCCTACATTTTATTTTTATATACTTTTGTTTAAAATAAAGCAAAAAGAATGCCAACTCAGGATAGAAATATCGACTCGAGATGCTAACTTATTAACTAATTATATTATATATAAATAGAAAAAAGATGTCGCTGGGGAATCGATTTTCTTTCGTTTAGGTTGTACAGGAAGTGAGATTCAATCTATGCATACTGCATACTGTTCTATGCAGAATGGATAATTTAATCATTTTGCAAGACGCTGGATCCATCGACTTAGGGTGGATTGAGAGATACCCAAGAGCTTGGCAGCTGCACTCTGGTTCCCACCGGTAAGGGTCAAAGCGTGCCGAACCAGCGCTTCTTCCACTTCCTTCAAAGTAGGGATTCTTTCGCCGCTTCCTGGAGCGGAGGGTAGGAAAGAAAACGGTATGGAACTATCCGGTGGTTTCAGTTGTTTGTGCTCTTGTTCCCCTTTGTTCGATCTGGATTGGCTTTGAAGGTAGGATAGGATGGGTTTTATATTTAACAGAGTCCCCTCGGTACGACTCACCGCATCGTATAAGAGGGATTGTAACTCCCGGATGTTGCCTGGGAATGAATACTCTGAAAGGATAGAGAGAAGTTCCGGAGGCACACTAGGTTTGGGTTTTTGAAGTTCTTTAGCCGCTCGATCTAGGAAGGTTTCTATGAGTAGGGGGAGATCTTCCTTCCTGTCTCGCAGAGGGGGTAGCTCGATCCGATGGGCTACCAGCCGGTAGTATAGGTCGGCTCGGAACTTACCTTCCCGTACTTTCGTGTACAAATCGGTATTGGTGGCTGCTAAGATTCTTGCGGTGGACTGGTGGGGGATATCCGAGCCGAGACGGTAGTATTCTCCTTCCTGGAGAAGTCTAAGGAGTTTTACCTGGGAGGAGGGTTCCATGTCTCCTATTTCGTCGAGAAACAAGGTCCCCTCGGCTGCTTCTTGAACCAAGCCATTTCGATCCGTATTGGCTCCTGTGTATGCCCCTTTCACATGACCAAAGAGCGTGTCGGAGAAAAGGGTATCATCCAGCCCCGCGATGTTTACCGAGATAAACCGTCCTTTCCGGCCGCTGAGCCTATGCAAGGTACGGGCAATCAGTTCCTTACCGGTTCCACTCTCTCCGGTGATGAGGACAGCCTTTCCAGAGGGAGCGATGGCCTCCACGTAGGAGAATACCTCCCGCATCAGCTCACTCTGGGTTATGATCTCTCGGAAGGCTTCAGGGTTTCGCAGGCGCCAGAGTATTCCCCCTGACTGGAGGGTGATAACTGTCTCCCGAAGGGTGCGAATCGTTAGGGCATGTTGGAGGATAGGCAAGAGGCGAGCTTCCTGAAGGGGTTTCGTGAGGAAGTCGAAGGCCCCCAGTTTCATGCATTCCACGGCCGTTTCTACTTTGTCCTTCGCGGTGATCACCACAATCGGCAGATCGGGATCCTTCTTGTGAAGGGCTTCCAGGATAGAAAAGCCAGAAATGTCAGGTAGCATGAGGTCTAGCAGTATAAGGCCATATTCTTTCTGCTCTGCTTTTAAAAGACCTTCCTTACCTGTTAAGGCTGCGTCAGTATGGGTGTATCCAAATCCCTCGAGCAAGGTCTTCAAGTATTCGACGAACAGTTCATCATCATCGATGAGCAGGATAGAAGAAGAGATTTTGGGATTCTCCAAACTCTTCACATGGCCTTTCCTTTCAGATTTGCTACATGAGTGTTCAGTTTGGACAACCGCTGCGCAATGAGACGGGCCAGGAGGATTCCGTAGTGGGGCTTTTCTTTCACCACGTTCATGAACTCGTTCTTCGAGATCTTGTAGAGTACCGAACGACCTTCTGAGATCACTGTGGCGGAACGACGATTGTTGAGGAGAAAAGACATTTCCCCTAGTAAGATGTCTTCGGGGGTCAGGGTAGAAATATGCTTTCCATTCGAATAGATCTTTAAGGTTCCTTCGGCGATGTAGTAGAGATAGTTGCTCTCTTCCCCTTCCGTGAAAACCGTTTCTCCATCTTCAAAAACCACTTCCTGACGGTTAGCGAAAAGACCCGGAACGACGTCTCCCTTTCCAGTTTGATGTCGGACATCGAAGGATACCGCATTCCCTTTATCGTTGTACCGGAGGTTCTCCACATAGAGACGGGTCATTTTTATCCCGTGCCCATGAAGCTCCAGTTTTGATTTCGTGTCCGAGAGGTGTTTTCTCCAGTCGAACCCGTTCCCTTCGTCCTGTATGGTAAACGTGGATGCGTCGGTTCCAATTCGATAGGAGAAGTAGACCTTCCTGTCCCGAATCCGGGGATCCTTCAGTTTCTCTCGGATCAAATCGAGGCTATCTTTCCCTTCGTCCAACCATCTCGTCTTCTCCTCGTAGGTGATTTCGCAGTTCCCATGCTCTACGGCATTCATGAGGAGCTCGAAGAGAGCCACGTGGAGTCGATCCCTCCGTTCTTGGTTCAGGTATCCGAGATTGAACAGGTAGTTGGTGATGAGATTAATGTAGGTTCGTATTTGAAAAGGATCGTTCTCCATCGTAAAGGTACCTGAAATCGTTTTCAACAGATCCCGTTGCAGGTCCCGATGGAAGAGGAAATGTCGGTTCTGGTAAATGATCTTGAGCACCCGGTAGAACCCCCAAACCATCTCGGATCGGGGGATGAGGCTGATGATGTTGGAGTTCTTTACCATTTCCTCCGCTTTCTGAGTGTCTTTGCGGATGTATACGCCTATGATTCCTCCATAGTGAAGCCAGGGATCCGCTTTGATATCGTCCAGGATTTTTTTAGCGTCGATTTTGAAATCGGAGAGGTTGATGAGACTCATTTCGGGCAGTTCGTATTTGAGGTACTCTAAACCTTCTTCCGCGCTTTCCAGAAACTCGGGGACGAACACATCGTGGAACTTCTCGGTAATCCGTTTAATAACACCGTTTAGCTCTAAGTCTGTACTGATAACCGGCATCTTTTTCATGGCTAATCAATGTTATTATCGGATAGTTCTATCATTTCATCCAATTCCTTTCTTTACGATTTTAGACCAAGAGTCTTTCAGCGTGACCGTTCGGTTAAAAACCGGATGATCGGAGGAATGGTCCTTCAAGTCAGCACAGAAGTAACCCTGCCGGAGGAATTGGAACTTGTCGCCCGGTCGCGCGTCTCTCAAACTCGGCTCTACCTTGCAATGGAAAAGACGTCTTAGAGAATCCCGATTGATATACTCTTTCCAGTCCTTTCCTTCGGGTATGTCAGAAGGATCTTCTATAGTGAATAGATGGTCGTAGAGACGAACCTCCGCATCCACTGCGTGCGGGGCAGAAACCCAGTGGAGGGTTCCCTTTACTTTCCGGTTGTCTGGAGTACTCCCTCCTCGGGATTCAGGATCGTAGGTGCATCTCAGTTCGATCGGAAGACCGGTGGAGGGATCTTTAATTACCTCCTTGCAAGTGATGTAATAGGCATGCTTCAACCGTACTTCTGCACCAGGGGAAAGCCGGAAATACCCCTTGGGGGGAACTTCCATGAAGTCTTCCTGTTCTATGTAGAGTTCTCGGGAGAAGGGGATTTTCCGAGTTCCTGCAGCGGGGTCTTCAGGATTATTCTCCGCATCGAACCACTCGACTTGATCCTCTGGATAGTTGGTGAGGACCACTTTCAACGGATTCAGGACTGCCATAACCCGTTGAGCCCGCTTGTTCAGGTCTTCTCGAAGACAATGTTCGAGGAAGTTGATGTCCACCAGACTGTTCACCTTGGACACTCCTATGCGTTCGGCGAACGTACGGATGGCTTCGGGAGTGTAGCCCCTGCGGCGAAGGCCAGAGATGGTAGGCATCCTTGGATCATCCCAGCCGGATACGATTTTTTCCTGCACAAGCTCGAGAAGTTTTCGTTTGGACATGACCGTGTAGGACAAGTTCAACCGAGCGAACTCGATTTGGCGGGGTTTGTGAGGGAGTTCCAAAGCTTCCAGAAACCAATCGTACAAAGGTCGGTGATTCTCGAACTCGAGGGTACAGATGGAATGAGTAATCCCCTCAATAGCATCGCTCTGCCCATGGGCAAAGTCGTACAGGGGATAGATACACCACGCGTCTCCCGTGCGGTGGTGAGTGGCTCGACGGATCCGGTACAACACCGGATCTCGCATGTTGAGGTTGGGAGAGTTCATGTCGATCTTAGCCCGAAGAACCCGGCTACCATCGGGAAACTCCCCAGCCCGCATCCTTCGAAACAGGTCTAGGTTCTCCTCCACGCTACGGTTCCGGAAAGGACTGGGTTTCCCCGGTTCAGTGGGGGCGCCTCGCATGGCGCTAATCTCTTCGGCCGAGCAATCATCCACGTAGGCCAGCCCTTTTCGTATGAGGAACTCTGCCCATTGATAGAGCTGTTCAAAGTAGTCGGACGCATAGAACAGTCCGTCCCATTGGAACCCAAGCCAGCGAACGTCTTCCATGATGGATTCGACGTACTCCACCTCTTCCTTAGTGGGGTTCGTGTCATCGAACCGTAGGTTGCAGGTTCCATTGTAATCCCTCGCGATTCCGAAGTTGAGGCAGATGGATTTCGCGTGACCGATGTGAAGGTATCCATTTGGTTCTGGAGGGAAGCGAGTTTTTACTTCCTTGTACCTTCCCTCTTTCAAGTCCTGATCGATCATTTCCCGGATGAAATCTTTGCTTGTCGTGCGATTCTCTTCTCCCATAACGAGTAGTAACTATACCAGAAACACCGTTGGGATGAGAAGCGCTCGAAAGGACGTTTATAACGATTCTAATGCCCTGTGTGGGCTTGTAGAATCGTCTTAAAAGAATCGGATTCTTTTTACCAGGAGGTGAAGCAAGTTCCCAAATCCCTGTAACCGTTTGGAGATCCCTTTTCCAACCGCCAGGGCTAGAGCTCCTTTCAGTCCATCGTACACAGTGGAATCGATTGGTTGCCAGAAGATATTCCGCTTCATCCTTGGAAGCCTTTCCCAAACTACCACTTTTACCTGGGTAACTTCTTCGATCAGAGGATCCCCGTGGGTTCTTCCAATACCGGATTGTTTGAACCCACCCCAGGGGGTTTCTGGCATGCCATGGCTCATCAGATGATCGTTCACGGTGATCACCCCTGCCTGGAGTCGAGAGGCCACGCGGGCTACCCGTTCCTTGGAAAGACTCCAGATGGAGGCGGTGAGACCATACGAAGTGGCGTTGGCTCGCCGTATCGCTTCCTCTTCTGTGTCTACTACCGATACAGCCAGAATGGGGCCAAAGGTTTCCTCCTGCATGAGGGGCCCCGTATCATTGTCCACTTCTATAATCTGGACAGGGTAGAAGAGGGGTTCTGGATACGCGCTTTCAGTCGAAGCGGGTTCTAGAGTAATTCCTGTACCAACCGAACGTTCTATAGAGGGCTTGAGAGGGGAAGGGGATGTTTCCAGGATGCGAGCTCCTTTCGAGAGAGCGTCCTGAACCTGAGCAATCACCTTTTTCCGCTGTTCTTCGGTGGTGAGGGAGCCGATGTCCACATCAAAGCCATCCGGTCCTTGACGGATCTGGCGCACTTCCTGGCGGAGGAGGGCGAGGAAATCCTTGTACACTGGACGTTCCACGTAGATCCGTTCCACCCCTCCGCAGGATTGCCCGCAGTTGGATACTCCTGCCCATACGGCCCCCGCAGCTGCTCGCTCGAGGGGAGCATCGGAGAGCACGATCATCGCATCATTACCTCCCAATTCGAGAGAAACGGGTATTAGCCTCTTGCCCGCCTCCTCCATGAGGATTCGCCCTGTTTCGGTGGAGCCCGTGAAGAACAGCTTGTCTATCCCCCCATCGAGGAAGGCAGCTCCGACCTTGGAACCACTCAAATAAACTACGTGGAACAGCTCCGAAGGGAAACCCGCTTCCAGAATCATTCGTTGGATCAGTTCTCCAACTGGCTGGCATTGGGTAGCTACTTTTAGGAGTACCCCATTTCCTGCCAGAAGTGAAGCTGCCACCTCGTGCACCGGAATCCCGAAGGGATAGTTCCAGGGGGTGATGATCCCAATTACCCCATAGGGAACCCGGTATTGGATGGATTTCTTGTTTAAGAAAAGAAACGAACTGGATGGAAGGCGTTTGGGATGGACTATGTGGGGGATACGTTGGCTATAGTATCGAAAGGCAATGGCGGCGGGAAGAACTTCAGTGGCTAAAGCTTCGGTGCGAGTCTTCCCTGTGCACTGGGCTATGGCAAGAGCTAAAGTATCTGCATGCTGATGGATCCAGCGGGACGCTTCATAGGCGAACCGTCGCTTTATCCTATAGGGAACCGTTTCCCATTCCGTCTGCGCTTTTCTAGCTTGCTGCACCATGAGAGGTACAGTCTCAGGATCGTGTTCCAGGATCTCTGCCAACCGTTCCCCAGTGGCGGGATTATAGATCCAGGAACCTGTTCGACGAGGTTGGAATTTATCGTTTGTGAGGATCATGGGAATACCCTTTCCAAGTAGACATACTGGCATGAACACCGAGGAACCGCAGGAGGTGTTGAAACAGGAAATCCGGAAGCAAGGCCCGGAAAACAAGGGCGCTGCGAACGGATCGGGGGCGTTTGGGGCAGTGTCGTCCTTTCCCCAAAGCGTCCACTACCACCGCTTTGGCTACCACGTCGTGGGAAGATATTCGCGGCACAATAAAGGCTCCTAATCCTTTCAGTTTTGCTCCCGCGAAGAGTCCCGTAGCCACGTAGCTAGGATGGATGCTGGAGAATCGAACCCCTCGCTTGCCTAAATTCCATGCTTCCTGTCGCAGCGCTTCGGTGAGCCCCCAAACGGCCCATTTGGATGCGGAATACAC
>CAKZQO010000027.1 GCA_937140905.1 uncultured Spirochaeta sp.
CCTTTCCGCCGCTCCTCCCTGGGAAGTACAGGTGGCGGAAGCGGTGGAGGGAATGGCGAAGAACTACTTCAAGCCCGTTCTGACCGCCGCCTTTGGTACCTTTACCTATGAGTACACGGGGTTGGGAAGCGCTTTTTCCCGGTATTTGGAAGAGCGACTGGCTACCTCTTTACAGGGATCCCAGCGGATCAAGCTCTTCGCCCGTCACGCGGTGGAGAACATGGATCCCGAGTTCCGGCAACTGTACCGGGACTTCTTCAAGACTACCGATGTGGACGCTGTCCTGTACGGCAAGTACTTCAAGGAACCAAAAGGAACGGTACGCCTGCATCTGGAACTGGCAAGCCTGACCACGGGGGAGCTTTTGGGTAGTACCGATGTCCTGATGTCTGGCCAGGAACTTCCACCCCGGATCGATCTGGAACCTCCGGCTCTGGGCAAAGCGATGGACGAGAAAAAGGACCTGGAAAACCTCCTTGCCGCTTCCAAGGGATCCCTCGTGGTACGGGCGGTGACGAGCCGGGGAACTGGCGCGGTGTACAAGAACGGGGAAGACCTGACGATCCATGTGTTCGTCAACCAGGACGCGTACCTCAAAGTGTACCATATCGACGTGAATGGAAAGGTCCAACTGATCTTCCCCAACCCCTTTTATAAGGACAACCGGGTAAAAGGAGGCACGATGGTTACCATACCCGACGCTTCCTACCCCTTCCGGTTCCAGTTAGGCCCGCCCTTTGGCGCGGAGTTCATCAAGGTGGTTGCCTCCACCCAGCAGTTCGCCGACATAGAAACCGCCTTTTCCGACCTACCTGGGAAAGCGAAGGAAGTCCTAAGCCGGGGGCTTACGGTACTGAAGAAGAGCGATGGCGGAGGAGGCTCTAGCGGCCCGGCCAGCGCAGGCGTCTCGGTGGTTGGAGTGGAAACCGCGGAGGCTCTAGCCTCCTATACGATCGTGGAAAAGTGAGGAGGTGCTGCATGAAACGAAAAGGTTGGCTAATGATGGTATTGATTCTTGGATTAGGGGCCGTGTTGCCAAAGGCCTTGGCGCTGTTCGCGCAGGAAAAGACCCTGATCGATGAATGGAACAGTATCCAGATTCCCCAGGCACCGGAATTAAAACAAGTGACCCTGGATCCTAAAACCACGGCGTTTCTGGTGCTGGATATCCAGAAGAATAGCTGCACGGCCCAGGCACGGCCCCGGTGCGTGGCCTCTATCCCCAAGGTAAAGGCCTTCCTGGAACTTTGCAGGAGCAAGGGAGTGTTCGTGGCCCATAGCCTCACCAGTACGGCCACGCCCCAGGACATCGTGGACGAACTATCCCCCCTGCCCCAGGAACCCGTGGTGCGCTCGGGGGTGGACAAGTTTTATAAGACGGATCTGGAAAAGATCCTTACCGACCGGGGAATCAAGACCGTGATCATCGCGGGTACTGCCGCCCATGGGGCTGTTCTCCATACGGCAACGGGTGCCGCTTTACGGGGGCTGAACGTGGTCGTACCCGTGGACGGGATGTCGGCTGACGTTCCTTTCGCGGAACTGTACACCGCCTGGCACCTGTTGAATAGCCCAGGTACTCGACGAAATAGCACCGTAACAAGTTTCTCTCAGATCAGGTTCCAATAAAGTTCGTTCGAGTTCTCGCTCTGGGGAATGACACGGATCAGGATACTAGCCTAGCGCAGGATTTAAAACCAAAGGAAGAGGAGGCTCTAATGGGATTCCCAATCGAGGAATATAGAAAGCAGATCGAATCGTTCTACGCATTGATGACCCAACACGCGGATATCGCGCAGGTAAAGCTCGCTCTAGACAAATGGACGTTAAAAGAGAT
>CAKZQO010000028.1 GCA_937140905.1 uncultured Spirochaeta sp.
CTACTGGTTCAGTACAAAGATGAGTTAGCCCAATGGGCTGCGTAGGTCCAGGGGGTACCATGTATCTTAAACTACCATTTTCTTTTGTTTTTCTGGATTTTGAGCCAAGAAGGGAGGATTCCCAGGCAGTTGACCATTTACTGTAAGAAAAATTTGTTTAAATCGAGGATAGTTAAAGCTGAGAGTTTTTCGAAGGATTCGGAACCGTTCATCCCAACCGACCCGTATGTCTTCACTGGCAAATAACACATCGGGAGAGAGATCTATGTAGAGGTTCCTACCTCGAATTAGGAGGGATTGTACCTTCGACCCCAATGGGAACACCCGTTGGAATCGGGGATCCATGGGTCCCCATAGGAGCTCTTCCACTAGTCCTAGAACCCGATCCTCCAACGAATATTTCCAAGGAATGGAACGAACTTCCCCTGCCAATGTCCCTTTTTGATATTCTAAAAAAAAGACTAGATGTTTTTCTCGAGAAAAATGGGATAGCGAAAAAGAAAAAAAGGCAACCAGAAAGGAAAGAAGAAAAAGGCCACCACTTAGTAGATTTCTCTTGGGTGTTCTCTGATAAAAGTCCACTAGGGCTGTTCTAACATCCTTCCAATCAATTCTCATGGTGACTTTGCCCGCCTCGTAGGTTGATCGATGGTTCCGATAAACCGGACAATCCCATTGTAGATTGCCTGGGCAATCTTCTGCAAGTATTCGGACTGGTTCAGGAGTTTCGCTTCCTCTTCATGGGTAATGAATCCGATTTCCACCAGCACTGAAGGCATTTTTGCCTTCCTAACCACAAACCAGATTTCTTCTTTAAGACCACGATTCTCCGATAAGGAACCTACTGACTCTTCCATCGAATCAAGAATATGCTTGGCCAAAAGAATACTCTCTATTGTGTACTCTTCCTCCAGCATCATGTTCAAAATAGGGACAATCTCTCTGTTTTCCGTTCCCACCCGATCACTGTCGATCAGTTTCCTTCTGTACTGGGGAGGCAGGTACCACACTTCGAACCCTCTAGCCTTGGGATTCAACGACGCATTCACATGGATAGACACATAGATGATCGCATCCTCCGGATCCACCGAGATGGAATTGGCCATTTCAGTGCGTTCCTCCAAGGTCAGGTACCGATCATCGCTTCGGGAAAGGATCACCTTCTTTTCTGGATACCTTTTTTTTAATAGGTCCGCCAGAAGTAGGGAGGTTTTCAGAACTATATCCTTCTCCTTCAATTCCAATGTTTCCTTTCCGATCTGGTGCCTTCCAACAGTTCCCGGATCTTTTCCTCCATGACCTGGATCAATGAAAATCGCCGCTACTCTTGGTCCCCCTTTATGCAACCCGACGAGGGCTCCATAGATCGCCTCCTCGGTCTTTTTCGTCCATTGGAGGGTTCCCTCTTTCTCGATGATGGGATCGATTTTCATTTTCTGTCGGTAGTTAATCAGTACCCAGGGTTCATCTACGCGAAAGGAAACAACGGAATATCCAATCCGGAATACGCCGATCTTCAAGAAGGGGTTCCATTGAAGTTCCAGTTCAGACTTAGAAAGGAACTCACTTATGTCCCGATACTCTCCTGCACAGACAGGAAACGTGATCACGCAAAGAACGATGAGAGTTAAAACCCAACGGCGCGCGCCCATTCTTTTACCTTCTCCTGCAACGCTTCCAGGGTTGAGTATCCAGAGCACCGGTCCAACATCCACACTAATCCCTGGAGTCCTCCTCGTAAGGCAACGTACCAGAAAAGAGCGCCGGGAATCCACCTACCAACCCAGGGGGCCTTCTTCCATTGTGCTGCCATGGATCCGATCCGCTCCATCACCTTACCGAAGGTGAGGTAGTTCCAACTCATCAAGGTTTCCAGGGACGGAGAAGAATGAAACGCAAGAATAGGTATTGGACAGTTCGGAGCAAGAAGAATATTGGCCCTTCGCCCATCCTTTTTAGGTTCTACCACCTTCCCTTCTGCCACCGTATCCCAGGGAAGGGAACGCAATTGCTCCAGGAGGGAATCGTCCAAGGGAAAACAGGAACGTCCATCCTTCCACTTAGGGGTAAACAAAAACTGTTCGGTATCCTTGTTCATTGGATCCAGCTTGATCAAGATGATAGATACCGCATTCTCTGCCGCTTGAACCGCCCTACCCCTTTCCTCTGCCACCGCAATAACGTTGCCACATTTTTCCACATTGTTAGTGGGAAACACTACCGAATCTCCCTTCTGGACCCTTAAGAAAACGTCCTTTACTTCGAATATTTTTCTAGCCTCCTCTACCCCTTCAACGCTAACCACTTTTCCGGGAAGAGAGATCAAAGCTCTCTCGGCTGCAGTATAGAAACGTTTT
>CAKZQO010000029.1 GCA_937140905.1 uncultured Spirochaeta sp.
AGGATTTTCCGCTAAAGGACGGGTCATCTCGGTGATAAAGTATCCAGGTCCGATCCCATTGATTTGAATGTTATACTTGGCCCAATCCACGCACATAGCCCGGATCAGCATCCTTACCCCTCCCTTAGCGGCCGTGTAGGGGCCCGTGGTGGTTCGGCCTAATTCAGACATGAGGGAACAAGTGAAAATGATCTTTCCCCGTCGCCGTTGGATCATCCCTTGGGCGACTTTACGGCTCACGATGAAGGCACCGGTTAGATTAGTAGCGAGAACCTCGTTCCAGGTATCGTCGCTCACCTCATGAAGGGGAGCTCTGCGTTGTATCCCTGCGTTGTTCACCAGGATCTCAATGGGACCCACTTCCCGTTCGATCCGTTCAATGGCAGGGTCGGTCTCCTCACGTTTTGTGATGTCGAAGGCGTACCCGTAGGCGTCGTACCCTTCCAAGCGGAACTCCTCCACCGTTTTCGCGAGCTTGGTGGCGTCCCGTCCGTTCAGTACCACCCGAGCACCAGCCGACGCTAACCCTTTTGACAGCACTTTTCCAAGCCCTTGGCTGGAACCAGTAACGAGAGCCACCCGGCCGTCTAGACGAAATAGTGTATTTATATCCATCCTGCGACTCCTCTTATGGATAATAAGTGAGTTCTAATTCTCCTGTAGACCTGTATCTGTAGTACGTCCCCTGGCGCTCAGGCAACTGGCACAGATCCCCGTGAAATAGAGGGTATGGGTAGAGATCTGAACTCCGTATTGAGCTTCCAGGCGAACAACCTGGGTATCCAACTGGCATTTTCCGAGATCCAGAAAGGTATGGCACTGTTCGCAGTGGAAAAAGTGCACGTGAGGTTCCCGCCTTCGGTAATAATACCTTTCCGTACGCTTTTCCGAACAGGTGAAGCTGAAGGACTCCAGGAATCCATGATCCTCCAGGTATTTCAATGCTCGATATACCGTGACAAGATCCATTGGACGCGTTATCTTCTTGTGAATCTCGCTGGCAGAAAGAGGCACCAAAGAATCTTCTACTGTTTCCAGAATTGCCTTTCGCGCTTTAGTCATGATGGTTCTTTCTCTGGAGGGTATCCAGGGCCTTTCCTATTGTCAATAACAAAGCGAATGTCTATAGTTGCCCCATGGTGATCATCCCAGCCATCGATCTTTTAGGTGGTTCGTGCGTCCGCCTCCATCAAGGGAATTATGAGACTGCGGTACGGTATCCTCGGAATCCCGTGGAACAGGCTAAGTATTTTGCCGATGCGGGAGTGAAACGTATCCATATTGTGGACCTCGATGCCGCGAAAGGCCAGGGGAACAATCGATCATGGATTCAGAAGATTCGGCAAGCAGTTCCTTGCGTGTTGGAGGTCGGTGGAGGAATCCGAACAGAGGCAGACGTACGAGAACTGTTAGATCTTGGTATACAGAGGCTTGTGATAGGAACCATGTTTATACGGGTTCCTGACACGGTTTCCCGATGGGTGGATCAATATGGGAGGTTGTTTCTGGCGGGAATCGATGCGCGGGGGGGAATTGTTCGAGTTTCTGGCTGGCAAGAGGGAACAGAAATAGCCGACTCGGAGGCCGCCCTCCTCGCTAGTAAGATGGGGATGCTTGGCATCATCTACACGAACATTGATCGGGATGGAACCCTGAAAGGACCCGATGCTGCACGGGCACTTCAGTTGGCAGAGCTTTCCAGTCTCCCCGTGATACTTTCCGGTGGGGTATCCTCTCAGGAAGATATCCATCAAGTAACCCTTACCTCAGCAAACGCACATTCGAATCGGTTTGGATCTAAGGATGAGTATTCTGGGAAACCTCACAGGCAACCGAATCACGGGATTGTGGGAATCATTATTGGGAAGGCGTACTACGAGGGTAAGATTAATTTAGAGGAGATTCTCTCTAAGTACCCCCAACCAGTGCAGATGCCCTGGTAGAGTTTTAATGGTATACTAAAGGAGTTCCCCCATGCAGGAAGACCTCCATCCATTGATTGTATGTGATGAATCGGGCAGATTCCTCTTCCTGGCCTATACAGATTCAAAGGGTTATAAAAAGAGTCTAGAACGGGGTACCCTATGGGCCGTACACCCCGAAGCGGATCACCTCTTGCCAAACGGGAATGAAAGGATCCTACAACGGATTGAAGATCGAGGATCCTACTTCTATGCTGAAGTCTCTATCTCTTCCTATCCCGTTACTAATACAAATGAAAATCCCCTCCCCTCCTCTTCCGGCTCTTTAAGCGGAGATGGACAATTGTCTACTCTCTTGGAAATCATCAAAGAACGGAAAGCGCGGAGACCTAAAGAATCCTACACGGGCCAACTGTTCGATTCGGGGATCGAAAAGATCCGTAAGAAGCTAGGAGAAGAAGCAGTTGAACTTATTCTCGCTCGCAAGCGGGAAGAAGCGATCGTAGAAGCCGCAGACCTTTTGTATCATCTTCTCGTATTCCTCGAAGCAGAGAATATCGATTTCTCCCAAATCCTGGAAGAATTGAACCGTCGGTTGTAGGAACAGCTTCATCCATATCCATGGGTGGTGTTCACACCCAATACCAATCACGATGCTATCTGTCTTTCCCCTTTGCGAACAAAGAAAAATCCGGTATCTTCCCTACCATGGAGGAAAACATAATGGATATCAAAGGACTACAAGCGGTAGCGTTGTCCGTTAGGACTCTTTCGATGGATGCCATACAAAAGGCAAACTCTGGTCATCCTGGATTACCCTTAGGCTGCGCAGAACTAGGGGCTTTGTTGTATGGTGAAATCCTCAAGCACTATCCAAAGGTGCCTTCATGGCCCAACCGGGATCGATTCATCCTTTCCGCAGGGCATGGATCGATGTTCCTCTATTCCCTGCTACACCTTGCCGGCTATGATCTAACCCTCGATGATATAAAGAACTTCCGACAGCTCCATTCTCGCACTCCTGGTCACCCGGAGTATGGACATACCCCCGGTGTGGAAACTACTACAGGCCCTCTTGGTCAAGGAATTGCCAATGCGGTTGGAATGGCCATTGCTGAACGGATGCTGGCCGCAACGTTCAACACGGATACCCACAAAATCATCGACCATTATACCTATGCCCTCGCGGGAGATGGTTGTATGATGGAAGGAATTGCCTCGGAAGCTGCCTCCCTCGCTGGTCATCTAGGGCTGGGTAAACTGATTGTTTTCTATGATTCCAATAGGATCTCCATCGAAGGTCCTACAGACATTACCTTTACCGAAGATGTAGGGAAACGGTTCGAAGCGTATGGGTGGCAAGTACTGCAAGGCGATATGTACGATATACCTGCTATAGCAAATATTGTATCCAAAGCCAAAGCGGAAACCCAAAAACCATCCCTTATCATCCTCAAATCCATCATTGGCAAGGGAGCTCCCAATAAACAAGGGTCCCACGAAGTACACGGGGCTCCCTTAGGGGTAGAAGAGGTACGTGCAGCCAAACGCGCCATGGGTGTGCCGGAAGATACGGAGTTCTTTATCCATCCGGATGCACTTTCTTACTTTAAGGCACGAGCAACTCAATTTGAAAAGGCATATAAAGAGTGGGAAAACCTTTTCTCGAGCTGGAGTAAGGCGAATCCAACCCTTCGGAAAGAATGGGACCGTTGGATGACTCAGACTCCAGATCTATACCGATCTCTCCAGCTTCCCTCCTTCAAGATAGGAGATTCGATTGCCACCCGATCTGCCAGTGGAAAATGTCTACAAGCCATTGCGAAACAGATACCAAACTTGGTAGGAGGATCAGCTGATTTGGCTCCTTCCAACAATACAGCCATGCCTGAGTTTGGGGATTTCAGTAAGACAAATCCGAAAGGAAGAACTCTGCACTTTGGAGTACGAGAACATGCCATGGGTGGTATCGTGAATGGAATGAGTTTATATAGGGGGCTAAGACCGTTCTGTGCTACCTTCCTAGTGTTTTCCGATTACATGAAACCTGCTATTCGCTTAGCGGCTCTCATGAAACAACCGGTAATCTATATCTTTACCCATGACTCCATCTTTGTGGGGGAGGATGGTCCTACCCACGAGCCAATCGAACAATTAGCTGCTCTTCGAAGCATTCCGAATTTACGAGTTTTTCGACCGGGAGACGCAGAAGAAACTGCCTGGGCATGGAAAGAGGCTCTCCTCCGTACGGATGGTCCGACTGCCCTTGTACTTAGTCGACAGAACCTCGAGGTTTACCCTAAGGCAGATCCCAAATGGCAAGAGACCGCTCAACGGGGAGCTTACATCGTGAAAGATTGTCCCGAAAAACCCGATCTGATCATTGTGGCTACAGGGTCCGAGGTGTCTTTGGCTCTGAAAGCTGCTGAGCAGGCAGGGATTCAGAACGTCCGGATCGTATCAATGGTATGCAGGGAACAGTTTCTGAACCAAGGAATGGAGTTCCGGAATAACATCCTTCCCTCTGGTATACGTACTATCGTTGCAGAACTAGGCAGTTCCCTTGGATGGGATGGCTTTGTCCTGGACA
>CAKZQO010000030.1 GCA_937140905.1 uncultured Spirochaeta sp.
ATCCTCCGCCGGTACCACTGTACCGGCAAGGAGTGTCTCAGGGTTAGATTTTTGGATGAGGCATTACCTTAATTTGGAGGGCTTGACAATAGTAAAATTCCATCGTATAGTCGATGAAACTATGAACCCTATGCACCCTGATTTCATAGTAAATGGAAAGGTAAAAGAAAGAGGGGGTGCAATTTTTTCCAGGAATCCCTTTCCGGGGGTTCGAATTTTCCCGGGTATATTTTCAAGAGGAGCCAAAAAAGGCTCCTCTTTTTTTATGTCCTTCTGTGTGAAACTGTTCCGGGTAGATCCTATCTTTGACAAGGAGAAGAGTTTATGTCCCACACGAACCTGATTCTGGACCTTGAAAACGCGGGTGCGGTAAAGTTCGGCAACTTCGTGCTGAAAAGTGGAAAGGTAAGTCCCTTCTACTTCGATCTCCGAGATATTGTGTCCAAACCAGAAATATTCCAACGAATGGTGGATCTGTTGGTAGAAAAGGTCCGGGATATGGAGTTCGATGTGGTAACGGGGATCCCTTACACCGCCCTTCCCTACGCGGCCGTGGTGGCACAACGACTGGGCAAACCTCTCATCTACTGCAGGAAAGAAGAAAAAGCCTATGGGCTCGGAGGCAGCATCGTGGGTAGTTACCGGAAGGGAGATCGGTGCTTGGTGATCGACGATCTTATCACCACGGGGGAAAGCAAGATCGAAACCGCTGAAGCCTTCGAAGCGGCGGGACTCGTGGTAAAAGACTTTGTCGTATTCATCGATCGAAGCCTCAAAGCTAGAGAAGTCCTCGGTTCCCGTGGGTATCGACTCCATAGTTTGGTGAACCTAGAAGAAATCCTTAGCACCCTGCTTTCCCATGGAAAAATCACCACCCACCAGGCAGAACAGGCCCGTACCTTTACCCGGAACCTGGAAGCGAGCCAAGCGGACAAACGGGTGAAAAACCCCTTTGCCGACAAGCTTACCGAACTGATGTATCGCAAGCAGACGAATCTCATCCTGAGTCTTGACGCTACCAACAAGGCAGATTTTTTCCGAATCCTCGAAGCTACCGCGTCCGAAATTGCCATGGTGAAGGTCCATGTGGATATCTTGGAAGACTTTGATCCCACCTTCCCTGTTCGACTCTCCGCCCTCGCAGAGGAGGAAGACTTCTACATCATGGCGGACCGTAAGTTCGCCGATATCGGGAACACCGCCCGCATGCAGTACCGGGGAGGGATCTATAGGATCGCTGATTGGGCCGACGCGGTGACCGTGCACCTCATTTCAGGGGAAGATATCCTGAAAGGGTTGTTCGGAGACGCGGAAGGACGTTCCATCGGAAGCGCCTTTCTCCTCGCGAGGATGTCCTCTCGGAACAACCTGATCAACGAAGGGTACACTCGAAAGGTAATAGAAATCGGCCGACAGTATCCTGCCTGGGTAGCCGGATATATCGGTCATGGGGAATCGTTGGAAGACTTGAAACGGTTCAGGGAGAAACTCCCCGAAGGGCAGCTACTTCTCATGCCGGGTGTTCAACTCCGCAAAGGGAAGGACGATCTCGGTCAACAGTACATGACGGTAGAGGACGCGGTTATCGGGGGAGCGGACGGAATTATTGTAGGTAGAGGGATCTACGGTGCCCCAGACCCTGCTTCTAGTGCCAAGATCTATCGGGAAAAGGGTTGGGAGGCGATGGAGGCCCACAGGTCTCCTAGACTCATACACTCAACCATGGCGACCATCGCCTGAACTGCTAGAATCTGTACTGGATCCCCACGGTAGTATAGTGAAAGTAAGAAAAATTATATACCACATCCGAATCGGAACCTCCCTCGAGGAATCGGTACCCCAAGCGTATCGATAGATCTTTCATGAGCTTATACCCGAAAGCTACCAATACATCTTCGGCCCTCCCCTGGGGTGCCACTAGGGCATCCGCTTCTAAGAGAAGGAACAGGTTCCTCTGGGGTTCAATAGAAGTGTACAGATGGATTAGGGGTACAAACCCCACGTTGGATTTTGAACTTTTGAGAGAACTGGTTTCCAAGCGAATTTCCGCGTCCCTGATTTTCCCCGTCAATCCCAAAGCTACCTTCCATGCCTTTTCCTGTACCAACTCGTATCGGTAAGTGAGACGGTACGAGTTGAAGCGATACGTGGCATCGACCGACGAGTCTTTGGGAAAGGTAACCCCTTCGAAAACAGTATCCTTCTCTAGGGAGCCCGTGTACCGGAGGGTTAAGGGAGCTATCAACACGCTCAGGGAGTGCCGATCGTAGAAATCATACCCCAATCGCACGCGAGCCGAAACAGTACTTTCCTGTTCAAAGGGAGAGGATAGGCTGAACCGGGTCCCTGAATCTCCTGGTATCTGAACCGTGTTGTAATGGGTGAATACCAACCCTAATTCCGCATCTACCCATGGTTCACCGTAGACCATTTTAAGTGAGAAGCTGGATAGATGCAAAAAAAGAAAAGTCCCTATCAGTAAGGGAAAATGCCATGTCCGTGAAGGGATCTTGAACAATTTTCGTTTCATACATACAAAATACTAATGTATGAAGAATTGTGCTATAGAATCTAATCTGAAACAATGCAACTGTACGTACCCCTGTTCGCGGAAAGGTATCTGTTGCGAATGTATCACTTACCATCGAAGTGCGGGGGAACTTCCCGCCTGTTACTTTTCGAAAGAGGCAGAGCGGACCTATGACCGCTCCATCTCTTTCTATCTACAACAACGAAAACGGTAAAACTCACCGCGCGGGAAGGTATCCTATCTTACCCGCACATATACCCCCAACTTACAGCGTTCACCCTTTGGTTCGCTTCCGCTCCTTGATCACCGAATAGACTACCGATGCCAGGGCAATTACCAGGAAAGCTCCCGAAACCGGTTTGGTGAGGAAGGGGAGGAAGTCCCCCTGCGTCATCATAAGCCCTCGGCGAAGGTTCGTTTCAGCAATTGGCCCTAGAATGAACCCGAGAATCACGGGAGCTAAGGGGAAGCCCCATTTTTCGAAGGCATACCCGATGACCCCAAAGAGCATCACCGACCAAGCATCGAATACCCGGTTGTTCAACCCATAGGCGCCCACCACACAGAACACGATGATAATGGGGAGCATGATATGCTTGGGGATTTTAAGCAATCTCACGAAGAACCGGATCCCGAAATATTCCATCAATACCATCACGAAGTTCGCCACGATAAGAGCGGCAAAGATCCCATACACGATGTTCCCCGAAGTAGTGAAGAGGAGAGGCCCCGGTGAAAGCCCATGGATCATGAGCCCACCCAAGAGCATCGCTGTTACTGTGTCTCCGGGAATGCCCATGGCAAGCAAAGGCACCAATGCCCCCCCGATGGACGCGTTGTTGGCAGTCTCTGAGGCAACTACACCATCCAAAATTCCAGTGCCGAATTTCTCGGGATGCTTGGACATTTTCTTTGCCGCAATGTAGGAAAGAATGTTGGAAGTCCCGCCTCCAATTCCGGGTAGGATCCCGATCCCTGTTCCAATCAGGGCAGATCGAATAAAATTGCCCAATTGTTGGACAAACTCCTTGGCCGAAAACCCAAAGCCTTTAATTTTATAGTTGGCGATATGTTCCAGCTTAATTTCGATATCCGATTCGGCTGTTTTCAGGATCTCCGTGATCGCAAAGAGCCCAACCAATGCGGGAAGGAGGTTGAACCCTCCATCCAATTCCCTGAATCCAAAGGTAAACCTAGGAAAGGCGTCTATGGGGGCGGTTCCCACGCAAGAAAGCAGGATTCCCACGATTCCACTCATCAATCCTTTAATCGTGGAACCTGTGGAGAGGCTCGCGATCAGGGTAAGGGAAAAGATCGCAATGGAAAAATACTCCGGAGGACCAAATTTTAAGGCAATATCCGCGAGAGGCGGAGCGATGAAAAAAAGCACTAGGAAGCTGAACCATCCTCCAAGGAAAGAATAGAAAATACCTGCTCCCAAAGCCTTTCCCGCTTCGCCCTTCTCGGCCATGGGATATCCATCGAAGGTAGTGGCGATACTAGAGGGGGTTCCAGGGATCTTAATCAAGATGGCCGAGATAAGTCCTCCAGAAACACCTCCAATATAAAGCCCAATCAGGAGAGACATTCCTTCCACTGGATGCATTCCAAACGTGATAGGGAGGAACAGAGCGACAGCCATCGTTGCTGTTAGTCCAGGAATCGCCCCGAAAACAATTCCGACTCCCACTCCAAGGAAGATCAAAACGAGGGGCTTTAGCGCTAAGACTTGTGCAAAACCAACATAGAACATTTCCAGCATAGTCGACTCCTAACCAAGAATTCCTGCAGGAAGAAAAAGTACGAATACCTTTACAAATAAGTAATAGATGATGACCGAGGTAGAGATTGCCGTGATTGCATAGACAACAAGGTTCGGTTTGCGGCGGCTCAGTACCCAGAATTGAAAGAACAAGTAAAGGGCAGTGGTGATAAGGAATCCTACCGGCTCCAGAAAGAGCAAGTAGAAGAGGATCAATAAGAAAGTCAGTTGAACCCTTCTCTTTCGTTTCGAAACAGATTGATCTTCTTGTTCAGCAGCGGGTTCGGTTTCCGCAGAACTCTTCGGTGCTCCGAACACTGACTGAAGAATCAGAATGATACTAAGTATGGCTAAAATTATCGCAGCGAGCTGTGGAACGAAGGAAGAACTGATTCGAGCTACAACTAAATGTTTGATGGATAAAGAAGCGATCCATACCCCAATGGAAAAGAGTAAAAACCCAATTCCCAAGTAGAGGTCACGTTTTCTAGCATCTACACGCATGTTCAATATCCTCCCTAAGTTATTAAGCAAAATATATGCCAATTTAAGGTATTAATTTATCTCTTTTAAAAATCGAGAGATAGCAAGACATTCCTCCTCATCCAAAGCTTCATGCTCTGCACCTGTGGAACAGGATTTTCAAAATGTTTCAAATCAGTTCAAGGGACTTCATCCTCCTCCACAAGGTAGTCCGACTAATCCCCAATGTCTTCGCCGCGATGTTCTTATTGTACGCCGCCTGCTTCAATGCCGTTAACACCCGTTCCCGTTCGAACTGTTGCAAGGAATCCTTAAAGGTGCTCACAACCGGTTGTACGGTCACTGTACCTGTAGGATAGCTAGCGACCGCGCTTTCCACATCCCGCTCGTCAATCACTTGGCATTGACTTAAGACAACCAGCCTTTCACACAGGTTCCGCAGTTGTCTAATGTTTCCAGGGAACTCCAACATCATCAACTTGCGTTTGGCTCGATCGGTTAGTTTAACGGAAGGAAGACCAAACTGGGCAGTAAAATGCTGGATCCAGTATTCTGCGATGGCAGGAATATCTTCCTTTCTATCAGACAGCTCGGGAAGCTCTAAAGTGAGGATATCGATCCGGTAGTATAGGTCTTCCCTGAAAGTTCCCGTTTTAACCAGATCCAGCAAGTTCCTGTTAGAAGCAGCGATGATCCGCACATCCACGGGGATCACCCTATCATGCCCCAACCGCATGATTTCTTTTTCCTGGATGGCCCGTAGAAGTCTTCCCTGAAGTTTGGGCGGTATCTCGGAAATCTCATCCAAAAATAACGTTCCCCTATGCGCCAATTCGAACAACCCAGGTTTACCTCCTTTGGAAGCTCCGGTAAAAGCACCCTCCACGTACCCGAACAATTCACTCTCTAAAAGGGTTTCTGGCAGGGCCGCGCAATTCACCGCCACGAAAGGACCGTTTTTTCGAGGACTATACGTGTGAATACTCTGAGCGAAGAGTTCTTTGCCGGTTCCTGTCTTCCCAAGGATTAGAATATTCGAATCTACCACACTGTAGCGCTTGGCCGTATGAATCGCCGAAAGTATGGCGGGGCTAGTTCCGATGATATCTTCGAAGGTATGCTTCGCATAGTGTCCGCGAAGATAGATCTTCTCCCGCAGCCGGGTTTCCAGTTCCTGGATTTTGGATACCTCCTGGAGGGTGTAAATTCGTCCTATGCTTTCTCCCCTGAGTCGCACCGATGTCCCTCGAACACTGAGTTGTTTCTTTTCATACTGAAGGATTTCAGGAATGGAACCGTCTTCCGTCTCGGTGATGTTTGCCCCCTTCAGACCAGGAAGTACCTGCTCCACTGGCTTCCCCAATACTTCTATACTGGACTTGGATAACAAGCGAGACGCAGCGTGATTGAAAACAGTGATTTTCTGGTATGCATCTACCGCAATAATCCCTTCGAAGGATTTATTCAGGATGGCTTTCAAGTTTTCCGATTGTTCTTCCACTCTCCGACTAACATGGGCCAGTCGTTTTGCTTCTGTAATGCTGTGCCACATCGATTCCTTACCCGACTCTAGAAGCACGAAGGGGACACCCAATTCCCGGGCATACGCACAGGTCCGAACGCCTCCAATCACCACATTCGTCCCTTGAGTCACTGCCTCCAACACGGCCGATCGGATTTCATCGGTAGAATTCAATACTACCTGTTTCACTTCCAGCCCAAAGATATCGCCATATTTTTCAACCCCCATCACCATGTTGAGGGAACCCAATACTGTCACCTGTTTGGCTTGAAACTCACTCTTCGCCTTCTTGAGGCTCTGCACGAGATCTCCGGCTGCCACGGGCACTTCCACCACAGGAATGTATGGATCCATTCTCCGGAGTTCTATGGAAACGAAACCCCTACAGATGATCACTTCGAAATCCAGATCAAGACCTTGGATCTCAGATGGCCAGCTGGCTACCACTGTATGAAGAGAATACTTTTCGGGTGCCACCCCTTGTTGAATTTGGGCCGCATTGTGTTCCTCAAAGACTCGTTGGAACTGATCGGCAAACTCCTGATAAGGAGCAATGAGTAGCATCCGTATCATGCAGTTATCTTACCCGTATCTTTTCACCCTGTCCAGGGAAATGTTTCATCTCAATTCAAAGATGAAACAACATCCGATACCATCCCCTTCCTGTATCCATAAACGTACCAATATGTGGTGTCTATCCTAACTTCAGTTAGCTCATAGAAATACGATCTACCCATTGAACGTTCCATGATTTCATCTCACACGAAGTATAAAAGGCATAATTATTGCTATTCATTATTTCGAGTAGCTCCATGACCAAACAGGTTTCCTTAAAACCGAACCTCCTATTCTATCCCCTTCGATCATCGGCTAACAATTTTCCTGTAGGGATAGAACTTCGGCCCTCTCATCTACAAGAGGCCTGGGACCTGAAGGATTTAGAACAAGAATTCGAACTGTGGACAACTCTAAACAGATCCTTTCCCTGGGCAGCGGAGATCTACCCCGATTTCCCCTGGATGGAAGCTATTTTCGAATGCACCATCCGAACCACAAAGAATGGGTACTCTCTGTACCCTTTAGACTTCACAGCACTTACAAAGAAGATCGAGGCACCGGAAGTTATTCTCTCGAGTAATCCATGGGTAGACACTTACTTTGACTTATTGGGAAAGGTATCTCAGTGGGTAAAAGACATCCCTCTTGCTCTACCTTGTTTCTCGGGACCAATACACCTTCTCGCTACCTTACTGGGAAAAGATATTCTAAAGGGACTACTCTCCGCAGATCTACGGAAATTCGAAAAGGTAATGGATCAAATCACCTCGATTTATATCTCTCTCTACCAAAGAATCTTGGACAAAATAAAACCTACCCCATTGGGATATATAGCGGGAGGTTGTTTTCTTTCCTCACCCAAACCTCTTTTAGTCTGGAAAGATACTTACTGGATAGAGTTTCAACATCTAGTCCCGATAAAAAGCATGTTTTATGAGCCGTTAATGGGCAGAATACCTAGTACTTTATTCCTATCTACTCCAGCCCATGCTCTGCGCTGGCTTGAGCCCTGCGAAAACTGTATTGAGGTTTTTAAAGGGATTATTGTAGAAAAGAAGGAGGCTAATCCACCCTGGGAAGATCTAGTACCCCTCTTTCGTATGATTCAAGCTTCGGGTAAAACATTGATCATGGCTGGTCCACCAGAAATGGAGGACTGGGAGCTCGCCCAACGGGATCTGGAACCTGAAAACCTTATGGTGTTGTTCTACACAACATCCTTTTCAGAGGTGCGATTTTGGTCAAAGCATTTACTAGGCAAAAACCGTAGAGGCCATTGACCTTCTTCGGTTATAGGAATAAAAACAAATTTTAGTGTGAGGAGGAGTGTATGAGAAAAAGCGTAGCGATTCTTCTGGCGGTGCTAATGGCATCTCCCCTACTGTTCGCCGCAGGAGGGAAAGAAGCCGCAAAGCCCGCGTATCCCCAAAAGCCGATCCAAGTGGTGGTACCAGCAGGCGCAGGGGGAGACACAGACATCAACTGTAGGCTCTTGGCGAAATATCTTGAGAAAGAGCTAGGGCAGAGCGTGGTTACCGTGAATGTTGGGGGAGCAGGTGGAACCCTTGGTACCCGCAAAGTAAAAGAAGCAGCACCCGATGGCTACACGGCCCTGTTCTTCCATCCCGGTATGTTACTGAATAAGGTGCTAGGTTTGGCAGACTATTCTTTTCAGGATTTCGAAGTGGCAGCCCTTGCCGTGCTGGATGAAACGAACATCTTCGCAGCCAACGCAAAGGCCCCCTACAAAAACATGGCAGAACTGGCAAAAATCCTGAAAGAAAAGCCGAAATCCCTCTCCTTCGCGACTGAAGTAGGAAGCTTCACTCATCTGCATGTGCTGGCCTTTCAAGAAGCGGCAGGGGTAGAGTTCAACATCGTAGATGTTGGAGGAGCCGCCGCGAAAACCGCTGCGTTGAAAGGGGGACAGATCGATGTGATCGGTACCCAGTATGGGTTGGTAAAGGACTACATAAAGAACGGTGATTTCAAGGCAATCGGAGTCTTGTCAGACAAACGTAACCCCGCCTTCCCCGATGTACCGACCTTCAAGGAACTGGGGTACAACATCGCCTTCACCAAATTCTTCTTCTACTCCTTCCCCAAGGGAACCCCAAAAGAAATCATCGATCGATTCAGCGCAGCGGTAAAGAAGGTAGTGGAAAATCCAGAATACCAGAAGGCAGCCTTCGATGCCTTGTACGTGACAGCTGCCTATATGGGACCAAAGGAAACCTATGACTTCCTAACCCAGCAGGAAGCCCTGTACAAGAAGTACCTAGGTGGAATTCAGATGAAAAAATAGCTCACCCCCGGAGTCTTTTAGTACAGCTCAATACGGCGAACTTGCCTAAGGGAGCCTCCAAAGTGAGTAAAATCTCAGAAAGGAGGCTCCTTTTTATCCTACCAAGGAAACGTTGCCCATGACCGATCGAAATGAGACGGAACCCCACCAAAAGGTCGAACAGTTCTACTCATTCTGGAACAACAAACCTGTATCGGCTCCCTTACTAGGTTTCGACGTGGGAGGGTGGTTCCCTTTTCAACGATTTTCCGTGCTTAAAGGGATCCTGGAGGATCAGTACATCGATCCCCAGCGATTGGACCCCAAAGCCTGTATCGAGGATTACCGGTCTTACCTTTTCCGGTTATTGGAAGTGCAAGACAATCTAGTGAAGGGAGTTGCTCCCATACCAGCCATTCCCTGGATCGAAGGAATGCTAGGATGCCGCATCAAACGAAAAGGGAAAAGTTTTTGGGCCGAGGAACGAAAGGCTCCGTACGAAGAACTGAAATCCTTCGATTCCTTCACCTCTTCCCCATGGTTCCATACCTACATTCAATTTGTGAGAACCCTGAAGCGTTCATTTGGTACCACCATTCCCGTGGGAATCCCCATTCTCCGAGGGGTAAGTGACCTTCTTGGAGTTCTTCGAGGTCACGAGGATGCAATCCTCGATGGTCTGGAACAACCCGAATGGGTAAAGCACACTGCCTTGAAGCTCGCTCGAGTGATCATCCAACTTACCCGCGCTCATCACCGGGAAGCGGGACTCTTGGAAGGTGGAACTGTAATAGAACAATACGGCCTTTGGGCTCCCGGCCCTATCGTTCGCATGCAGGAAGATGCCTCCGCTCTGTATTCACCAGAGTTGTTTCGAACCTGCATCCTCCCCGCTGACCGAAGGATTGCTCAGGAGTTTCCCTACAGCCTCTTACACCTTCATTCGTCTTCCCTCTTCCTTGTGGAAGAGTTCCTTTCCGTGAAGGAGATTGGAGTTTTCCAGGTCAATCGGGACGTAGGGGAAATGGGCCTCCCAGAAATGCTTCCTTATTTGAAACGAATCCAAGAAAGAGGTCGCAGGCTCTTCCTTCGGGGGCCGTTCTCGAAGGATGATTTCCGGTGGATCAAGGAGCACCTCTCACCTACCGGTCTCATTGTTCAAACAGTTGTTTCTTCCCCAGCGGAAGGTAAAGCTCTATTGGAAGAGGCCCGGAGCATCTTTACTTAGATCCTTCTCTTACGACAGGTCCGCGAGGTATTCCCGCATTTTGGTTAACTTCCGCTTGGTCTCTTCCTGCTTGGCCCGTTGCTCTGCGATTACCTCAGGTCTAGCTTTTTCGAGGAACCCTCTACTCGCGAGTTTCTTGTTCACCGAGTCGAGGAAGGCTTCTGCTTTTCGGATTTCCTTTGTGAGGCGCTCAATCTCTTTGGGCACATCGATCACATCTCGGATGTACACAAATGCTTCGAAACCAGTCCCCACTACGGCCACACTTCCCTTTTCCTGTTGCTGGAACTCTCCAATGGTGACTTCGGAAGCTCCCACTAGCAATCGAATGAGATCTTCTTGTCTTCTTAGGTACGCATCAGCAAAGAACCCTGGTTCCGTTTTCACCGCCACTCGGATTTTCCGGTCTGGGGGAATGGTGAACTCACTCCGGAGGGTTCTTACCAGTCGCACGAGTTCCTGCAGCACCGCATACGATTCCGCTTCTTCCGGGAATACCCGGTCGGTTCGTTTTTCTGGATATGGAGCCACGATGCAGGCTTCCTGTCTACGGGGAAGCTTCTGGTATATTTCCTCTGTTAAAAAGGGAAGGAACGGATGGAGGAGTCTTAGGGCCTCTTCCAGAATTCCTAACAGGAGGGTTACTACCCGATCCTTCTCCGCTTCATCTCCCATGTAAAGGGACAGTTTGGTGGATTCGATGTACCAATCGCAAAACTCGTTCCAGAAAAATTCGTAGCAGGCAGAGGCAGCCTCGTTGAATCGGTACCCTAGTAGAGCCTCCCGGACGATCCCCGCCGTCTCGTTCAACCGGTGCAGTATCCACCTGTCCACCTCTGTCTTGGGAACCTGTTCGAAATCGAGAAGTTGCCTTCCTTCCAGATTCATCAGTAGGTATCGACTGGCGTTCCAGATCTTGTTTGCAAACCTCGACCCTACCCCAAAACTTTCCTTGCTAATCAGGACATCCTGCCCCTGGGCGGCCAGAAAGGCAAGGGTAAACTTCATAGCATCTGCACCGTATTCATCCACGATTTCCAGAGGATCGATTCCATTGCCCAAAGACTTGGACATCTTTCTACCATGGATGTCCCGAACTAACCCTGTGATATAGATATCCCGGAAGGGAACTTCTCCCATGAACTCCAAGGAGGCCATGATCATGCGGCTGACCCAGAAGAAGATGATATCGTACCCCGTGACAAGGGCAGTGGTGGGGAAAAAGGTCTTTAAATCCTCTGTCGCTTCTGGCCAGCCGAGGGTGGAGAAAGGCCACAGCCAGGAAGAGAACCAGGTATCGAGGACATCTTCGTCCTGACGGATGTTCTTGCTCCCACATTTAGAGCAACGGTCTGGATCCTCTCGAAGCACGAGGGTAGCTCCGCAATCATCACAGTACCATACGGGGATCCGATGTCCCCACCAGAGTTGA
>CAKZQO010000031.1 GCA_937140905.1 uncultured Spirochaeta sp.
AGGACTTCCGGGGAGTGATGGACCGTCTTCTCTACGTAAAAACCGGAATTGATATCCCGGAAGTGTTCCGTTGGGACGGCACGGGAACAGGGGGCAGGAAATTGCCCGATGGTACCTATCGATTCCGAATCGAAGCAAAGGATGATAATGGGAATCTGTCTCAATCTTCCTGGTACACGGTTGTGCTGGATGCCACCTCACCTAAGGTAAACATTCAGGTGCCAAGGGGATCGGATTTGGAGTTCTCGCCCAATGACGATGGAAGTAAGGATACTTTACAAATTGTGCAAACCGGTTCTGTGGAGGACGACTGGAAGGGCGAGATTCTCGATGCTTCGGGAAAGGTAGTGCGGACCTTCGAATGGAAGAATATGGCTCCCCCTACCTTCTCTTGGGATGGGAAGGATGATCAGGGGAACCTTCTTCCCGATGGAATCTATGCGTATCGGATTCGGAGCACTGACCGGGCGGGAAACACCACAGAAGCGGGGTTCGACAACATCTTCATCAACACGGAAGCTACCCCCATTTCTCTCCTGATCAATACGTCTGCCTTTTCTCCCAATGGGGATGGGAAGGGAGATACTATCCTGTTTACATCTCTGATTCCTATTACTGCAGGGATCGAATCCTGGGAGTTGACAGTGTTGGACGATCAGGGAAGAACGATGAGGAGGTACACAGGAACTCGGAATGCTCCATTACCCATTGAGTTCGACGGTCGAATGGAAGGAGGTACGATCCTTCCTGAGGGAACCTACACCGCAAAACTCAAGGTTCTGTATCGAAATGGAAACAAACCTGAGGCAGTTTCTCCCCCCTTCACCGTTGACCTCACTCTTCCTAGCGCTCGGATACGTTCTAACCTTGCGGTATTCTCTCCAAATGGAGATGGGAGCAAAGATGAAATCGAGTTCTTCCTCGACACCTCCCCCGAGGATCAATGGATGGGACTCATTCAGGATTCCGAAGGAAGAACCATAAAGACCTACCGATGGATGGGTAAGCCTCCCGAACGGATCAGCTGGAATGGGGTGAACGACAGTGGTACCCTCTCGAAGGATGGGAAATACACCTTTCAACTGGAAAGCGAAGATAGAGCAGGAAACCGAGGTCTTTCCAATCGGATTGAGTTCACCATCAATACCGAAGAGACGCCCGTAATCCTTAGCTCAGATCTTTCGGCTTTCTCCCCGAACGGAGATGGGCTGAAGGATGTGGTACGCTTCAGGCCCACGGTTCTGGTGAATACGGGGATAGAGCAGTACACTCTTTCCATCAAGGACAGTAGGGGAACCTCTCTACGTACCTTCAGGGGAAGGGGGCGGGTAGATTCCGAGTACCTGTGGGATGGGTTAGACGAACGGGGAAACAGGGTTCCGGATGGAGAATATTCTGCAGAACTTGTGGTTCTCTACGAGAATGGGAACAGAGAAGTATCACGGATTAGCTCTATCCTAGTAGACACGGTACCTCCCCGCGTTACCCTCTCTACCCCGTACACTCTGTTCTCCCCTGACGGGGACGGAGAGAAGGATGCACTACCTATTGTACAGGATTCTTCGGTGGAATCCCAGTGGGTAGGAACAATCGAGAACAGCTTAGGAGTTCCGCTACGCACCTTTACCTGGAACGGAAAAGCCACTTCCTTTGCATGGGACGGAAAGGATCAATCGGGAAACCTCGTTCCCGATGGGACCTACCGTTACATTGTTCGGGCCGAGGACGCAGCGGGAAACAGAGGTCAGGGGGTGATACCTATCCTCCAGATAGACACCCGTAGGGTTTCCGCCTTCGTTACGGTGAATGCTTCCGGCTTCTCTCCCAACGGAGATGGAGTAAAGGATACGATAGAGATCACTGTTTTCCTCAATATTGTGGATGGGATTGAGCAGTGGAGCTTGTCTTTGGTGGACCAGACAAATACGGTACGAAAATCCTACAGTGGTGTAGAAATTTCTTCACCCTTCCGAGTGCAGTGGAATGGTAGAGGGGATGATGGAAGGATAGTGGAAGGCACCTATACAGCCCGATTTGAAGCTAACTACAGAAAAGGGAATAAGCCAGTTGCCCGTTCGACCCCCTTCCTCCTCGATGTGTCTGGCCCGGTTCTCCGAGTGAGATTGGATCCTATACCCTTCTCACCCGACAATGATGGCGTAGCGGATGAACTGAATATCAATTTGACCGTAGAGGACTTGAGTCCTATTGAATCTTGGTCCTTCCTAATCTACGACAGGAACGATGTGCTGTTCCGTTCCTTCAGAGGAACAGGGAATCCTCCTTCCCGGATTGTTTGGGACGGGTACTCGGACAAGGGTGAGCTGGTGATTTCAGCGGAAGACTACAAGTATGTGTGTCGTGCAGTTGACGTGTACGGAAATGCTCAGGATACCAGAGGCGTCATTCCCGTGGACATCCTGGTCATTCGGGATGGGGATCGGCTGAAGATCAAGATCTCTAGTATCACCTTTGCTCCCAATAGCCCTGTGGTGATCCTGGATCAATCGGAACAGGGTCGAAAGAATGCCTCGGTTCTGGATCGACTGGTGGAAGTACTGACGAAGTATAGCGCCTATCAGATCCGTATAGAGGGACACGCCAACAACATAACGGGGACTCTGCGAGAAGAGATCGAAGAGCTGCAACCCTTGTCTTTAGCACGGGCGGAAGCAGTTCGAAAGATCCTGATCCAACGCGGGTTAGGAGCTCGGCGGATCGATGTGGAAGGAAAGGGCGGGAAGGAAATGCTCTTCCCATCCAGTGATCTGGAGAATAGTTGGAAAAACAGAAGGGTAGAGTTCATCTTGATACGATAGGCTCATGAAGAAAACCGTAAAGGTACTTACCATCTTTCTTGCGATTCTAGGGGGTGGGGTAGTAGGACTAACTGTTCTGGCAGGATACCTTAATTCCCCCGTATCTACTCATGGGGAAGGAGAGGAAGAGTTCTCCATCTTTAAAGGGGAAAGTGTTTCTGCCATCGCAGACCGATTAGAACAGAAGGGGTTGATTCGTTCCGCTGATTTCCTTGTCTGGCTCAGTAGATGGAAGGGAACGGAAAAGCAGTACAGGGTAGGCCATTACAGGATTCCCCGGGGAAAGAGCACTCTTTTCGTCCATGATTTATTGGTCAAGGGTGCTCAGGCCCTCTATCGAGTGACCATTCCCGAAGGATGGACCCTCACTAGAATTGCCCGTATGTTAGAAGCTAAGGGAATCGTATCGGCATCAGAGTTTCTTTCTGCGTCTAAACAGGAGGAGATTCTGAAGAAATATGAAATACCAACTTCGAGTGTGGAAGGATACCTTTTTCCCGAAACCTATTATTTCCCCAAAGATTTCCCAGCTATCCGGGTGATCGAAACAATGGTAGACACATTTTTTCAGCGACTTTCTACAATCGTCCAAGAAAAACCTCTACCGACCGGCAAAAACCTATTGGATAGGGTGATTCTCGCCTCCATTATTGAACGGGAATACCGAGACCCTGAGGAAGCTCCTATGATTGCATCGGTCTTTTACAATCGATTGAAGATTCGGATGCCTCTAGGTTCCTGTGCTACAGTGGAATATGTTCTCACCGAAGAGTTGGGCAAACCACATCCAGACGTGTTAACCTACGAAGATTTGGAGGTGCCTTCCCCCTACAATACCTATAAGCATTCTGGTTTACCCCCCGGGCCCATCTGTAACCCCGGAGTAATTGCCCTTAGAGCCGCTTTTTACCCTGCCGATACCGACTACAGGTACTTTGTCCTGAAGGACCCGGAAGCCGGACGGCATCATTTTTCCAAAACCCTTCAGGAACACATGCAAGCCAAGGTTGTATATCTCAAGAAAATACAACCAGGAAGCTAGAAATGGCTATTCCTGAAACCATTATTCAACAGATTACAGCTAAGGTCGATTTCCTCGAACTGGTAGGACAGTACACCTCCCTTCAACGGGTGGGAGATCGTTATCGAGGTCTTTGCCCCTTTCACCAAGAAAAGACTCCCTCATTCTACGTACAACCGGACAAACGTCTATTCTACTGTTTTGGATGCGGCAAAGGGGGGAACCTTTTCCAATTCCTTATGGAAATGGAACATTTAACCTTTCCGGAAGCGGTACGGAGGCTAGCGGAAAAAGCAGGGATCCAGGTGGATCTTTACGATGAGCAGAGTCTTGAAAAAGGAAGGAGACAGGATGCCATTCTGCAACTCCTGAAACGGGTAGCTGGTAGTTTTCACTATATTCTTATGTATTCGCCCCAGGGGATTCCCGCACGGACCTACTTGCGGAAGCGAGGTCTAGAAGATTCGATCATCTCGAAGTTTCAGTTGGGATACGCTCCTGCAGACCCGTACTGGCTGAAGAAATTCCTTGAAAAGAAGAATTTTTCCAGAGAATTGCTATTGGAATCGGGTCTTTTTACTCACCGGAGTCCTGATCGGGCTTTCTTTGTCCATAGGATCATGTTCCCCATCTATTCTTCCCAGGGGGATGTTGTGGCTTTCGGAGGACGTAAACTGTCGGGAGAAGGCCCCAAGTACCTGAATTCTGCAGAATCCGCCCTATTCAAAAAGGGGGAATTCCTCTACGGCTTCTACCAGGCTAGGGAAGAGATCCGAAGAACCCGAACAGCCGTCTTGGTGGAAGGGTACATGGATGTGATTGCCCTCCATCAGGCTGGAGTGGAAGTATCGGTTGCGCCCTTAGGTACGGCTCTTACTCCTGCTCAAGTTCGCCTTTTGAAGCGGTTTGCCGATCGGGTAATCCTTTTCTTTGATAAGGATGAAGCAGGTTTGCAAGCGATGCGTAAAGCCGCAATCCTTTGCGAACAGGAAGAATTAGAGCCTTTTGCCGTCAGCTTAGAGGAATTCCCTTATAAAGATCCAGCAGATTTTATCCAGAATGGACAAAAAGGTGAGTTGCAAAAGATTGTAAAATATCCTATACCTATACTTGAGTTTTTGTTGAAAAAAACCTCGTTGAAAAAGGATACAGGAACACACCAAGGAAATCTGTTGAAAGTGGAGGATCTGTTTCCGTATATTGAAAGTATGGTCTCAGAAGTAAGACGAGAAGCTGCAATTGCCCAGATTGCGGACTTTTTCGAATTGGATCGAGACTCTATCCGAAAAGATTTTCAAAGAAAAAAGTGGATCAATGCTCCACGAAAGGTAAGTCAGGAGGAAAGGAAGACAGAATCCATCCAACGTACTCCAGAGATAATCCTGATGATCCTAGCTATGGAGAGTCGGAAGAATTTCGAGGACATCCGATCTCGTATTGCGTTAGATGACTTTGAGGACCCCCGTGGGAGGGAATTGTATATCACCTTGGAAGAATTGTACCGGGAAGAAGAATGGTCCATAGATCGGATATGTCAGCGCATCTCTGATGAAGCATTGAAAGATTTCGTATTAAGCAAACTGATTTCTTCAGAGTTTAAGATGAATCAGGAGCGGTTGATAAATGATAGCGTTATGTTCTTGAAAAGACGAAACTTAGAACGGCAGCGTCAACAAGTATTAAAGGCTATCCAACGATGCGAGAGAACTAATCAAGCTGAAGAACTGTCTCAGTTACTGGAAAAGAAGATGTACTTGGATGGAGAACTAGAAAAGTTGAGGGCTGTGGAGAATGAGTGAACTGGAAAAAGATCCTGCCATCATAAAGCTATTAGAGTACGCTAAGCATAAAAAGACGATCAGTTACGATGAGGTGCAGGATTTCCTGCCCGATGCCATAGTAAACTCGGAAAAAATGGATGAGGTCATTGCCCTGCTAGCGGAACATAACATCCACCTAGAGGAGGAAGACGTTTCGTTAGAAGAGTTAGAAGAACCCATAAAACTTGATAACAAAAAAAAGAAACTCATCTACAAAGACAAAGAAGCGGTGATCGATGATCCCATCCGGCTGTACCTTCGGGAGATTGGGAAGGAAAGTCTCTTGACGGCTGAGCAGGAGGTAGAGCTATCTAAACAGATGGAGGAAGGGGAGAACATCATCAAAGAGGTGATCAAACAATCTTCCATGCTAATTCCTGAATTCTATCAGTTAGCTCAAAGGGCTTTCTCGAAGAAAGATCCAAGGGAAATGAATCTCTCGAAAAAGGAAGTTAGTGAATACTTGGCTGAACGAAGACGGTTGATCCAGTGTTACCGCGAACCATTGAGAGAGATCCTTCCGGAATTAAAAGCTTACATTGAGTCGAAAAAACGTATCTTGGCCCACGGTGGCAACATCTGGGAAGACGAGGAATTGGTTCGAAAGAGAGAACAACTGAAGACTTATCTTCAGAAGGTAGATATTCACCAGGAGGAAATACTCCAATTCTCAGAAAAGTTCATCGTGGCTGCAAAAAAGATCAAGAAATACCGAAAGGACCAAGAAAAGATCGAAAAGCGTCTGAAGGTTACCAACGTGAGGGACCTTCGTACCCTAGGTCGCGGGCTCACTCTGCCAGAGAAAAGAATGAGGATCGAAGAAGAACTAGGAATGTCTGCCGATGAGATCAAAGAAGAAATTCGTCAGATCCAATTGACGGAAAAGAAATTGAAAAATCTGGAGGTGGAGTTCGAAGAACCGGCCAATACGATCCTAAAGATGGCCAAAGAGATCCTACGGGGTAAAACGATGATGCAGACGGCCAAAGATCGTCTGATCAAGGCGAACCTGCGGTTAGTGGTTAGCATCGCCAAGAAATATACCAACCGAGGGTTGCACTTTTTCGACCTCGTGCAAGAGGGAAACATTGGATTGATCAAGGCTGTAGAAAAGTTCGAGTACCGCAAGGGGTATAAGTTCTCCACCTATGCAACGTGGTGGATACGGCAGGCGATTACTCGTAGTATCTCAGATCAAGCTCGCACCATCCGAGTTCCCGTGCATATGATCGAGCAGATCAACAAAGTAGTACGAGAATCGAGACAACTCATGCAAGTGTTAGGCCGGGAACCTACCGATGAAGAGATCGCAGAAAGGTTGGGATGGTCGGTATCCCGAGTAAAGTCGGTGAAGAATGTTGCTCGGGAGCCCATCTCGTTGGAGACCCCAATTGGAGAAGAGGAAGATTCTCTCTTGGGTGATTTCATCGAGGATAAGGATGTTGAGAATCCTTCTACCCAGACAGCCTTCACCCTTTTGCAGGAACAGCTACGAGAGGTTCTGGCAACTCTTCCACCCCGAGAACAAGAAGTCCTGAAAATGCGGTTTGGATTGGATGATGGATATTCCTTGACTCTGGAAGAGGTTGGGTTGTATTTTAACGTAACTCGAGAACGGATTCGACAGATCGAAGCAAAGGCGTTGCGTCGGCTCAGACATCCGAAACGAAGTCGCAGGTTGAAAGATTACCTAGACCACTAAATCTTTAGTACGGGAAAAGAGGGGATACATGGTTCAAGAAGTATTCGATAAACTGAGGACTTTGCAGGAGATTCTTTCCGCAAAGTACAGTCTGGAAAAGGAAATCCAAGAGATTCCGAAAGCATTGGCTACAAAGACAGAAGTGGTAGCTCGATTGAAGAAGTCCTACATCGAGAAGAATGAACAGTATGAAGCTACCAAGCAACGAATCAAAAACCTCCGAGAAAAGATGCTGGAGGCTGAACAGAATCGAGAAAAGCTAGAATCTCAAATGGATTTGATCAAGACCCAACGAGAATACGAGGCCCTTGACAAGGAAATCCGGGATGCGGCGGATAAAGAGCTACAGTTCCGGCGCGACCTCCAAAAGGAAGAAAAGATACTGGAAGAAATGCTCCATGCCCTTGAAAGGGAAGAATCGTTGATCAAGGAACAGGAAGAGGAACTTCAACAAGAACAAGAAAAAATTCGTTCCGAGATAGAAAAACGACAGGAACAACTAAAATTGCTCGAGGGACAAGAGAAGGAAATCATTCCGGGGCTAGATCCGGAAATGTTGTTCAAGTTCGAGAGAATCATACGTAGCAAGTCTGGATTGGGGATCGTTGCCTTGAAAAGGGGTGTGTGCTCGGGATGCCATATGATTCTTCCCATGCAGTTCGTGAACGAGGTAAGAAGTGGAAAGTCCATCCTTTTCTGTCCGTACTGCAGCCGTATTCTATTCTATGAGGAAGAAGGGGAAGAGCCTTACTTGGTGGAAACCGTTGGGGAACCGATTTTCGATTTAGAGGATATCGAAGAAGAAGAGGAAGAACAGGAAGAAGAGGAAGAATTGGAAGAAGAATTCGAAGAGGAAGAGGTGGAAGAAGAGGAAGAGGAGGAAGAACTGGAAGAGGAAGAGGAGGAATTGTTAGAAGAAGAGGAAGAGGAAGAAATCGAAGAGACAGAAGAAGACGTATAGCGGAGGCTTTCTCTACTCTATTGTTTAGTATATTTAAATATAGGGCAGGCCAGACCGTCGCCCCGAGAGGGGAGGAAAGTCCGGGCTCCGTAGAGCATGGTACCGGGTAATTCCCGGACACCCATTTAGGGTGATAGAAAGTGCCACAGAAAACAAACCGCCTGAGGTCATCCTCGGGCAAGGGTGAAAAGGTGGTGTAAGAGACCACCGCTTCGATGGCAACATCGAAGGCACGGCAAACCTTACCAGGAGCAAAGTCAAGAAGCGGAGAGGTGCTCCCTCCATATCCGCGGGTAGACTGCTAGAGGGTTTCGGAGACGGAACTCCTAGATAGATGACGGTCCTAGACAGAACCCGGCTTATAGGCCTGCTTTTTTTATTGGATTAGCTAGTGGAGGTGGCGGGAATCGAACCCGCGTCCTAGGATGGATACGTCAAGCTTTCTACAGGTTTATCCGGTTCTCTAAATGTCGGACAGAGCCAAGCGAACCGGAAGCTCGCTACAGTCCTTAGTCCGAAGAGGTTCTCTCCCATGGTTCGGACCCCATGGTTGAAGAGTCTTGGTTTCTTACAAGTTCTCGGATCCTCAAGACCGCGGATCCGGAACCTGTAGCAGCAAGCTTACGCTGCCGCTAGTTGATAATCTGCTTCGTTGGCAGTTATTTTGGTTGCCGTTTTTAGGAGTTCGGCCCTCCACCTGCAACTTGACACACCATCATCCCAGTCGAAACCGGTGCACCCCCTCATTAGGTCCTACTATATAACATAGCGAAAAATACCCCACTTGACAATCCTAACCGAGCCTGTGCCCCCCGCAATAGGGGGGCTATCGAATTTTGAACTCCCGTTCCGTTTCCCGTCGTACATCCCGTTCTTTGATCACCTCGCGCTTATCGGAGAGTTTTTTCCCCTTACATACCCCCATCTCAAGTTTTACCCTTCCATTCTTCAAGTACACCTTTAGGGGTACGAGAGTGTACCCTTTTTCATCCACCTTACGAGCTAGGCGCTTTATTTCCTGCTTGTGGGCCAGTAATTTTCGTTCGCGATCGGGTATATGGTTATGAATATTCCCTTGTTCATAAGGAGTTATATGAAAACCCACAAGCCAGAGTTCCCCATCCTTGATTCTCCCGTAAGAATCGGAGAAGGAAAAGTTACCTTTTTTAATGGATTTGACTTCTGTTCCCTGCAGGGCTATCCCACATTCGATGGATTCATCGATGGTGTACTGAAACCGGGCTTTTCTGTTTTCTGCCAGGACTTTAATAGCTTCCATACGGTTTTATTTGGCAATGGCTTTGATTCGGAATCCTAGATAGGGAGTACACCAGAAGGGAGGTTGGGAACCTCGGGTAGATACGCTAATCGTATCAGGAGTATTGATATAACTTCCCCCTTTCACGATTTTTTCCGCACCTTTCGAAAGGGAAACATCGGGAAAAAGGTGCTGAAGGGGAGCGAACCAGTCTTCAGTCCATTCCCATACATTGCCAAGCATGAATCTCAACCCCCATCTTCCTCGTTCACCAAGGTGCACAGGTTTGAGCTCAGGAGGGAAGGGATAGGCTGCCGATTCCGCGTTAAGAGAAGCAGCCCATTCCCATTCTGCCTCAGTAGGAAGATCAAAACGATACATAGGGTGTTTCGACTGGAGCCACTCACAGTATGCTTTGGCAGCGAAGTAGGAAATTTCCCGAACCGGATACGAGGGGTGGGGCGGTTCAGAAGAATCTTTCCACGAGGCTAGGTACCCCTCGTCTACCAATCCTTGTTTTCTCAGAGTTTCTCGCGCGGAAGGAGCCCATGCAGGAGTTTCCAGAAGAAATTGGGAGAACTCTTCCTCCGTTACTTCGTTGGCAAGAAGATAGAACGGAGAAACCCGTACTTGCAAGGGTATGAAGAACGAATTGGGAGATGCGGATGATTCTGTTTTAAACGCCCATCCCATGTAAAAAGTTCCTTCTGGAATAGGGATGAACTCCATCCTTCCGATCCGAATGACCGGTTGTCTTTTCGCAGGGAGGATTGGGGAATGGGATGTTTCTTTCCTTTCTTTCGAAAGATCTTCCCGCCTTCGAGAAATGATAGGATTGTTCTTTAGGGTATTAGAAATAGGGGGAGGCATTACGGATTCGAACCAATACAATGCTTTTGGGTAACGATCCAGAAGGGTGGTAAAAAAAGTCAGACCTTCCAGGAGGGACCGATGGGTTAACACGGTGCCGTTGGATTGAACGAGGAAAAAGGCGGCTAAGAAATCCGAAAACACTCCCTCACTGTTTATCTGGGGAAGACATTGGATGAAAAATGTATTCCACTCTTCTTTTGATAGAATCCTATTACCTTCGCCAAGACGAGTTAGATCCAGAGCAAGATTCCGCAAGATAGGAGGATTCGGACGTATGGGAGTAGGAGGTTCTGCCAGCACCCAAGCGGCTAATTCCTCATACGCCCGAGAGAAAAGGGCCTCGAAAGAGTCTAGTTTCAACGAAACTCGCATCTCAACTTTTTTAGGAAAGAACAAGCTTCCCAATACCCGTCTTTCCACTACAATGGATTGTGTGTAAGGTAAGAACCCTGTCTTTCGTATTTGCAAAGTATGAGGCCCTGCTTTTATAAAGGTGGTTAGGGGCGAGACTCCTACACGAACCTCATCCACGTACACGGAAGCTCCCTGCGGAACCGTTTGGATTGTTACCTGGGAACCTCCATGATATAGGCCAGGAAATAAAAAAAGAAAGAAAAGAATCAGTCCCAATCCTATTCCATAGAACAATCCAACGTACAGCGTAGGCTGCATCCCCCAGAGAGGTTTCAATTTTACTCCCTGGTTTACTTCGGGGGGAGTCTTCGGTTTCCCTTTCCGCATGGGGGTGCATTATAGGATTCCCTCTCTCTATTGTCAATGTTCGTGAATTTTGATAGCTTGCCATTCTATGGAACGATTCCTCCAGCGCCTTCTATCCTTCACCGAATGGTATTTGTCCCGGCGAAAATTGCGAATACAAAAGAAAAAAGAAGCCCAAGCAAAGAAACATCCAGTAGTAGATTGGGTAGAAGCGTTCCTATGGGCTGCTTTCATGGTCTTACTGATCAATCAATACCTTATTCAAGCCTATCAGATCCCCTCCGGGTCTATGATGGATACTCTTCTAGTGAATGATCGAATTTTCGTGAACAAAATGATCTTTGGTCCTGAACTATTACCCGGTTGGGGTAAACTTCCAGGTCTAGCTACACCCAAACGGGGTGATGTAATAATCTTCGAGAATCCATCGTATCTCTCTCGAGGGCCTGTATTCGATATCCTGCAGAGAGTGATCTACATGTTGACCCTTTCCTTCGTCGATATCGATAAGGATGAAGCTGGAAGACCCAAGGCTCATTTCTTGATCAAACGGGCAGTGGGGATGGGGGGAGACCGAATCCGGA
>CAKZQO010000032.1 GCA_937140905.1 uncultured Spirochaeta sp.
GATCTCCTGGCAACACGGTTTCGTTGGACAGTAAGCCGTGTTCCACTAACCAGGTCCCCACCACGAGTCCTGTTCTTCCGTGACCACCCCAGCAGTGCACGTACACCGAGTGGCCGTTGTCTAGGGCGGCATCGATCCACTGGTGGATGCGACGAAGGCTATCTGTGCTGGTTGTCCCGCCGTCCGGTAGGGGAAACCGTTCCACCATGATGTGGGCCCCCCGCTCAGAAGCGATTTCCTTCATGAGAGAATGGTACGGTTTGAGAGGGGTCCCGTAGGGGGCTTCCCCTTCCTCGGTGAGATCCGCGATGGCAGTAATTCCACTGTCCAAGAGAGACTGGAGTTTCACCCGGCTCTTTTCATCATCCTTCGTTCTGGGGTACTCCCCCGCCAAAAACTTGCCAGGCAACACCCAGTAGGAATCAGGGAAGGGGACAGGTCTTGTTAAGAGAGTGGAAAATTCGGATATCCATGAGTTTAGCTCCGTGCTCCGTGCCAGAGCCAGGAACCATTCTTCAGGAATAGACTCTCTTCCCCACAGGGCCCCCGCGAGTCCTCCGGTCACGGCCCCCGTGGTATCCGTATCCTCTCCCAGATTTACCGCCTTTAGTACCGCTTCGGGAAAGGAGTCGCTGGAAACCACGCACCAGAGGGAAGCTTCCAATGTATCCACCACGTAGCCACCGGAACGGATCCTGTCGGGAGCGCAGCCAAAAAGGCTTCCATCCAAGATACGCTGAAAATGGGGAAACTCCTTCTGCATGTTTTTAAATATCGAATCTTCTTTTGCGAGACGATCAAGAGAAACAGAAACCCTCCGAACCGCATCCGCCACCCCTTCTCGAACCCTCACCCCGTCTTGCACTACCCTCTGCTCCATTGGCTTATGCTCGTCTCCTTGGAGCAACTCCCTTACCACGAGGGAATAGATCACGCAGGCCAATTGGCTCCTGGGATGCGCATGGGTAAGGGAGGAGGCGTCCGAAACCGCACAAACCAGCATTTCCAACGGCGAGCGAAAAAAATATAGGGCCGCGGGTAGTATGCGCATGAGGGATCCATTCCCATTATCCAACTCTGATCTTCCTCCCCCTTTCACAGCCGGAGTTCCCATCCGGATCCGGGAAAGGGCGAGTTTCGTGGATCCGCCCACGTCAAATACCTTCCCATGGGGGGTCATGTGCCCTTCGTACAGCCACTGGCAGAACCGGTTTCCCTGATCCTCTAGGTTCCAGCCTTTTTGCAGGATGCTTTCCACCATGCAGAGGGCGAGGGAAGAGTCGTCCGACCAGGTACCGGGAGGTTGGTGATGGGTCCCCCACCCTCGCATTCCTTCCACGGGGTCTTTTTGTAAGGTATCGCGGTGGTAGAACTCCACAGGGACTCCCAGCGCGTCCCCCACGATGAGGCCAGAAAGAGCTCCCACGACGCGGGAGCGTAGGTCCCTTTCCCTACACATAGATCATCTTCTTTGTCATTCCTCCATCCACCACGAAGTTCTGCGCGGTAATGAAGGAGTTGGCCGGATCAAGCAGGAACAGTACCATCCGGGCAATGTCGGCGCCTTCCCCTACCCTTCCTGCCGGGTGCTGAGCATGGTCCGCCTCGGACAAATGGACCTCTTTTCGCGTCGCGGACTTCTTGTACGCCGATACCTCGATCCATCCCGGACTGATGGCGTTGACCCGGACCCTTGGGCCTAAACTCATGGCTAAAGCATGGGTAAGGGACAAAAGCCCCCCTTTGGAAGCGCTGTACGCTTCCGTGTTTGGTTCGGACATCAAGGCTCGGGTGGAACAAATATTCACGATCGCTCCCCCCGCATCGGCAAGGTAGGGAGAGGCGTGTTTGGCAAGCAAAAAAGGCCCCGTGAGATTCACCCCGAGCACGGTATTCCACTCTTCGATCGTCAATTCTTGAATGGGTTTATTGCGAGAGATTCCCGCGTTGTTCACCAACCCGTAGATCCCACCGAACCTGTCCCTAGTAGCCCGAACGAAAGCGGACACGTCCTCCTCCTTTGAAACATCCCCTACCTGGAACCATACGTTTTTTATAGTTCGAATCTTTTCGGTGAACTGACGTTCCACTTCCTCCACCGCTTCCCTGTCCGAATCCAGGACGCTCACCCCATACCCGGCGGAAAGGAGATGTTCCACGACGCACCTCCCGATCCCCTGGGCGCCACCCGATACCATCACCGTCCGTTTCTGAGATCGTTCCATACCTACTCCAGTTGTAGATTGTCTTTAACCACAGTATAATGTATGGGATTCAATCTTCAATAGGAAAGAGGTATCTCATGCGTGCGATCATGAAGATCAATGAGCGGCCTGAGTTTGTACTTCGGGAAGTGGAGAAACCGACCCCCAAACCAGACGAGGTGCTAGTCAAGGTACTCGCCACAGGGCTCTGCGGTACCGATGTAGCCATACGGAACAACACCTTCGTGGGAAGGCACGGGAAAGTGAAGACGCCCGTCATCCCCGGGCACGAGTTCTGTGGGGAAGTAGTGGAAGTGGGTTCTCAAGTTCGCAAGTTCAAAGGGGGCGAGCGGGTAGTTACGAGCGCCATCCGCGGGTGCGGAACCTGCTACGCGTGTAAGACCGGAGTGTACAACCGATGTCGCGCCTGGGATCATGTGGGGATCGACTCACCCGGTACTTTCGCCGAGTACGTCGCGATTGCGGAAGAGATCCTCTTTCCCGTACCCGAGTACATCCCCACGGATGAGGCGGCGGTCCTGGAACCTTTCACGACAGCCGTGCGAGCCTTTCGAGCGCATCCCTTGAACCCGGGTAGCTTCGTGGTGATCATTGGGCCCGGACCCTTTGGGCTGTACATTCTCCAAGCGGCAAGAGCCGCGGGTGCCGGTACCATTGTCGTGTTGGGGAAGAGAACGGATTCGGAGCGTTTGTCGTTGGCGAGATCTTTAGGAGCGGACGCGACGATCGATGTGGATACCGAAGACCCGATCGAGACTATCCATCGAATGACGCGCGGGAGAGGAGCGGACCGGGTTGTAGAGGCTACCGGGAATCCTCTGGCGGTAACACTGGGAATCGAACTTCTAGCCCCGGGCGGGATCTGCCTTATGGGTGGAAGCGGGTTTGGTGGGCAATCTGTATCCTTTCAGCCCTGGAACTTCGTTCGGGACGAGAAACAACTCCGGGGCTTACAGGGCTTTGGCTGGGAAGATTACCTTCTGCTGTTGGATCTGTATGAAAAGGGGAAAGTAAAAATCCAACCTCTCATCAGTCATACCTTTCCCCTCGATAGAATCAACGAAGCGTGCGAGCTAGCGGAGAAGAAGAAAGCATTGAAAATCGTGCTACATCCTTAGTCGAAACCCTCCCACTGGAGGTATGTTTCGTGCCCTACTTACCTCCCCCGCGCTAGGGAAGCGAACATTCCGAGGAGATTTAGGACAGAGAACACACCGAAAAGGACCCTCAGACCGCGGAGGAACTGTGGATACACCTCGGGGGTAATGGGGGAGTCCCCAAGCAAATGGAAGAATACCATCAAAGTAATACCCATACTGAGCATCTGACCTAATAGCCGCATGGTAGCGAGAGTAGCGGAAGCAACGCTGTAGTCCTTTCGATCTACCGAACCCATGATAGCGTTGGAATTGGGAGAGGAGAAAAGACCAAATCCCAGTCCCAAGAGGGATAGGCTGCCAAGTACCCAGAGAATACTCGTGTTGGAATCCAACCAAACGCAAAGGATCAATCCCACAACGGTAAGCCCCATCCCTAACGAAGCGAGTATTCCCGGTCGGATACGGTCCGATGCTTTCCCCGCGAAGGGAGTGCAGAGGGCTTGTAGAAAAGGTTGCATGATCAGCACAAGACCCGCTTTCCGGGGCGGGAACCCTTTCAGATACTGCAGGTACAGGCTCAACAAGTAAGCGACCGCATAGGTGGATGCGTAATTGATCAGGGCTGCGAGGTTAGAGAAAGTGAACACACGGTTGGAATAGAACAACCGGATCTCCAGTAGGGGTGCTTCCTGCCGCTTTTCAGCCCGGAAAAATCCATAGAGAAGCAAACACCCCAAAAGGAAGAGGATTGTCCCCCAAAGGGTGATCACATGGGTCAATCCCAACGTGAGAGCCAAAATCGAACTGGTATATAACCCCATTCCCTTGATATCGATCTGTGAAAGCCCCCCGTTACTAGGCCCAAGCTTCGATAGGGAAGGATCCAAGGATTTCGGTGAGGAGCGTTGCAATAGGAAAATAGACACGAGCCCGGGTACAAGGGACAGGAAAAAAATGCTCCTCCAACCAAATCCCTGAACGAGAATTCCGCCCAAAGCGGGCCCCAAGGAAAGGCCTAAATAGATGGCCGCGGTATTGATCCCCAACACTTCTCCCCTCCGATTCGGAGGGAACACTTCGGTGAGGAGAGCCACGCTAGTGGCAAAGATCATGGCTCCTCCAACCCCTTGAATGGCCCGGAAAAAAATCAGGGCGATCCCAGAGAACGCGAACCCGGCGAACAAGGTTCCTAGGAGTTGAATCAGGATTCCGACGATGAAAACCCGCCTTCTTCCCAGTAAGTCCGCTAATTTTCCTGCAGGTAGCAAGCTCACCGCAGTAACCAGTAAATATACGGTCACTATCCACCCGAGGGTGGTGGCTCCCAACTGAAAGGACTCGGCGATTTTGGGTAGAGCTAAATTGACCGCCGAAGTCATGAAGGCCGTCAAGAAAGATGCCAGGTTGGACGCCCATAGGATGTATTTCTGTTCTGGGTGCATAGGGTACTCTTAAAGTGGAAACTCGATAGTTACTTTAGTCCCTTGGGTACTTTCTATCTTAAGACTTCCATTCAATTGTTCCGCTAGAAGTCGCACCAGCATGAACCCAAAACCTCCTCCCGACCTTGATGCAATCTCAGATGATAGGCCGATTCCATCGTCCTGTACGCTAAAATAAATCTTTTGCGCACTTCCTTCCAGGACAATCTTTAATCGTCCCTGTTTCTTCCCTTGAAAAGCGTATTTAAGAGCGTTGGTTACTAGCTCATTTAGGATCATTCCTGTCCACATGGTTCTTTTAGAATCGAGGATCAATTCTTGGATATATGTTTCGATTCTTACGGAGGGGTGTTGGGGAAAAGCTTTTTGTATCGAAGCTAAAAGGTCCTCCACATACTGTTTGATGGATACCTGTTGGTATTCCCCCGTTTGGATTAATTTCTCGTATACTTTCGTCATGCTATCCAAGAGATACTTAGTTTCGGATAAAGCCATAACTGTGTTTCGATCGGGGCAGCTCTCACATTTCAGAGAAAGAAGGCTACCGATACTCGCAATGTTGTTCTTCATCCGATGATGTACTTCCTTTAGTAGGAGCTCTTTTTCCTGCAGTTGCATCTCTAACCTATCCTGTGCCAGTTTCAGCATCGTTATATCGTGATACTGTTCGAGTCTACCCCCTGCATAAACCCCATGATAGATAGGCTGGCTCCAGTGTTCCACCCAACGTTCTTTTCTTCCGGGACTTTCAAGAATGTGGCAGATGAAATTCTCTACATAATCATTTTTTTGATACGTAGCTA
>CAKZQO010000033.1 GCA_937140905.1 uncultured Spirochaeta sp.
ATGTCGAAACGGATCTTGGAGAAAAACGCTTCAAAGTCGCTGAATACTTTGAATGTGAGGGAGTAGGTATAAAAGTCTCTCAAATGAACCTTGGGTTGATAGATCATCACCCGATAGTAGGGATCCGCTCGAAAATATCGAATAATATCCACGAGGGGTATTTCTTTTAGGGCGTTTTGACAGGTTTTCACCAACTTGTGAAGAATCTGTTTCACGGAATCTACTTGGGAAGGGTCTACCCCCTGGATCCGGATCGAATCACCCCCTCCTTCCAGAACCCCTGCCAGATAGGCTAGCAGTTCAGTGGGAAAAACCTCTGCCGAGTAGGTATGAAAAGGATACAAGGCACAGAAAAATTGTTCCAGGTATTCGAGGGTGGGGAAAATGGGGGCTTCTTCGAACTCGAGAGGAGCTTCTGGGACTAGCTTAACCTTGAAACACTGTAGGGTCTCGTTGAAAGGAAAAATTGCCAAATTTCGTACATTGTAGAATGGAAGAATTTCCCGTTGCAGTTTCTTTATCTTTTCTTCATCGATCTGGCTAAAATACTGGGTAAGTCGTTTTTGAATTTCTCCAATAAGATCTTGCTTCGATTCGGATTGGAAAAACATCTGCTTCATTTCTTCAATGGAAATGAACTCAACAAGGGATGTCTTTGGATGCTCCAGGTTACGTTCGATGAACTGGCGAAAGAGCTTCTGAACTTGATCGATATCGTTGGTCAATCGTCTAATAGGTTCCATGAGAGGATAGATGGATACATATACCGAATGGATCCCCTCCCCAAGGGTAGGCAGTAATACTCTTCGAGTAAAATCCACGTAAGGTTTGGAACGATTCCGGATGGAAGCACGAAGAGTGGCGAGTTTTGCTTCCAGCAGAAACTCTTCCTCTGTTTTTACGGAAATAAGGTTCTTAGCCCAAATATTCAGTTTGCGACTGACCTTTGCCTGGGACCAATCCTTTTGCAGGAGCACGCTCTTCGCTGAAGGGTCTGTGGGAACCCGAACGATCATGGATTCCAGTGTATCGTTCAGTGCAAGGGAGTGTTCGATTCCTTGTTGGAGACGTTTCTGTTCCTCGAGGGATATGCTGCTCAATGTCTTCATGGTTACTCCTTCTTAGGAATGATCATGATTAGTTTCCCCTGTCGCATGGTAACCCTCGCCTCATCGGAGATGATGATGTTGCTAATACCAATATCCCCCGGTTTCCAACAGAGGGAGTCTAAAGGCCACCGTAATCCTTCTGTCGTCATCCGACATTCTTCCACGCTTACAGGCATGAAGGTAGCTACTCTTCCTTTCAAACCTTGGATATCCAATGTATTGGCAATGTAGATAATCTCTTCCCCATGGGTAAACCATCGACTGGGGGGATCCGGACGATAGAATAGGCTAACGATTCCGAGAAGATGATCTAACCGTCCCCCGCCTCCGCCAATGAGGATCGATTCCGTACACCCCCTGGATCTCAAGCACTTCAACGCCAACTCGGTGTCGGTATCATCCTTTTCGGTCGGGTACACCTGGATCTCCGCATTTTTATGGCGCTCCAATACTCTTCGATCCGGGAGGGAATCCATGTCTCCAAGAATGATCTGCGGTTCTACTTCCATCTGTTCTGCTAATAGAATACCTGAATCGGCTGCTACAATTAAATGAGCTCTCTGCAGGTATTCCTCTACCTCTTCCCGCTTAGGGCCCAACCCCCCTGTAAACACGATTCCTAGCACTTGGTATATCTCCCTTCTTTTACAACTATCGATCGATTTTCCGTCGGAAGTAAAGAGGGTTTCTCAAGTACGAAAGAAATTCTCCGACATTGTAAGTAAGGCGTTTTACGCTTTACCGGACAAGGATGTCCGGAATTCTATCAGGGAGGATGGTATGATCATCAACCACAACATCAGTGCGATGTTCGCACAGCGGGAGAACAAGTTCAACCACATCAACATCGACAAGAACATGGAGAAGCTATCGTCTGGGCAACGGATCAATCGTGCCGCGGACGATGCTTCCGGCTTGGCGGTGTCTGAAAAAATGAGATCCCAGATCCGGGGATTGGTAAGAGCAGAGCGGAATGCTGCGGACGGGATCTCCCTCATTCAAACCGCCGAAGGGTATCTGCAGGAAACTCAGGATCTCCTGCAACGGATGCGAGAACTGGCCGTTCAGGCTGCCAACGGTATCTACTCCACGGAGGACCGAATGCAGATCCAGGTGGAGGTGTCCCAGTTGGTGGATGAAATCAACCGGATTGCCTCACATGCCCAGTTCAACGGCATGAACCTCCTCACGGGCCGGTTCGCCAAAGAAACCGGTGAAAACACTGTTACCGCCAGCATGTGGTTCCAAATCGGTGCCAACATGGATCAACGGGAACGTGTGTACATCGGTACCATGACAGCCCAGGGGCTGGGGATCCAGAGTGCCAATGGCCTTCCCCATTCGGCTACCTTTATCTCCCTCTCCACCCCGGACAAGGCAAACATTGCCATTGGAGTCCTGGACAAGGCTCTACGAACCGTGAACAAACAGCGGGCAGATTTGGGAGCCTACCAGAACCGTCTGGAACATGCCCGCAGAGGGCTTGCCATCGGGGCAGAAAACATGCAGGCATCGGAATCCCGAATTCGCGATACCGATATGGCAGAGGAAATGGTGCGGTATGTCACCAACCAGATCCTCGTCCAGAGTTCCACTGCTATGCTTGCCCAGGCGAACCAGAAGGCACAGGACGTACTGCAACTCTTACGGTAAACAGGTTTTTCCTCGTGCTTTCTATAGGGGGTGTCGGCAAAAGACACCCCCTTTTTTTTAGGTTGGATGGGGAGCACAATAGGGTTCCCCCACTTGCTTCAATCCCCACAAGCTTCGGGGTACTAAGAGATCCTTTCCCTTGCTTGACCCAACGTTCCTTACGGGGAATAATGCCCGCCATGGCGCGCATCCGTTATTCCTTTCCCAAAGCATTATTGGAAGTGCATGCTCGAATCGTGCAAGCAGGATACCAATGCTATGTTGTAGGGGGAGCAGTCCGAAGCATCGTCCTTAAAAAAGACCCCACTGACTGGGATCTAGCCACCGATGCGACTCCTGAAGAGCTTATTCCCCTCTTCCGAACAGTGATCCCTACGGGAATCAAACATGGTACTGTAACGATCCTCTATAAAGGACAGAAGTTCGAAACCACGACCTTTCGCATCGAAGGACCGTACTCGGATGCCAGGCATCCGGATCACGTACATTATACGAAAGAATTGCTGGCAGATTTAAAACGAAGGGATTTTACCATCAATGCTATGGCCATCGATCCGATGGAAAAACTCCTCATCGATCCCTATGGTGGACGGGAAGACGTAAAGAAGCGTCTCATCCGCGCCTTAGGCGATCCGAAGGAACGTTTCCAGGAGGATGCGCTACGGATCCTTCGAGCGGTCCGTTTCAGTGCCCAACTGGGGTTTACCATCGAGGAACAAACTAAAACAGCCATGAAAGCTCTCGCACATACCCTAAACGGTGTTTCATTTGAACGAATCCGGGATGAGATGGAAAAGATCATGGCCAGTGATGGGCCCTCCATCGGGTTCAAGCTTATGTCTGAGACGGGAATCCTTCCAATCCTTTTTCCGGAACTAGCCGCCTGCATAGGGGTAGAACAGAAGGGAGCTCATGTCTTCGATGTGTTTACTCATTCCATCCTCTGTTGCGACGCTGTACCTAAAGAAAATCCCGCTGTTCGTTGGGCGGCCCTCCTTCATGACATTGGAAAACCGGTCGTAAAGACAGTTACTCCCGAAGGGGAAACCGTATTCCACCGCCATGAACAAACCTCCGCGCAGTTAGCGGGTAACATGCTTCGACGCCTTCGGTTTCCCCAATCTTTCGAAAAACGCGTAACCCATCTAATCCTGCACCACATGTTCCATTACGAAGATTCTTGGACTGATGCGGCAGTACGCAGGTTCGTACGAAAAGTAGGGAAAGAGAACCTGGAAGATTTATTCACTCTACGGGAAGCCGATGGATGGGCTACGGCTGGGCATCGTCCGGATTCCAAACCATTGACTCGGCTACGAGAACGGATCGCGTCCGTACTTGCCCAATCAGCTCCCCTCTCTTTGAAGGAACTAGCGGTAAATGGGAATGATCTATCCGAGGCGGGCATCCCCAAAGGTCCTGTAATGGGAGCTGTCCTCCAGTTTCTCCTCGAATCAGTGCTGGAAGACCCTTCCATGAACGAGAAGCAAACCCTTCTCACGCTGGCGAAAAACTTTTATCAGGCTCGACTTAAAACAGAATGATTATCCTCTGTGTGGAGATTTAAGAAACAGGCTCCTGTTCGTCCTGGGGAACCAGCTCATTATAAGCAATACTGGCCGCATCCTGCTCCGCTTCTTTCTTGTTCTTGCCTTGGCCCGGCCCATAGGTCTTATCGAGGATCTTTACCTCGATCCAAAAGGTCTTGTCGTGATCCGGTCCTGTTTTCTTTACTAAAAAGTATTTGGGATAAGTCTTGAATCGTTTCTGGACATATTCTTGGAGCAAGGTTTTATAGTCTTTCCGATGTCGGTTCTCTATCACTTTTTGGATTTCGGGTACCATGAAGCTAAGCACGAATTTCTTACAGTCGGATAACCCAGAATCGAGAAAATAAGCACCAATGATGGCTTCCAAGGCATCCGCTAGAAGGGCCTTCTTCGTTCGTCCCCCCGAGTATTCTTCTCCCCGACCGATAAGAATAAAATTATCAATTTTTAATCGTTTTGCGATGGTAGAGAGGCTTTCTTCACTTACCACGAAAGATTTGATCTTTGCTAGAATTCCTTCCTGCCGATCCGGAAGATGTTCTACCAGGTATTCACTGACGATCAATCCAAGTACGGCATCACCCAAGAATTCCAGACGTTCATTGTTTGCAATATCGACGGATTGTTCATTGGCATAGGATCGATGACAAAAAGCAAGGTTCAGGAGCTCCAAACTCCTGAACCTTATTCCTGCACCCTTCTGAAATACGGATAGTTCTTTTTTTCGTTCTGCTGTTACTGGAGGCGCCTTCCTAGTGTCTGCTGACTTCTTGAATAACACACAAACTACTACTTCTTTTGAGATTTAATGTACTCCAGAGCATCCCGAACAGTTTCGAATTCGTTTGCCTTTTCGTCTGGAATGCTGATGCCCATTTCTTCCTCGATGGCGTATACGAGTTCGTAGGTGTCCAAACTATCGGCGCCTAGATCCTGACGAAAGGAAGAATCCAAGGTGATCTTACTTTCATCGATCTCTAACTTATCGGCGATAATTTTCTTCATTTTTTCGAACAATTCGTCCATTCTTACCTCCCGTTAACCTTTTCCTATGCCATATCTTCAGGTTCTAAAACCTGTTTACCATTATAAAAGCCACACTTACCACAGACTCGATGGGGCAACACTTTATTTCCGCAGTTGGAACATACCGAAAGAAGAGGAGTTTCCAGCTTTCGGTTGATGGAGTGTCTGCGTCTTGTTCTTGCTTTGGATGGTTTATATTTGGGTACTGCCATGTATGAACCTCTTCCCTTAACTGAATAATGGACAACAAAATAATCTATGCCAAGGGGAATGTCAAGAACCCCTTACCTTCCGATACAATGCATCTGCGACAAGGGGAGGAACCATTGTCGAGATATCTCCTCCGAAGGTTGCAATTTCTTTGATGGCGCTGGAACGAAGAACGAAATACTTGGGATCCGTCGGCATAAAAATGGTTTCAATGGAAGGATTTAAGCCCTTATTTACCATGGACAATTCAAACTCGTAGGTAAAATCTGCCAGCGCCCGTACCCCCCGAATGAGAATACGGGCCCCTGTTTGTTGCGCATAGTCAACGATGAGTTTATCCCAGATGGTTACCTTGATGTTAGGATAGTCCTTCAGCAGGGTTTCCATCATTTGTTTACGTTCCTTCGCGGTGAAGGTGTATTTCTTAGAGGGGTTTTCGGCAATTACCACGTCGATTTCATCCCATATCTGAGCAGCTCGCATGATCAAATTCAGGTGTCCATTCGTCGGAGGATCGAAAGAACCTGGGATTACCACTTTCATGAATGGTACTGTACCACAGGGAATAAAGAAAATACAATAGTGGAAAATGAAGTACCTGTTTCTGTTGGTATTTTGCATACTCTTCGCCCATAACCTAAACCCACAAGATGAGGCAACTTCTGACTGGATAGCGCCTTCGATGAACACGGGAGACTTGCTTCTATTCAAACAAGCATTGATTCCGAATCAATCGATTAAATTACAGGTTCTAGACGAATTTGAAGTCCGTTTGCGGACAGGCTCTCTTTCCTCTGGCGATCGTCCGGCATTGTATATTTTGAAACGGTTAGTGGATGAAGGGGTGACAGAGAGAAACCAATCAGGAGTTTCCCGAAATTTCCCCGAAGTCCGCAGGAAAGCTGCATTTCTCCTAGGCTATATAGGGGGAACGGAAGCAAGAAATATTCTACGGGGAATTCTTTTTCAAGACCCTGAACCCATGGTGATCGCGGAAGCGGTTCACGCCCTCCGTAGACAACCGCCCCCCCTGACCTTTGAAGAATCCGCTGGAATAGTGGAAATCTTTTCCAAACATATCCTTCCTAGAAGAGAGGCGAATCTTGCGTACGCCACCCTACTTCTACTGAAGGAGAATCCACCCACCTTCGATTCTCCCTTTGCTTCCGAACTTTTTTCCTATGTGTTGAGAATCCCCGATTTACCTTTTCCCAGCGAAGTCAAGATTCTGGCAAGGGAAGTGATCCACCAGTGGATTCAACCCCTAGGAAATTAGAGAACGGGTTACTACTAAGGGAGAATC
>CAKZQO010000034.1 GCA_937140905.1 uncultured Spirochaeta sp.
CCTCCCCAGCTCATCGCCGCTTTTAAAGCCACCCTGGAAGAAACGGTATTGGCCGATTTCATCCTCCACGTTCTCGATGTTTCCACTCCCGGGATTCATCAACGGGCCGCCACGACCCGTTCGGTTTTAAGGGAAATCGGAGCGGGGGATAAACCGGTTCTTACCATCCTGAACAAGGTGGATCTTGTGAAAGATCGCTCCGAACTCCCTCATCTCTTGACCGATTTTCCCCATGCGATCCTACTATCCACAAAAACAGGCGAAGGAAAGGCCGAACTGTTAAAGGCACTGTCCTCCTTGGTGAAACAACTGAGTGTTGGGAAAGAAGTTCGCATCCTCACACCTACCCAATTCAGCCGAACCCGTCTATCCATCTCTTCCTCAGGGCCGATCCTCCGAGCCGGGGAGGAAGACACTTTTTCGGACACAGGTGACAGGGCTCCCCAATGGCTAGAGAGTCCCTACAACGGATAGATACCTCTCTTACCCTACGAAACCAGCTTCTTCCTTACTGCAGATTGAAAGCGGGGGAGGTTTGGGAGGACCCCCTTTCCGGGCACCGGGTAGGAGTACTGGATGCCACTCGAGAAGATCAGGTACGTCTCCTCATGAAGGGGGAAGTTTCAGTCCTTGGGATCCACGATCCACCCTACAACATTTCTGTGGGAAACCGCTCCTCTCCTCGTCTTTTCCAGACAGATCTCGAGGCATACCTCTCCTTTTCCAGAGCCTGGGTCCAAGTCGCGTTGCAGTACCTTGCGCAGGATGCTTCCTTCTACGTGTTCCTCGGCGCCGACCAGGACGCTGGGTTTCAACCTCTCCCCGACTTCATGATCCTGATGCGGAGCTTTCCCGAACTACGATCTCGGAGTTTCATCACTCTACGGAACCAGCGTGGGTACGGCACGCAGAAGAATTGGATGTCGGTGAGACAGGAACTCCTGTACTACATCAAGGGGAATCCCCCCTTCCAGGTTCAGTACACGGACATTCCCAAGATCCTCCGAGGGTACTATAAAGAGATAAATGGAGTACGGAAGGAGAACCTGGAACGGGGCAAATCTCCCAATATCCGACCGGGTAACGTTTGGGTGGATATCCAGCAGGTGTTCTACCGGATGGAAGAAAACGTGAGCGGTGCGTATGCTCAAAAACCTTTGAAAGCCATCCGCAGAATCATCGAGGCTTCTAGCCGACCGGGAGATTTAGTAACCGATTACTTTGCCCATGCAGGCACTACCCTTCTTGCTTGCGAGATGTTGGGAAGAAGGTGTTATACCCTGGACATCGATCCCGTGTTTGCCGAACTTACCCTTCGCCGGTTAGAACACTTCCGCAAAACCGGGAAAACCGGATGGCAAACCGCATCCCCTTTTCCGGAATTAGAGGATCACCTTTTACCCTCGTAAGGAGGTGATAAAATCAGCAAAGTCCACCTCGTTGGCTCCTAGCCCTTTTCCATACACGTAGTCAATGGCGATCTTCGTGGCTGTGATGGCTTGGATGTAGGAAGGCGGTACTCGTTTCAGGATGGTATCCAGTCCCAGGAAATCGAGGAGTGGCTTTGGGGTATAGGATTCTAGTACCCGATTAAGGATCTTTTGGTCCTTTACGAGGGAAGACTCCCGCACCGCGTCGGTGATCTGGTTGATCTTCCCGCTCACCTGATTAGACAGAATCGTCAAAGGCGTGCCGCTCTTCTTCCACTCCCTGTAGAGAAGTTCGAACTCAGCCCGGGCGTTTTCCCTGATCTTTTCGATGATGGCTTCCACGTAAGCTTTGCGGAAGGGGGGAATCTTACCGTCCTGTACCCGTAGGTGTTGGTCGTACTCCTCATCCGTGAGAGCTAGGGAAGCATACACTTCCAGGGAAGAGGAAGTAACTCCTCCTTTGTTCGTGGAAGCGTCCTTGAGAACCACCACCCCATGCTCTTCTAATCGGAGCCGGGCATCCTCGGTAATGAAGAGGTTTGCTCCTTCCACTATGTATCGAACCTTTGGTTTCCCATCCGCGTCGAACAGTTGTTTCCAGTTCCCAATGTTTATGGCTCCTGGCCGTCCCCCGCAAGGCACAAACAGATCCGCCTTCGCGTACTTCGTCAGGTGGAAAAGGTTGCGAAACTCTTCGCCGTTCGCGATAAGGGTACCATCGGGAAGTTTCACGTCCCGGTCATTGATGGAGACAAAGAATCCCTTGGAAGATAGTTTCTTTCTATCGAAGTTTTCCACCGGCACCCGCTGTTCCACCAGTTTCATCAGCTCTTTTCGGTCTATCCCTTCCGGATCGTACAACACACCGCTCCCATCCACGATGGCTATGTTTCGATCCTTGGAGAAACGGATCTCGTTACTCCCTAAATCTCCATCGGGACCTCCGGTCTGGATCTTCGTTACCTCTTCCTCTTTGAGGCCCTCCTTTTCTAGAAGTCCCAACACGTACTGGTGTATTCCTTGGGTGGTCATTCCATACAGGTCATGGGGAACTCCCCCAAGTTCTGGTGCCTTTCCCGTGGAAAAGGATTTCCAGTAGGGGTATCCTCGTTTTCGAGCGTGGAGGGCAGCCCAGTCCATCAACCCAGCCGTCCCTTCGTCAGGGCCCAGAAAGAGAAGTTCTCTAACTATCGTCTTGCCTGATGAATCCTCATCCAGCAATAGATCCAGTAAGCCATCCACGTAATCTTTGAAGGCTCGTTCGGCAGCGTGTTGACTTTCCAGATTGAGAAGGATCGTCCCCTTTGCTCCCCCTTCGGGGATGTCCTTGTTCTTCCGCTGTTGGGTCCACGCTAGGTTGTAGTTTTCCGTGAAGATGGTGTCGATGTTGTGAGCGTAGATGTCTATGGAACGAGAGCGAACGATTCGGATCCCTCCCCGAGCAATCTCTCGGAACCGGATATGGAAGCCCAAAAAATCGTGCCCTACCAGAAAGAACAGTCCATAGAGCGGCTCTGGGAAATCTACCGGGTCCACGATGTCCGTCTTCAATCGATAGGCCATACAACTTTTTTCTGGTCTGTAGAAGTTGGTTCGTTCCACCGATTCGTTGAACTTGAGGAAATACCGCAGAATGTCCCGGTCCTTGTTATAGGGAACTTCCCGCTCGATTCGTTGTCGGATCTCCTGTTCTATCTTTTCAAGGGTCTTCGATTCTTTCAATGTTCCCCTAGAAGAGAACCGAAGTTCGAAATGCTGGTACAATAGATCAATGATGGGGATATGGTTCCGAACAGTATTGGCGATCCGGTAACTCGAATAGGTATCCTTGATCAGATGGAGTTTGAGATTATCCACGATTCCCCGTGCTTCGGGTTGGTCCTTCAAGGCACGCTGGAGGGTGACATATTCCTCCGTGAGAAGGGAAAGGAACTGATGGGTGAAGGTAGCGGCCGAAAGGGCATACATGGCCTTCTGGGGGGAAAAAATCCCTTCCCGGAACAGATCTCCGATCGGACCTGTGGGAATCATGAGGGTGACGTTCAAATCCCGGGTCAGATTATAGATCGTTTCATCGGGAAGTTTGGGGAAATAGAAACTGGCGATCCGTTTGTTGTCGCAAAAGGGCTCCGCGTACTTCCGTCGAACCCGAAGGTTATACATCCCCAAAAGTTGGGAAAAGGTGGTAAAAATCTGCCAGTACTCCCGCCCCTTCAATCCGATCATGATCCGAGTCTCGTCGGTTTCTTCCTTATAGGAAACCGCTACACAGGGCGTTTCCCGAATGTTCATCTCTTCCCAGAGTTTCCTGTACCGTTGCACTGTCTCTGGAACGGACCGCTTGAGAAACACCGTGCTGGCGGCTTCTTCGAAGGATTTAGGCGTTTCGCCTTCAGGGCATTTTTTGAACTGAGGTCGAGATACGATGTAGAATCTCAGGGGTTTCCCCCGGGATGTTTCCCGGGTAATGTAGCTTTCCAGGTGGTAGGAAGAGTACCGTGCTTCGATCCTGGTTTCTAGTTCCAGCATCTTTTCCGGTTCATCCTCGATGATGTACACCGCCTGATCTTCCCGCTCGCTGATCAGCTGGATCCCCGTGCCTCCCCCTCCATGCCGATTGATCAGGTCGGAAGCGCTCAAGGCGATGAGATGCTTGGCAATCTCCGTATCCGAAGTCGTGCGAAAATAGTAGGCGTCGATTCCCAACTCCAAGACGAACCATTCCAGTTCTTCCCGAACCTTTTGGGGAGACATATATCCTGTATTGAGGATGTATTCCTCAATCCGCACCAATCGATCCAACGGAAGTTGAGACCGTTTTGCTAGATCGTTCAAACTCGTCATGGAATTACCCTCAAAAAACGAAATCCTCAATAAGGAGCAAGCTTATGGGGAGCCACCTCGCGGATCATAGCCCGGGCTAGGGCAACCATGGGATCCACTAGGGGAACCTTATGAAGTTCCCGCTCTGGTACAGCCAGAGGTAATTCGGTGCATCCCAACACAACTGCCTCCGCACCAGAATCTAAAAGAGTTCTTACAGCTTCGAGGACTTGATTACGAGCTTTCTCTGTTACCGGACTCTTTGCCTTGATCCCCCAGGAAGGTTGATAGATCGCTTCCTGCACCTTTTCCTGCCAGTCCATCGGAACCTCGACCACCTGGTACCCCCGCTCCCTCAAAAGGGTGTGGTATATACCCGTTTTCCTCGTGCCCGTAGTGGAAAGAATACCGATCCTTCGGGCATGGGGAAATCGTTCTTGAATGAATTGTACGGTCTCCTCCAGCATGTGGAGGACCTGGATGCGGATGGATCGTTTGGTTAACTCTTCCAAAAACAGATTAAAGATCTGTGGAGCATGGAAAGTATTACAGGGAACCCCCGCTATAGCTCCCACGGATCCATACCCTAACGCTTCGAGGGCCTTCCAGGCTCCCTGGAATACCTCTACCATGCCGAATCCCGGATTCCTCGATTCCTTTCCCAGTAGGAAGGCTGTTCGATCCGCGATCCGAGAGGAACAGGAAAAATGAATTACGGTCAGATGGGACTGGTCGGTCCCATCTGTTGCCGTGTGCTCGATGATGCGGGCATGGAGGGCGACCCCCGCCATGGGGCCTACCCCCCCGCCAATAATCACAGGTCGTTCCATCATCCGTAGTCTGATTCGTTGCTTAGGACCACTTGCTTAGGTCCAGTTCCTTTTCCGATTTTGCAACGATAGCCGTACCTACCATATCTCCCGTTACGTTCAGACAGGTTCGTCCCATATCGAGGAGGGCATCGATCCCCAGGATCATAGCGTACGCCATCGCCACAGGAGTACCTTCCTTCACGGGCATGCCGATGGAGTTCAATACCATCAGGAGCATGATGGCTCCTGCGCCGGGAACACCCGCTGTACCGATAGATGCCAAGGTAGCGGTAATGACAATGGTCATTTGCTGGCTGAAACCGAGTTCTTGACCCACGGCAAAAGCCACGAAGAGAGCACAAATGCCCTGGTAGATGGAGGTACCATCCATGTTCACCGTAGCTCCCAAGGGGAGAGTGAAGGAACTAATGCTACGGGGAACCCCCAGGTTATCCTCTGTGCATTGGAGAGTTACCGGTAGGGTCCCAGAGGAACTCCGGGTAACGAATGCGGTGATCATCGCTTCCTTTGCCCCTTTCAGAAACTTCACGAATCCCAACTTGTTCACTTTTAGGAATAAGCCGTAGGTAAGGAACAGGTGCACGACGAGGGCTAAGTACACGGTGAGGGTCACCGTTCCCAACGGTCCAAAGGCTTTGGCTCCCTGGGTACCGAATACGATGGCAATCAGGGCAAACACACCAATGGGAGCATACTGGAGGACTCCCTTCACCACTTTATACATGGTTTCCGCGCCCGTGTCGAACCATTGGAGCAGGATCTTGGCACCT
>CAKZQO010000035.1 GCA_937140905.1 uncultured Spirochaeta sp.
TTGTTCCCCATAGATGAGGGTTCTAACTTTCAACAGGCGGCGGGCCTGCGCCTTCGTGACCGTTCCATCCGCTTTCACTACCAATTGGGCAAAAGTAAAAAATGCCGCCGCCAATCGGTCGAAATGGTTCGTACCGTTCTTTTCGTCGTAGGCTACCACGTACCGGAGAGACTTTAGTTGCGTTCGGGGCTTACTCCCTCCTTTCTTATAGATCTCGTTACTGAGTACTTTCCAATGTTCCAGAAGTTCTTGTTTACGATAGACTGAAAGGGTATCGTACTTGAACAGATTCACGATAAGGGTTCGATCCTTCGCTAACTGCTGCTTCAAGGGGAGGAAACACATGAGAAGAAACAGTTTCGTCTCTTCTGAAACTTGATAATCGTACCCCAAGCATGCGTAGGCAATGTAGAGTAGATCATCGATCAACCGCAATAGAAATGCAGGTTCGTTGTTGAAACGCTCATACTCCAAAAGGAGACGATTCAAGTTTCTCGCTTCCTGCAAGAGGAAAGTGATATTCTTGCTTCTTTCCTCTCCCGTCTTAACTGAAATCTCTTGGGCATGCGAAGCTTGAGCACTTTTAGGTTGATGATAGGGACTCGACACCTTCCCATTCTCTCTGTTCTGTGCCTTCTGCGATTCTTCCAAGACTGGTTCGGATTTGTCACTATCTACCTTTGTTCCTTCAGGATACGCTTGGGGTGTATCGAAGAAATCTGAAAGACTTCGAAGGTGTTCCATGAAACTGGACACACTGAAGTTCCTGCCTCCCACCGTAAAGACCGCTTCCCCTTCTTTTTTCTGGAATACGATCTGAGTAAAAGCAGTGGTACGCTTCTGACGAACTGCCAAAAGACTTGCCAGGGGAATCACTTCGGGGGCTGAGGACGTATCTCCCGAGAGGAAGAAGAGTAATCGGCGATTCGTCAAGCACAGGACCCCGGCTGAACCTGACCCTACACCCCGTATACTATCTCCCTTATAGAATCCTTCAAGAAGATCCAGAATTTGCTCTCCTTCTTCTATCTGTTTCGATAGAGAGAGGACCAGCGCATTCCGAAACGAAACAAATTGCCAATTCCAAACTGTTTCCAAAATCTTCTGAAGGTGCGTTGTATCTAGCACAATTTTACTGTAACAGAATCAGAAAAAAAACACAAAGGGCGAAAACACAGAAGTTCAATCCCCTTATTATGTAAGCAACCCATCGTTCGATACTTCACAACTGCGCGAAATCCCTTCTAAAACTACTATGAAAAGCTCCGAAAAAGCGTCCGTTACCGTCTGTCGATTATGGCCCCTTCCGTTGACCAAATCGATCGATTCCCCTATAAAGGCTCCATGTTCAACAATTTTTTACTCCTCCTCACCGCCGCGATCTGGGGATTCGCCTTTGTCGCGCAGCGGGTCGGGATGGAATATATAGGCCCTTTTTTGTTCAACGGAGTGCGATTTGCGTTAGGCGGGATCTCGCTCTTGCCAGTTTTCTATGCCATGGGTCGAAAGGCTTCGGATTTTACTCTTTCTTCCCTTAAAGCAGGAATTTTGGCTGGAATCTTTCTATTTGGTGGGGCTAGTCTACAGCAAATCGGGATCCAGTACACCACTGCTGGGAAAGCGGGATTCATAACGGGTCTCTACGTAGTGATAGTCCCAATCGTTGGATCCTTCTTAGGAACTCAGTCCGGCAGATACCGGTGGCTGGGAGCCATCAGCACCGCGATAGGGCTTTACTTCCTCAGTGTGAACACTGAGTTCTCTGTTAACAAAGGGGATTTTCTCGTATTCATCAGTGCTTTTTTCTTTGCCTGTCATGTTCTTTACCTCGCCAAAGTATCTCCCCACCTAAACCCGATTTTACTCTCCCTTTTGCAGTATATGGTAGTTTCCATTTGCAGTGTGTGTTTTGCCCTTGTTTCCGAAAAAATCCAGATCGATTTCCTTCGTTCCGCTTGGCTCCCCATCCTCTACGGTGGTATCTTTTCCGTGGGAATTGCCTATTCCCTTCAAGTGATCGCCCAGAAGAAGGCTCATCCAACCCATGCCGCGATCCTTCTTAGCATGGAGGGTTTATTTGCAGCCTTAGGGGGGGCCCTCTTACTGGGAGAACGGTTTACCTTGAGAGAGACTTTGGGGGCTTGTCTCATGTTTAGCGGGATGGTGATAAGCCAATGGGATCCGGTAGAAAAAAGAAGGAATGACTCATGAGGTCTTCGTTCGCACTCTTTTTCTCGATTGTCCTCACCGTCTATACCTTCATTCAGGTATTCATAGGAGTTCATGGCTGGAAGATTCTGAAAGCCTTTCAAATACCCCTTTCTCCCGCGATCTATTGGGTTATCTTTGGGCTATTAGCGTATTCCTACATCCTATCGAGAGTGGGAAACCATACCTTGCCTGAGCCTATCTATGAGGGGCTTCATTCTATAGGCGCTTACTGGTTAGGGGCCATGCTCTACTTTTTTCTCTTTTTCTTTCTGTTTGACGTAATTTACCTAATCTTCTATCTTATTGGGCAATTAGCTCCATACCAAAGTCTTTTCCAACTACTCCGCTCCCCTCAGGTACAACGAATCCTGGGAGGAATGGTTTTACTATTGGTTGGTAGCCTATTGGTCTGGGGGACTCTGGATGCCCGCTCTCCGAGAATGACCCATTACTCCCTCACGATTCCCAAACCCCAAGCTTCACGAAACCCAATACGAGTCGTGTTCGTTTCGGATATACACCTAGGGACATTGATTGGCAAGTCCCGCCTGGAACAACTAGTGGAGCAGATAGAATCCCTACAGGCAGACCTGGTGTTATTGGGTGGGGATGTGTTAGATGAAGACCTTGGCCCTTTCGTTCAACAGAATATGACGGAAACGTTAGCCAAGCTCCGTCCTCCTTTGGGTGTGTACGCTATCCCCGGCAACCATGAATATATTGGAAGGCACCTGAAAGAGTTTTCTCAGTACCTGCAAACGGCAGGGGTAAAAATTCTCATTGACGAAAAGGTTCAGATAGACAACTTCATTACCCTCATCGGGCGAGATGACCGAGCGGCCGAGCGGTTCGATGGACATAAACGCAAACCTCTTTCCCAATTGATGGAAGGTGTGGATAGGACAAAGCCCATTCTGTTGATGGATCATCAACCCTTCAACTTGGAGGAAGCTGAGCAAGGGGGGATCGATTTGCAGCTATCCGGCCATACCCATAGGGGCCAGCTCTGGCCTAATCAACGGATCACCAAGAACGTGTACGAACTAGATTACGGATACAAAAAGAAAGGGAACACCCACGTGATCGTTTCTTCGGGGTATGGCACTTGGGGCCCTCCGTTACGGATCGGAAGCCCCC
>CAKZQO010000036.1 GCA_937140905.1 uncultured Spirochaeta sp.
GGGGAACATCCTCCTCGCACATACCCTGTAAGGGGTTGAAGATCCCGTACCCCAACGAGTTCTACCTTCTTCACTCCGGCGTTTTTTGCAGCTTTCTTCAAGTCCAGTTCGGCCGACCCAGGGACACAGAACACGAGGATACCTTTGTCAGAGCTACAGACAAGGGTTTTGAATAGTTGCTCGGGTGATTTCCCCAGCTTTTCAGCCACCGCCAACGCGTCGATTCGTCCATCGGAAGGATCATAGTAAAGCACTGAATGAGGAATCCCTTTCGCTTCCAACAATCGGATGGCATTCGTTTTCGCTTGTTTTATCTTTTCACCCATGTTCTATCCCTTTCCAAAATACTAACCAAGTCAAAAGATTCCACTCGTTTGAGCTTCTTCAATTCAGCCCCCAGAGTGGAAGCCAATTGTTTTGGATGCTCTGTTGCCTTTCCTTCCGGGCTAGTATCCACCCAAACCACATGGATGCGTTCTTTCCTAATGAGTTCGGCTAACGCAGTGATTTCCTTAGCCTGATCCGCCCCCGGGACGAGAGGCACATTCCCTTCTCCATCGGAAAGGATCACTAGCACGATCCTACGTTTGGGATTCTTGATTCTTTCAGTTCGAAGGAGCTTCCAACTTGTGAACAGCCCATCTGCCAGGGGAGTCGCACCACCGGGGGTAAGATAGGCGAGTTTCTGTCGAGCAAGATGAATGCTTGTGGTAGGGGGCAGGATCACTCGTGCTCGTTCTCCCTGAAAAGCGATGAGAGAAACCCTATCCCGGCGGACATACGCGCTGGACAGGAGTAGAAACACAGCACCCTTTGCGGCGGCAAGTTGCTGGGACACATCCATCGAATCGGAAGAATCCACGAGAAACACTACTAATCGGTTTCCCCACCCTACTCGTACTTTTTCCCGAAGATCCTTCAATGTCACAACCGATCTTCCCTTTTGGGTCCTGTTGTCATTCTCTTGGAAACTAAATCCCTTCCCTGGACCGTGACCGGCTTTTTCGGAATCGAACCTTTCCAATGTCCGTCGAATGGCCGAAGCCCGAAGAGTGGCATCCAATGCCAGCTCCCGTATGTTGGAGGGATCCCTGGGGATTCGGGCACGTATGTAGTACCCGCGTACGGTTTCCTGTAAATCTCCCTTTCCCCGACCGCGGCTATTGAGTTTCTTTCTATTTACACTCAGTTCGAAGGGTTCTTGAAAGCGAAGGACTTCGGCGGGAATCAGGGAAGGAAGAGTTTTTTTTTAAGGAACTCAAAGACGATGCTCCCTGCCGCGGTACTGCCCGGCACTTGCATCTCCTCCAATACCGTGGGATCAACCCCATACTCTTCCTGGTAGATCGACTCTTCCTCCAAGGTGGCTCCAGCAGCATGTGGTTTGGAAGATACTTCTTTCCCTTCTGTTAACGCTTCTATCCGCTCCATCACTTTCCGTTCATCCTGGAACGGACCGAGGTCGATTCGGTGGGGTAGAACGAGGCGGGCTGCTTCGCGGATGTGTTCCCCACGAATCTCATCCGATTCCGTAAAGGCAGCTATAGCTCGGGCTGTCTTGTAGATGGCAATTTCCGGACGGTGTCCCGCAGTACCCGCATGCTCTGCCAAACGCACGATTTCACTGAGGGTTTCTTCAGAAACAAAATACTCACTCAATCGCTTCTGTGCTTCTACGATACATCGGGCCAGTAGTTGTTCTTCTTGCGCCCATTGAGAGGCGAAGCGCACCGGATCCGCTTCGAATTGGATCTTCCTACGAACGATCTCCGCGCGCTCTTCGGGCCGGGACAGAGTCGACACCTGCACACACAACCCGAACCGATCAAGGAATTGGGGACGCAGTTCTCCTTCCTCGGGATTCATCGTCCCAATTAGTATGAATCGAGCTGGATGCGTGTAGGAAACCCCTTCCCGTTCTACCCGGTTTACCCCCGTAGCAGCCGCGTCTAACAAGAGATCCACTAAATGATCTTCCAGAAGGTTCACTTCATCGATATATAGGATTCCCCGATTCGCCGTGGCTAAAAGTCCTGGTTCGAAGGTTCGTCTTCCTTCATAGAGGGCCGCTTCCAACTGTATAGTTCCCACGATACGATCTTCGGTAGCGTTCAATGGAAGATCCACTAAGGGGATGGGAATCGTTTCCTCTTCCAGAGTTTCTCCTTTTTCGTACCGTTCCCTGCAGGTTCCGCACATCTCGGCTGGATTGTCCAACGAACAATGGTACACACATCCTTTGACAGCCCGAATGGGTGGAAGAACCGATCGGAACGAACGAACAGCAGTCGTTTTACCGGTTCCTTTCTGCCCACGGATCAGGACCCCGCCAATGGAAGGATCGATCGCATTCACGATAAGGGCGGTTTTTAGCGCTTCCTGTCCTACCAGAGCGGAGAAAGGAAACTGCACCTCTCGAGGGATCATCCTACGGATCCTCCTTCTCTACGAATCCGATAGACAAGGTACCCTGCCAAGATTCCTCCCACAGCCGCTATCAACAATCCCAACCGGTTAGGCCAGGAATAGGTAGCCACCGAGACCAAACTTGCCGTTACGGCCGCTACCGTAAGGGATACCGTACGGAGGTAGGGAACTAGCATCCCGATAAAGGCTACCGGCATGGCAAAATCCAGTCCCCACTGAGTGGTACCCGGAAGAGCGCTACCAAACAAGGCCCCTAAAAGGGAACACAGTTGCCAGTTCACGTACATGAGGATGGAAGCGCCAAAGTAGTAGTAGTGGCGATAATCGGGATCCCTTTCAGAAGTGTATCGAGCCGAGGACACAGCGAAACTTTCGTCGGTCAACACAAAGGCCATCAAGGCTCGTACCTTTGCCGATAAATGCTTGGTTTTGGGAGCTAGGGTAGCGGCGTACAGTACATGACGCAGGTTGACCACAAAGGTAGTGAGCAGCAGTACCTGAGGGCTAGCTCCTGCTGCAAACAAACCTACGGCTACGAATTGGGCCGAGCCGGCGAATACAATGAGGGACAAGGCCATCGTCTGCCCAAAGGTCAAACCCTTCTGAATGGAGAGAGTCCCAAAGATGATTCCAAAGGGAACTGCTCCTAGCACAAGGGGACTACAGTCCCGCATCCCTTCGATGAATTCCCGTTTCCCTTTCGACATGTACCATTAGCATACACAAAAGTCGGGGCTCTAGACAACCTTACTAACCATCCTATGGTTCCTTATTCCCTTGCTGAGCCGCCCTTTCGATAGGTCGGACCCATTAGAAATATAGGGAATGTAAATAAAAAGGGGCGATACCGAATCGCCCCTTGTCCATGCTTTGAATGACTTTAGTGCTTCAATAGTTCCAGTACTTTGCCATCCGATCCCGAAGGCTCTTCCGATACGCTTCCCAATCCTTGATCGGGTATTTGGCTAGACCTTCATCGCAAGCTGCCTTTGCAACCGCCACAGCCTCCCATTCGATTACCCGTGGATCGAAGGGCTTGGGCACGATATAGTTGGGGCCAAAGGAAAAGTCCTTACCTCCATAAGCGGCTTTCACTTCCTTGGGAACAGGTTCTTTGGCTAAGCCTGCCAACGCTTTAGATGCGGCTAACTTCATCCCTTCGGAGATCTTCACCGAACGCACATCCAACGCTCCACGGAAGATGAAGGGGAAACCCAGCACGTTGTTGATCTGGTTGGGATAGTCGCTTCGTCCCGTGGCCATGATGAGATCCGACCGGGTAGCCACTGCCAGGTCATACTTAATTTCTGGATTCGGGTTGGCCATGGCGAACACAATGGGGTTCTTGGCCATGGATTTCAGCATCTCGGGGGTCACACAGTCCGCCACTGAAAGACCGATGAACACATCCGCTCCTGCCATGGCTTCGGCCAGAGTGCGGGCTTTCGTATCTGCCAAAAATTCTTCCTTCTCTTTGGTAACCTGACCGCTTCGACCCTTATGCAGCACTCCTTTACTATCGCACATAATAATATGCTCTCGCGGAATCCCTACGGCTACCAACATCTTCGCGCAGGAAATGCCTGCCGCGCCTGCCCCATTGAACACTACCTTGAGGTCCTTGAGGCGTTTCCCCACGATTTCCGCCGCATTCATGATACCCGCAGTAGCAATGATGGCTGTTCCGTGCTGGTCATCGTGGAAGATAGGGATGCTGCATTCCCGGATCAGCGTCTGTTCGATTTCAAAACATTCGGGAGATTTGATATCCTCCAAGTTTACTCCCCCGAAGGTCGGCTCCAAGAGCTTTACTACCTCGATCACCTTTTGGGGATCCTTCGTGTTGATTTCGATATCGAACACATCGATATCGGCGAATCGTTTAAAGAGAACTCCCTTACCCTCCATCACGGGTTTGGATGCTAAAGCTCCTCGATCCCCTAGACCGAGAATCGCTGTTCCATTAGATACCACAGCAACAAGGTTCCCCTTAGTGGTATACTTGTAAGCATCTTCAGGATTCTTCTCAATTTCCAGAACGGGTTGCGCCACACCGGGAGTGTAGGCCAACGAGAGTTCATCGGCGGTCCGACAAGGCTTGGAAGGCAATACTTCCAGTTTTCCAGGTTTTCCCTCCCTATGGTAGGCTAGGGCTCTTTCTTTCAGATTATCCACCTGCATACTCCTCCATCTTAAGGCTTACCCGTAGTATAGTATGATCGTTGTTGTACGGTCAATAGAAATAAATGGTAAAAATGATCATTGACATTCAGAATTATTCAGATATAATCATTCTTGGAGGGATCAATTGGGATCAGCACCCATTCCAGCGGATCGACGGAGGCAGATTCACGAACTTCTCAGGCGTAAGGGAGTGGTAGCTGTCGCAGAACTAGCTACTCTATTGGGGGTATCCGAGCTCACCATCCGCCGAGACCTGGACGAGATGAGCCGGCAGGGAATTCTCGAACGCACCCATGGGGGAGCAATCCTGAACCAACGGGTAAGTGTAGAACCTCTATACCAGCAGAAAGATGCCACCCATAAGAGAGAAAAAGAGGCGATAGGAAAAGCTGCCGCCGCGCTGGTGGAAGATGGGGACACCCTACTGGTGAATAGCGGTTCCACTACTCTGGAAGTGATCCGCGCCCTGAAAAATCGTAACGTCCGGATCATTACCAGTAATCTAGGGGCTGCGGCTATCGCGACGGAAGGGAACTTCGAATGCATCCTTATCGGTGGGTTGTATCGAGCTCGATCCAATTCCCTTGTAGGGGCTCTGGCAGAACTTTCACTCCAGCAAGTGTACGGGAGCAAAGCTTTCATCGGTGTGGACGGGATCAGTTTTCGTTACGGACTGACCACCCCCATTCTTGAAGAAGCCGAGATTGCCCGAAGGATGATCGAACGGACCCCGGGTCCCGTGATTGTGGTGGCAGATCATAGCAAGATTGGGCTCGTTTCCAACTTTGTCACGGTTCCCATCGAAAAGATCCATGTCCTGGTAACCGATACGCATATCGAAGAAAATTTTCGTTCAGAACTGGAAAAACTCGGTATCCGGATCATCATCGCGGAGCCGAATCAAACAACATAACGGGAGGATTGTATGGGATACGTAGAAGATTACCCCAAACAGTACGAGGATTGCGTCTGGATCGATGTTAACTACATGGAAAAGTTCATGATCGATGTACTGGTGGCAGCGGGAGTGCCCAAACCGGATGCCGAAATCGTTGCAGATGTGTTGATCGAATCGGACCGCCGGGGGATCGATTCCCACGGAATCGGGCGGTTGAAACCCATTTACATCGATCGTATACGAGAAGGCACTCAGAATCCAGTGACAAAGATCGATATCATCCGGGATCGAAAAACCACTGCGGTTCTGGATGGAAACAATGGGATGGGTCATGTGGTGTCGAAGAAGGCCATGGAGATGGCCATCCAGAAAGCCAAAGAACATGGGATGGGAATGGTGGTAGTCCGACACTCGACCCATTATGGGATCGCCGGGTACTACGCCAGCATGGCCGTGAAAGAAAACATGATTGGGATCACAGGGACCAACGCTCGCCCTTCCCAGGCTCCTACCTTTGGAGTAGAAAACATGCTGGGCACCAACCCCTTAACCTTTGGGATTCCAACGGACGAAGAGTTCCCCTTCATCCTGGACTGCGCCACTAGCGTCACTCAACGGGGGAAGATCGAACTGTATGCCCGTTTGGGCAAACCCCTTCCTCCGGGATGGGTCATCGACGTGGAAGGAAAAACCCGTACCGATACCGAACAGGTGTTGATCGATCTCACCCGCGGTAAAGCCGCCCTTGCTCCTCTGGGTGGATTGGGAGAAGAGGGAGCGGGTTATAAAGGGTACGGGTATGCTACGGTGGTAGAGCTCTTGAGTGCGGCCCTGCAGGACAACCCATATCTCAAGATGTTGAACGGGGTGGACGCTAACGGAAAGAAAATTCCCATCCTGTTGGGACACTTTTTCATTGCTATTAACATTGATGAGTTCATCGAAGTGGATCGGTTCAAGAAGATTGCGGGAGACATTCTACGGGAGTTGCGGGCTTCCCGAAAAGCTCCGGGAGAGGAACGGATCTTCACCGCAGGAGAAAAAGAATGGATCGCCTGGCAGTATCGAAAGGTCCATGGGATTCCCGTACCAAAGAGTCTCCAAAAGGATATGATCACCCTGAGGGATTGGTACAAGCTGCCGTATAAGTTCCCCTTCGAGTGATACTCGATAATCTGGAATTAGTATTTAAAGGTATTCCGTTGCGTTACGAGGCGCCTTTTGGCGCCTTTTTTTATGCAAGGGCATAGGCTCCCATAAATAAAGTCGCACAAGTGTGTGCAACAATCCTCTGACCCGATTTCGAAGGGAACCGCTTACCGCAGGTTACTGTTTCTAGAAAATGGAACGGCACTATAACTACGAAACATCCTCCAAATTAGGTATGCGCTTTCAACCATCACAATTCCAAAAAGTACGAGAGGAATAGCTTCCAGCTTATCAGTGGTAATCCACACGTTCACTATCATGGCGCAGAGGGCGGCTCCCATGAGAACCCCCTTGACTCCCAACACGAAGGAAAGCAAGTAACCTACGGCTTTTCTTCTCCACGTTGAAAACGCGGTCCAAAACGCTAAAGGAACGATCAATCCAAGGTCCAACGCTTGAATGACCAAGGTGGTAGAACCATACAATTTCCCCTCGATCTTCCCTTGCAGGGCTTCCATCACAAAGGGAACCCACATGAGGAGTAAAACAAGTCCCACAAACACAGAAAGGAAGGTTATTCCTTTCAAGGGGAAGGTGTCGGCAAAGACTTCGGGTAACTGCTCGAGCCTGATGTCTTTGAGAAGGCCGATGATCCCTGCTAGGGAAGCAGAGAATAGAAACACATGTAGGGGGAATAAAGGGCCCAACGGCCAATACATGGCGTACTCCAGATACTGATATAGGAAATAACAAAGGATTCCTGCAAGAAGTACCTGAATACGGAGATCCACCTCTTGCTTTCTTCGGAAGGCTTGAAACCGCCCCCAGACAATGAAGAAAGCTGGCACAGCCAACCCGAGGGTTACCACATCCCAACCAACCCCTTCCGCCACCACTCGTTCTGCCGTGTACCGATACACCCCCGAATCCCGATACTCGTACGCTTCCCCCCTCACACTGACAAAGGGCCGAGTGATGGGTTCGCCTCGAAAGAACACCCCCGCTCCAGCGGCAATCCCCGCTCCGATTCCAATGCAGAGAAGAAAAATAGACAAAGCTCTGGAAGATTGATTCAAAGGAACTCCTTTCGAAAGGGAAACCCTCTCGATCAGGAGCATACAGGAAAGGTAGGGAAGCGTCTATTGTCTGTTTAGGGTTTATACCGGACCAAGGCAAAGTCTCTCTGAGTCTGATATGAAGTCACATACCCGCCAACTACAATCGAGCCATCCGGTGTGATGACAACGTCGTTTGCTGACCCCTCTCCATAGGTAGTAACCTTTCCACCTGTACCAAAGGTTGTATCAAGGGTCCCATCGGGATTGTAGCGAGCAAGGGCAGAGGCTGTACCCGATGCGAATCCTACTAAAATAATTTTCCCATCAGACTGAATCGCAATTTTATGAGCCTCATCCATACCAGAGATGTCAGTAATTACTTTACCTTCTTGCCCAAAACTATGATCTAAAGACCCATCTTGATTATAACGAACTAAAGCGAAATCACTACTTGATTGTCCAGTGTATGAGCACCCCCCTACAAGAATTTTTCCATTTGGTAGAATAGTCACACACTTTGCAGAATCATTGCAATCGCTTATGGGAGTTAAGACTACGCCCCCATTCCCAAAGGTATTATCTAATGATCCCTCGCTATTATATCGCACTACAGTAAAATCGGTGTAGTTGTTACGCTTTTGCATACCAGCTAGAACAATCTTCCCATCCGATTGAATGGCTACTCCATTAGCCAGACTATAATCGCCGATTTTTATAATAACCTTTCCATCTGTACCAAACGATGCATCAAGAGTTCCATTTTTATCATAGCGGGCAAGGGCAAAAGTTGGAGACCCAGAATACGCATATCCAATTAAAATGATTTTTTCATTTTGTTGAATGCAGATCCCATAAGCGTTCGCAGAAATGCCGATTTGTGTAGTAACTATTCCTTCTGTACCAAAAGTTGTATCTAAAGAACCATCTTTGGTATACCGCACTAACGCGAAATCAGATGCGGTAGTACCTCCCCCTGTTGTTCCCGCTACCAGAATCTTCCCATCAGACTGAAGGGCTACACCTGATGCTGTATCTGCTATATTCCCTATAGAAGTTGTCACTTTTCCATCTATTCCAAAAGACGTATCAAGAGACCCATCGGGATTGTAGCGAGCAAGGGCAAAAACATATTTATTATTCTGAGCAGCGTAACCAACCGCGATAATTTTCCCATCCTCCTGCAATGCCAGAGCATTAATGGCATCATCTCCTGTTCCAAATGAAGTTATCACCTTTCCTTCTGTACCAAACGTGGTATCTATCGAACCTGGTGAAGATGCTGTTGGATTAGTACCGGTTGGAGAACTACCACTAGAAGACCCATCCGCACCCGCGCTAGAGGTGCCTCCATCAGACCCCGACAGGGAACAAGAAAACAGAATCCCTAAACAAAGCGCCGTGCATAGAACATAACGAAGTCGCATCGCAAAGAAGTATAATGCATGGATCATACATTACCTCCTTTTAAGAAAAGGGATACGACTTTTTTATCTTTATAATAACCACAATTAAGAGAAATTTCCGAACCTGTGACCTCACTATTAAAAAGCTCAAGCTACACTGGACAAATCTATGGATTTTTATTAGATTAAAAATCGATTTTAGAGGGTTTGCTAACGCAAACGGCGACTGTGCGACCAAAAGGTCGCGCGGCGAGCGGAATGGATTTAAGTATGTGCTATCGCACATGGCGCCGTAAGTCCCTTAAGGCCTTGCGACGATAAGTTATGGTATTTAAGTATGTGTTTGTGCACGTGGCGCCGTACCCAAGTGGTAAGGGAGAGGTCTGCAAAACCTCGATGCAACGGTTCGAATCCGTTCGGCGCCTTCCTGTTTATCTAAGAAGATAAACCACCCGATCAAGACGGTTGTCGCTTCGCGTCATCCGTTCTGCGCCTTCCTGTTTATCTAAGAAGATAAACCACCCGATCAAGACGGTTGTCGCTTCGCGTCATCCGTTCTGTGTCTTTTCGTTTTAAAGACATAACCAAACTTAGAAGGCGAGCTTTAATTTCCAAAGGCTATGCTAAGGTTGGTTCACATAGGCAAGATGCTTACCCTATGACGAGGGCTATCCCATATTCATATCACGTTCCTGTAGCCGCAACAGCGTCTCCCATACTTCATGGTAGAACCCTTCCCGTTCTACACCTTGTCTCCTCGAAACGGTGGCTTTGAAGTTGTCGTAATCCAGATCGAGGGCCATCTTTTGTAGGGCCGAGGCAAACTCCTCTTTTTTAGCCTTCGCCCGAAATCGGTAATCGGTTTGGCTGTTTTCCTGAATAGGCCCCAGGGTTGGGAGGTACTTTTCTTTTAAAGCCTCCAGATCTGAACGCACTCTAGAGCGAATGGTTACGGTTCCCTTCCCCCGATCATCCGGTTTCTCCACCACGCTAAAAAATCCAATAGTCGTGAATATCCACATGGTGATACAGTATAACTTATTGTTAGGACAAAAGATAGAGTAAAATCATACGGTACTAGTTATCCCCGAAAAGCTAGATTTTGACAAAAACGACCTATCCTCATATAATTCTTTGCGTGGACGTGATTTGAGCTCCGGCTTGCAGCGTCCCTAAACAATTCGCTAAAAGGAGAGAATCCATGGCAAAAACAAACAAATCTTCCATCGGCGGCCCAGGAGGCAAATCCGGAAAGAAACAGGGATTCAAGCCCAACCTACCCAAGGGGTTCTTCTACATGGTGTTTTCCATCCAGAATTGGAAGAAGTGGGATTTCGAGATCAACGAAGCGGTACAAACCTTCCGGAAAAAGTATCCCGTGTACCCCCATATCCTACTTGCTTCCCGGGCAACCCATGCGAAGTTCGACATCCTCGCTTTCAACCTGCATCCAGAGTATATCCGCTTAAACGATGACGCCAAATCGATTCCCGAAGAATTAGTATGGAAGCCGGGGGAAGGGCTGGGAGGGTTCGACGCGGGAGAATATAAGCTGGATTTCTTCGTTTTAGATGAGGCTCCCCTTGGTTACTATGTGCTGGTATATGACTCGGATCCCGATGGAGGAGAACCCCTCCCCGATTTCGGGTTTAACAGCACGGAAACCCTTCCTAGAAAACAGGCTATCGGCTAGCAGATTCAATCCATAAACTTACGATGATCGGCACTCGAGACGGGACTTCTCATTTCTCGGGTTCTGATCCTCCCGTTTTTTCCGCGCCTTTCTTCTTCGATCGTTTCCCCAGTTCCCCTAGTAACCGGGACATGGGAGGACGCTTCTTTTTAAGTCGCCAGTCGGTTAGCTCGTACCGAAGGAATCCCGTGGGATACAGCCACGCCACTGAATGGTCGGTGAACTCGATCCGGCATGCCCGAAATAGGTGCCTGTACTTTTCCAATGTTTCACACGCTTCTTCCAACGTTACAGGCTCTGCATATTCGAAGTCTTTCCCCGCGATGAAACTAGGGCCAACTCTGAATCCCGCATGTACCACTGATTTGCCCGTCTTCCGTTTTCGGATCCGCTCCGGAATCAAATCAAAGAGGGATTGTTCGAACCGCTTTTTTTCAGCTTCTTCCACGATTCCTACCTCCCCTGTTTAACTTTCGCCAAAGCTTTCAACTAGGCCACTGAGCGTTGAAACTCTTCCAACAGAAAGGTGCTGGAACCAACAGTTTCATGTCCCATCGTATAAACGGCAACAAGGGATTCCAGGTACCAGAGCTGGTGCTCCTTCCCCGCGTTGAAACGGCCCCAGAACGACTCTCCTGATCCTGACGATTTATGTATTGCCTTCCTATAATCTGATACCATGGATCGGACATTGTCCAGTTTATCTGCCAAAGAAACCCGGAGCACCTTTGCCGCTTGCCTTTTCCGTTCCCCACTTGTTTCAGGTCCCTTTGATAAGCCTGAGAATAGATTCTCTAAATGCACGAGGTATTTTTCTTTCCGTTCTTTCCAGGGAGGCTTCTGGCCACCCTTATAATCCGCCGGTGTATCCGAGCAGGCCCTAATAATGTTTAACACCTCAGAGCCAAAACGATTCGTGAGAATCTCGGGTTTTACATTCTCCGGATGGTCCTCCAGGGTGTCATGCAACAGAGCGGCAATCGCTTCGTCCTCGCTTCCTCCATCGTACAGAACAAGGGAACAGACGCCTAACAGGTGGGCAATGTAGGGAATCTTCGTCCCTTTCCGTACATCCTCTCCATGGACTTCTATGGAAAGATTCAATGCGTCTATGAACCTCTGTGAAAAACGAAAATCGTTTTCTCCCATTAGTGGCACACCCCTTAAGAATAAATTTTGATGCATTAAACTTTAATACAACCTATCCGCACCATACAAATTTTTTCATACCAAAGTCCGATTATTCTTTCCTTCAATTCCTACCTTGGTACGATGAAAAGGTTTTTCATTGTGGCAACTCTTTATCTAAGGAGGATTACGTATGAAAACAACTTTATCCATCATTTTTCGACTTTTCACGTTAACTATCCTTTGCATGTCATTGATAACCTGTGAAAACCTAACTACAAACGAGGAATCGGATACGGAACAGCCCTCAAGAATAACCACGCAAGAGCAGGCAAATTCGGCAGCATTCTTTATTCGGTTCACCGTTCTGGATGCTGCACCTTACTATTCCACTAATACCTGGAATAACACTGTGAAGAAAGGTTTTATTGGCGGCGAAGCGGTAATAAATGGTTCCTTTTCCCACACCTATGATCCTTACAACCAATACAAGTCCACCTCTACCTATAACAACGTCACGGTGAAACTAACAAATTATCAAATCGAAGATGACTACCCAGCTCTCACCGGAACGGCAACGATTAACGGCACTGAAACATGTATTAGTAGCTATAATGTTAATATCGGTAATACCTATACAGGGTCATGGCGGTTGCAAGGTACTGTGACGTTATCGGGAAGATTCATGGGAACTGTCAGTTTTTCTCTCGAACTTACCCGAAGTGGGGCCAAATGGACTGGGACATTTACGGCTGACGGTAAGAGCTTTTCGGTAACGCATTAAACAGTTCCTCAAGCGGAGAATTCGACCGCATAAATAAAGTAAGGTATATTATTAGTATGCTTTCTCCCTTGTCGGCCATTGACGCCGCAGTGAAAGCCCATGAATGGTCCCACTTGCTTACCTTAGGGCCTTATGCCGCAGGTCCTATCCAGTATGATTTTATGATCGACAGCGAGGGGAACCGGTACGCGATTGGAGGGTCCGTGGCAGTAGACTTAAGTCCTGTACCCGGCGACCCGGAAGCTACCGCGAGAAAAGCAAGGGCTATCCTACAGGCTGCTTACGCCCCCGGAAATCCGTCCGGTGCTGACCTGCAGGTTGCCCAGAAAGCGTACCTATTGCTCCGCGAGGCAGAGGAAGAGCTGAAATCCGAAGCTTCGGCTGAGTCTATGGGTATCCCACGGACGCAGCCTGGCTCCGGGCCAAATAAGGCAACCAACAGAGCCTCGATTTCGCAAAACGAAAGAAACGCGGCACCAGAAATACAAACGATGGCAGACATAGCCAGAGATACAAATAATAATCATTCTGTTTGGCTTACTGGGTACACCCCTGGAGGAGAAAAGCGTCCCTGGTACGACTTTTGGTTTGAGCGGGAAGAT
>CAKZQO010000037.1 GCA_937140905.1 uncultured Spirochaeta sp.
CTATGGGGATGGACAGGTGTACTTCCCCCAGTTCATCCTGGATTGAAAACCTTCCCCCACAAGCTTTGGGGTACTAACAAAATCTTAGAATATTTATTAGATTTAAGACGTGGATTGGTACGTGATCGTTTCAGAATCCCATAATCCTGCTTGGAATCTGTCTTTAGAGGAATGCATACTGGATCGCTACACTATCCTTCCGCAGGAAGCGGTTGTGCTTCTCTTCTATGTGAACGATCGGTCCATAGTGATAGGGAAACACCAGAATCCATGGTTGGAAGTAAACTGGGATTGTATTCAACAACGGGATCCTCCTCTATTCCGCCGAATCTCGGGTGGAGGAACGGTCTACCATGATCGAGGAAACCTAAATTTTTCTTTTATCCAGCCTCGATCCCTCTTTTCCAAGGAGGAAAACCTATCCCTTATTCAGGAATCCTTGCGGAATCTGGGCATTGAGGTGTCCAGAACCGAGCGGGGAGATCTGTTTTACCAGAACAGAAAAGTTTCAGGGAACGCTCTCTGCTTTCGGAAAGATAGGGTCCTCCATCATGGGACTCTCTTGATCGAAACTGATCTTCAATCGTTGCAACACTCCCTCGTTGTTCCTTCTGCCTTTCGAGGTATGTTTCGTTCTATTGCGGTACCTAGCGTTGGTTCAGTTACCGCGAATCTGAAGGACTCCTTTCCTTTTCTTTCGACTTCTTTGATGATCCAGACAGTGATAGAGGTTCTTTCCTCCCAAGGGGCTACCATAATTCGTTTGGAAAATCCAGGAATCATTCTTCAGGTAGAGCAGTTTCAAAGTATCCTGTACCGGCATGAGGCATGGGAATGGGTGTTTGGGGCTACGCCCACCTTCTGGTTCAACAACAATAGGGGAGAACCAATCAATAACGGGGAAATGTCCTGTAAGGTGGAACAAGGGCAGATCGTGGAAGTAAGGGGGAGTAATGAAGAGGAAAGACTCTTGGGTCAACCCTTCGATCCCCTGGTCATTTCAAGGGTTAGAGAGAATCTTATCCATCGGTAAGGAGGGAACCATGACAATACAAGAAATGCTCCGAAAGTTGGACGAACTTCTCGAGACCTCACGGGTCGGTATTCTGACCACGGTAGACTCGGAAGGGTATCCAAGAAGCAGGTGGATGACCCCCGCCTTTGTTCCTGGACGGGAGGGCATGCTCTATGCGGTAACTTCTCCCACTTTCGCAAAGGCGATACAGATCGCCAAGTATCCCAAGGTGGGCTGGATTTTTCAGACCCGAGCGCTGGACGAGATCATGACAGTGAAAGGAAAAATCAACATCATCGAGAACCCTGCCCTCCGTTCAGAGGTTCAGGAAGCCCTGGGAAGGAACCTTTCTGTTTTTTGGCGGGTAAACCCAAGGGAACAGGATCTGGTGGTGCTGGAAACGGTGATCGAGGAGATCACGTACTTTAATCCCATGAAAAACGAACGGTATAAGGTGGTGGTGTAGTATGGCAAAGGAAGTGAATAAAAATCAATTGAAAAAGATGCTGTACGACATGATGCTGATTCGTCATTTCGAGGAAAAAGCGGGACAAATGTACGGATTGAAGAAGATTGGAGGCTTCTGCCATCTGTACAATGGGGAAGAGGCGGTAGCAGTTGGTTCAGTGGCAGCCATCGATTTGAAGAAAGACTACCTCCTTACCGGGTACAGGGATCATGGACATGCTCTAGCGTGTGGAATGGATCCCAAATCGATCATGGCAGAATTGTTTGGGAAGATCACCGGCTGTTCTCGTGGCAAGGGCGGTTCCATGCATCTGTTCGATGCGGATAAGCATTTCTTGGGTGGAAACGGGATAGTCGGAGCCCAGATACCCATTGCCACGGGCGTCGCCTTTGCGCAGAAGTATAGAAACGATGGAGGGGTCACCCTCTGCTTCTTTGGGGATGGAGCCATTCACCAGGGAGCTTTCCATGAGAGCCTCAATATGGCGAAAATATGGAATCTACCCATTGTATATATCTGTGAAAACAATCAATGGGGAATGGGTACCAACTTTCGGAAAGTATCCTCTGTGGATGATTTCAGTTTGCTAGGTACCGCCTATGGAATTCCGGGCAAACAGATCAACGGAATGGATGTGATCGAAGTATACCAAGAAGTATCAAAAGCGGTTGAACAAGCCCGTGAGTCGGGGCTGCCCAGCCTGATAGAAGCTAGAACGTACCGGTACAAGGGACACTCGATGAGCGATCCAGCCAAGTACCGAACAAAGGAAGAAGTGGAAGAGTACAGGAAGCAGGATCCCATTTTGATCCTAAAGGACAAATTATTAAAAGAGGGAATCCTCACGGAGAAAGAGTATGAAAAGTTCGATTCCCAGATTCAGGCTATCGTGGACGAGGCGGTTGAGTTCGCCGAGAAGAGCGAAGAACCGGCTCTTCATACAATGTATGAAGATATCCTGGTAGAATAGGGGGGGCCTATGCCTATCATTACCTACCGAGAAGCGTTGAATCAAGCGTTAGATGAAGAAATGGCGCGGGATGAGTCAGTATTTCTTATCGGGGAAGAGGTAGGAGAGTACAATGGAGCCTACAAGGTCAGTAAGGGCCTTTTGGACAAATACGGCCCCCGAAGGGTGATCGATACGCCCATCACGGAACTAGGCTTCACGGGTATTGGAGTTGGCGCCGCAATGGCGGGACTACGACCGGTAGTAGAATGGATGACCCATAATTTCGCTCTTCTGGCCCTCGACCAGGTGGTAAACAATGCGGCCAAGATGCGATACATGAGCGGTGGTCAGTTCAAACTACCCATTGTATTCAGGGGGCCCAATGGACCTGCCGAATATTTGGCAGCCCAACATTCCCAAGCTTTGCAAACCTACTGGACTCATGTGCCAGGATTGAAAGTGGTGGCTCCCGCCACACCCTACGATGCGAAAGGTCTCCTGAAGTCAGCCATCCGGGACGATAACCCGGTGGTGGTGCTGGAGGGGGAGTTGATGTACGCATGGAAAGGAGAAGTGCCAGAGGAGGAATACCTGGTACCTATTGGCAAAGCCGATGTGAAACGGGAAGGAACGGATGTCACCATTGTAACGTATTCCAAACCTCTAAAAGTGGTACAGGAAGCGGCTGATGTCTTAGCTCAGGAAGGGATCCAGGTGGAAATCGTAGATCTCAGAACTTTGCGACCCATAGACGAAGAAACGGTGTATCAATCCGTTCGTAAAACCAACCGTGCCGTGGTAGTAGATGAGTCATGGCCAGTAGTGAGTGTGGGATCACACATGGCCTGGCTGATCTCTAAAAACTGTTTCGATGTGTTGGATGCTCAGGTAGAACTGGTAGCCTCCGAAGATATTCCCATGCCTTACAACCACACGCTGGAACTTGCGGCGCAACCCTCAGTGGACAAAGTGATAGCAGCGGTAAAGAAAGTCTTGTACCTAGGAGAGTAATTATGGCGGAACGAATTCCAATGATAGCTCTTTCCCCCACAATGGAAGAAGGAAGAATTCTGTCCTGGAAGGTAAAACCAGGGGACTCGGTGAAGGGCGGAATGGTTCTCTGCGAAGTAGAAACGGACAAGGCTACGATGGAGTACGAATCTCCTCGAGAGGGAACCGTGTTGAAACTGATTCGACAGGAAGGGGAATCCGTGAAGGTGGGCGAACCGATTGCCTGGATTGGGAAACCTGGAGAGCAAGTTCCAGACGAGGTTGAACCAAGCAGACCCAGCCCCCTGTACAGTCAAGCTGCTGAAGGAACGAAACCAACGACGACCACCGAAACAACTCCTCGAGAGATACTGCCGGAAAAAGCTCTTTCCCCTGTGAGTGATCAACCGCTGGCTCCCCACCTAACCACAGGGGTAAGCACGAAGTCCTCGCCTTTGGCTAGGAAACTAGCCACCGAACTGGGAATAGATATCCGCCGTGTCCCTGGTTCTGGACCTTCTGGTCGGGTGATTAAGCGAGATGTGTTGCGGTTTCATGAGTCAGCTGGGAAATTGCCCCAGAAGGAAGTCGTTTCTACGGCTACCCTTTCACAACCTCGCATGGACAGGGAAGTCCCTGTGAGTGGTATGCGAGCTACCATTGCCAAGAGGCTTTCCGAATCTTTCTTTACGGCTCCTCATTACTTTCTGCGGGTAGCTGTCCAGATGGACGCATTGATGGATGCCCGTTCCCGATACAATGCGGAAGGTACCCAGAAGATCTCTCTCAATGCCTTTTTCATCAAGCTGGCAGCAGAGGCTCTTCGCAGGCATCCTCAGATCAACTCTACCTGGAAAGGAACTACCATCCAGATTCATGGATCCATAGACATTGGATTGGCTGTGGCCCTTCCAGAGGGGCTCATCACTCCCGTAGTGCGTAACTGTGCGGGAAAAGGGATTCGTGAAATCGATCAGGAACTCACTGCCTTAATCCAAAAGGCAAAGCAGGGTGGGCTAAAACCGGAAGAGTACACCAACGCTACGTTTACCATCAGCAACCTTGGTAGTTTCGGGATCGAGGAGTTTACCGCCATCATCAATCCTCCAGGTTCAGCCATTCTGGCCTTGGGTGAAATCCGGAAGGAACCCGTGGTAACGGATCAGGATGAGATCGTAGTTCGTAGGGTCTTGCGGATGACTCTTTCTTGCGACCACCGAACCATAGATGGCGCTGTTGGGGCTGCTTTCTTAAAGGATTTAAAAGACATGATGGAGGATCCTTTCCGGATCCTCCTGTAATCTCGATTTACCTAGGGTGAACGGGAAACTTTTTACATCCTACTTGCTAGGGTAAGGAGAGGGGATTCGAGTGCATCCTTGAAGGACTTGAGAAATTTGGCTACATACGCTCCGTCCACTGCCCGATGATCGGCAGATAAACCAAATTCGATCGCGGAGACGAAGGTGGAAGGTGACCCTTCTTTTGGTCTACGGAGCACCTCTCCGACGGAGAGAATCGCCACTTGAGGGGGATTCACAATTGCCTGGAACCGTTTAATTCCGAACATCCCTAGGTTGGAAAGGGTGATGGTACCCCCCGTTAGGTCGAATGAAGTTAGCTTGCCTTCCCGGGCCCGGGTGGAAACTTCCTCCCATTCTTCCTGAAGGACCTTCATCGGTTTATTCCCACAGTCTTTCAACACGGGAACGAACAAACCCGCAGGGGTATCTATCGCAATCCCCACATGTACCTGAGGAAACACCTCTATAGATCCTTGCCCTCGATAGGTAGCGTTGAGAAGAGGGTACTGCTGTAAGGAGAGGGAGAGGAATTTTGTTAAAAGAATCGTAAAGGATACAGGAGTATTCCCCTTCTTTAGAGTTTGATGAAAGGCCAACAAGGAATCTACCTCTACATCCACCCATAGGGTAAACTGAGGGATGGTAGTCCAACTCTGGACCATTCGCTCTGCCGCTCGGATTTGGAAGGGGGATTGGGTATGGAGGGTCGATGGGGTCGGTTGGGATGTACCCGGGTGAGAGGGGGTAACTTGGGGAAAAGCCTGAGTGGTTGGTATGGCTTTTTCTGTAAAGGTTTTGGACTGGAGAGGGGAGATATTCTGTTGCAGAAGTGTTGCTAGATCCCGTTCCACCACTGCTCCCTCAGGACCTGATCCAGGAATAGAGGCCAGTTCGATCCGATTCTCCCGGGCTAGTCGCTTGGCAATAGGAGAAGCAGGAGTGTAAGTAGGAGATGTGTCCTTCGAGTTCTCTCTAAAGGGTATTTGTCGATCGGTTTCCAGGGGCTTCATTGTTGAGGATACATACGCTACAGGTTTTCCTACCTCTTGGGTCCCTCCTGCGGGAACTAAAATTTCTTCCAGCACACCTTCTGCAGGGGCTTCCACTTCCACCACAGCTTTGTCGTTCTCCACAGTGAAGAGGATTTCGCCTTTAGTGATGGGATCACCGATTTTTTTCATCCATTCCATTACCGTGCCCTGAGTCATGGTAAGACCCAGCTTAGGCATGAGGATTTCGATGCGCATCACCTTCCCTCCCGGTATAGTACCTGCTTCACTGCTTGCTCGATATTCGCCACTTTGGGGGCAACGAAATCGAGCAGGGGGGGACTAAAGGGGATGGGAACGTTCTTGGTTCCTACCCTTAGGATGGGCGCATCGAGATAGTAGAAGGCCTCCTGCTGAACCTGGGATGCGATCTCCGCACCTGCACCCCCATGTACTACCCCCTCATGGGCAATAACGCAGCGATGAGTTTTCCGGGTAGAGGTTACGATGGTTTCCAGATCAAACGGCTTGATAGTTAGAAGGTCTATAATCTCTACTTCAATACCTTCTTTGGAAAGGTTCTGTGCAGCCTCTAGAGCTTTCTGCACCATAATCGAGTAAGCCACGATCGTTACATCCTTCCCAGCCCTACGAACTTCGGCCTTCCCTATGGGAGTAAGGAACTCCTTGTCCGGCACTTCTCCTTTCTGGGGGTATAAGACTTTGTGTTCGAAATAAATCACGGGATTGTTGCTCCGAATGGCCGACTTCAAGAGCCCTTTCGCGGTAGCTGGACTCGAGGGGGAAACCATAATGAGGCCTGGAATGTTCATTAACCATCCTTCGACGCTTTGGCTATGTTGGGCTGCGGCTCCTGGAACGATCCCATCAGGAGCACGTACAACTAAGGGTATATTCGCTTGTCCCCCGAACATATAGCGATTCTTGGCGATCTGATTTACCAATTCATCGTAGGCAACAGAGATGAAATCTGCGAAGTGCATGTCTGCGACCGGGCGTAAACCGGTAAGAGCGGCCCCTAACGCAGAACCTAGGATGGCTGTTTCACTAATGGGAGTATCGAGAACTCGACCCGGGAACCGGTCTGGAAGCCCTTTGAACTGACCGAATATACCTCCTTGCCGTGCGATATCCTCCCCCATCACAAAGACGGTTGGATCTCTTTCCATTTCTTCTATCATCGCCTGCAGGGTTGCTTCAGAGAAAGAAAGGATACTCATACCCATACCTCCTGTTCAGGGCCGAATAGATCCTCAAGAGCTTCCTCGGGCGCTGGATACGGTTCCTCTTCCGCGTAGCGAACGGCAGCTTCCACTTCTTCCTTTGCTTCCTTCCACAGTGCGTCGATCTCCTCTGGTTTCAAAAAGGATTGTTCGATGAGATAAGAGGTATACCGCTGGATAGGATCGTTTTCCTCAATCTGTTTTTTTACCTCCTCTTTGGTCCGGTATTTTTCTGGATCCCCCACATAGTGTCCTTTGACCCGATAGGTTCGGCATTCTAGAAGGATAGGCCCTTTGCCAGCTCGAAGCCGATCGATCAGGGTATGGGCCACGTTGTATACTTCCACTACGTTGTTCCCGTCTATCGTGTAGCCATCGATCCCGTATCCAACCGCTCGATCGGAGATCCGGGAAGCGGAAACTCCGTACGACACCGGGGTAGTGGATGCGTACTGATTATTCTCGTTTACGAAGAGCACGGGTAATTTCCAGATGGCAGCCATATTTAGGGCTTCATGAAACGTTCCTCTATTGGAAGCTCCATCCCCAAAGAAGCAAACCGCCACCTGATCGGTCTTTTTCATCCAGGCTGTCATACCGGCTCCTACCGCTATGGAGAAGCCGCCACCCACTACACCATTGGCACCCAGCATCCCTACCGAAAAATCAGCTATGTGCATGGAACCCCCTTTGCCTTTGCAGTACCCACTGCGTTTTCCGTATAGTTCTGCCATCATTCTGTTCATCTGGGCGCCCTTGGCTATGGCATGCCCATGTCCGCGATGGGTAGAGGTGATCCAGTCAGTCTTTCTTAGGTTAGCCATAATACCTGTAGCGATTCCTTCCTCCCCAATGTACAGATGAACGAATCCAGGGATTCTTTTAGCCAGAAACAGTTCTTCGACTCGGGTTTCGAAACTACGGATTCGGATCATGGTACGGAGAAGATCTTTTTTCCCTTTGGAGGGAAGTTCTAAAAAAACATTGGGAAACTCTTTGATTCTTACTCCCATACTGAACTCCTTGCGTATCGACTATTAATGGGGACGGGCCCATTCCATGTTAGTGCAATTTATGTGCCTAGTTAGACAAATCATGTGGTCTTTATTTGTATTGCATAAATGGAATTATGATGATGCATAAAATGAAAAAAAGATTGCGTGTTTCAGAATGTCACAGTATAATATTAACAATTGTCACGAATCGGAGCATAAGAGTATGATTCAATGGACTGTGTCCAACCGCGTGGTGGAAACTCGGATCGAGACACCTACGGAAGTCGGAACCTTGACACGTTCGGTTCCTGAAGGATTCTATAAAACAATTTTGGATTCCATTTCCGATGGAATCATCCTGTTGGATCGGGATGGATACGTGCTGGACATTAATGCGGCCGGAGCAACGATTCTGGGTATCGATCGGAATTGGAGCCGGTTCCGGCATGTGAGTGAATTGGTAGACTTTAGACCGGTGATCCTGGATGTTCTAGAATCGGAACAGGGGTACATCGAACGTGAGTTCATCCTACACAGCCCTTCCCGGGGAAGACTGCACTTCATTAAATCCGCCATCGTCATCCGGAATGAGGAAGGAGAGATGATTGGAGTGATCGATACCTTTCGACGGGTGGATTCTGTGCATAGCATGATCGCTCGTTTCACGGGAGCAAAGGCAAAGTTCTGTTTTCACGACATCATCGGCAAGGATCCTCTGTTTAGGGAAGCGGTTCAGCTTTCCCGACTGGCAGCAGGAAGCTCTGCCAATGTTCTTTTGGAAGGGGAAAGCGGAACAGGCAAAGAGATCTTTGCCCATGCCATTCATAAGGAGAGTTCCCGGGGGAACGGCCCCTTCATCATCGTGAACTGCGCCAGTCTTCCCATTTCTCTCATTGAAAGCGAACTGTTTGGATACGAATCGGGATCCTTCACCGGTGCTAGGAAGGAGGGATTTGCGGGAAAGTTCGAACAAGCCAACGGAGGAACCCTCTTCCTCGATGAAATTGGAGAAATGCCTCTAGACATGCAAGCAAAGCTTCTGCGGGTGATCCAGGACAAGACCTTCACTCGAATCGGCGGTTCGAAGGAAATCACGGTAGACTTGCGTATTATCGCGGCTACCAACAAGAATCTGCAAGAACAGGTATGGAAGGGAAATTTTCGAGAAGATCTATACTACCGGTTGAACGTTCTCCGCATCCATATCCCTAGCCTAAGGGAACGGCCCGCAGATATTCCCCTATTAGTTAGACATTTCCTCCGGAAGTACGCTCTTCGGGATGGGAAGCCCATCCCGACAGTCGATACCGAGGCTCTCCGCTTGCTTTCGACCTATTCATGGCCAGGGAATGTTCGAGAACTAGAGAATCTCGTGGAGCGGTTGATTGTTCTCAATCGAAAATCGCAGATTGGGGTGAACGATCTTCGGCCCTATCTCGAGGCTTCCAAGAAAGGGGCTGGCATCGGTTCTTCTCAGACAGCTAGTACACCCGTGGATGGCCTCCGAAGGTTGGAGGCCCTAGAGAAGGAGGAAATCCGAAAGGCCCTCTCCATCTGTAGTCGGAATGTGTCCCATGCATCAAAAATGCTGGGGATAAGCCGCAACACCCTTTACCGGAAAATGAAGCAATACTCAATTTCCCATGATGATTGAGGCATGAGAAGCGGAGGGCCGCGCACGGTTAAGTAGATAAGCTTTCTCCGCGCAGGCTCCGCTACCTTTTAAAAGGATCATTCCATTGTTTCTCCTCAATGAAATATTCCAATCATTTAATTGGTGTATAGAGACCCGCACCCACCGGTAAATAGAGGGAGAGGGAAGGGAGCAAGGTGATGAAGATTAAGGCTAGAATGGAAGCGATCACCATGGGGATCACGTATTTCACCATCTCTGTGTTGATGTCGCTTTGAATGAGGTTGGCTGTTACATACAGATTTACCGCCACCGGTGGAGTGATCTGACCAATAGCTAAGGCAATCACGAAGACGATCCCAAAGTACAACGGATCGATATGGAGGAGTTTTAGGGCAGGAAGGATGATGGGCATGAACACGTAGGTGATGGAGATAGCATCGAGAAACATTCCCGCGACGATCATTACTGCGTTGGTGAGGAGGACGAACACAAGGGGATTGGAAGTGAGACTAGACACGAGGTTCGCCGCCGCATCGATCACTCCTAGCGTCGCTGCCGCCCAGGAAAAGATCCCAGCCATCGATACAACGAACATCACCACTGCGGAGGACATCACAGTATCGGCGAGGGCTTGGAACAGAACCCTGAAGGTGATCGTATGATACACGAGGGTCCCCACGAAGAGAGCGTAGAACACTCCCATGATCGCTGCTTCGGTAGGGGTAGCAATCCCCGCATAGATAGATCCTAGGATGATTACCGGTGCTAGTAGAGCCCAGAAGGAATTGATGAAGGCTTTCAAGAGTTCTTTGGGAGTCCCTTTCTCTTCTGTTCCCCGGAAGTTGTGGGTTCGAGCTACCCAGTAGGTGGCAATAATGAGGAAGATTCCTACAATAATACCTGGAATGACTCCTCCCAGGAATAGGGCGCCCACGGACACATCGGTCAGGTTCCCATACACGATAAAGGCAATACTGGGAGGGATGATGATAGAAAGTCCTGCGCCAGCCGCGATGGTGGAGGCGGCAAAGTATTTGTCGTACCCCTGTTTGATCATGGGAGCGATGAACACCAGGCCCAATGCGGCCGCCGTAGCCGGACCAGAGCCAGACACGGCTCCCCAGAAAATACAGGTAATCACACCGGCAATGGCCAACCCTCCCACGTTCTTACCCGTCAGGAGGATGATGAACCGGGAAATCCCATCCACGATCCGGGATTTTTCCATCAGGTTCCCTGCCAAGATAAAGAAGGGAATGGCTACTAGGGGGAACTTTGCGATGTTGGCTTCGAAATTTCTGGAAATCATAGCCGTTCCCAGATCGAAGGATAGGATGGCTCCAATTCCCGCGATGCCCAACGCAGTACCGATGGGAGTGCCGAAGAGGATGAGAAATAGAAAGAGTCCAAATACAGTAAGGGCTGCCATGGTTATCCCTCCTTCCCTTCGGTTTGTTTCAGCAATCGGTAGGTGCTTTTTATCAGTTCCCGGATCACCACTAAGGAAAAGATCGGCGTTCCTAGACTATAGATCCAGGTGGGAATTCCCAATGCTTCCGAGGTAGTCTTGTAGAAAGTCATGTTTTTGTAGATTTCCTGTAGGGAGTTCACGATTAAAAAGAGGAACAGTAAAGTCCCTAATACTCCTGCCCCGATGATGGCAGCTTTTTTTAGGGGAGGAGAAAATAAATCGAATACGTTCGTCATCTTCAGGTTCGTGCCTTTTCTGAAGGCCATTGAGATTCCTAGTAGGGTGATCCAGACGAACATGTTTACGGTAATTTCTTCGGTAAAGGCGATACTGTGTTTGAAAAAGTACCGGTTCATCACGTTGATGAAGGTAATGAGGGACATGATTCCCAGAAGAACGGCACCGATCAGTTCATCCAGATGAACATTTTTCTTCATCGGAAGGCTCCTTTACGAAAAGAAAAACCGGCCGCAGAACCGGCCGGTCGCATGGAAGGGCAGATTATTTCATGTCCGCTACAGCCAGATCGTACAGTTCTTTCCCGATCTGGGGGATCCACTTATCATAGATCGGTTTCGTGGCATCCTTGAAAGCTTGTAGCTGCGCTGGTGTGAGATCCGTGATAACCATCCCCTTTTCCTTTGCTAGCTTGAAAGGTTCTGGGGGAAGTTCTTTTACCTGGAACTTGGTTTTCAGGAGATTGAGGGATTTGTCTCCGTCGAGATACGCCCGAGCCAAGGCTTTCTGATACTCTGCAGCCTCTAGAGCGGTCTCTTGGATCGTTTTCTTGATATCCTGGGGGAACTTCTCCCAGAGCTTCAGGTTGAGACCGAAGATCAACGGATCCAGCACGTAGTTCCAATTGGTCATGTACTTATGGTACTCCCAGATCTTGACCACCGTGAGCACGGATTTGGGGTTCTCCTGTCCATCCACCACTCCCTGCTGGAACGCCGTGACCGCATCTGCCCAGTTCATGTTTACGGGGTCTGCTCCTAGTTGCTTAAAGATATCGATGAAAAGAGGAGATCCGACTACTCGGATCTTGAGTCCTGCTACGTCCTTTGGGGTTTTCACTTCCCGCTTGCTGTTGGTGAGTTGTCGGAATCCGTTTTCACCCCAGGCAAGGAACTTTACCCCACCCTTTTCCAGATCTTCGATGATCTTTTTTCCAGCTTTACCGTTCTCGATCTTGTCGACATTTTCATACGTCCCAAGGAAGAACGGTAGGTTGAAGAGGTTTAAAGACTTAATTACGGTAGAAGCGTTTATGGTGGATTCCACTACGAAATCGATCGCTCCATCTGCCACTGCCTGGTACCAGTTGGTCTGTTTACCTGCCAAGAGGGCAGAACCAAAGTAGGGTTTCACGTTGATCTTCCCCTGGGTTTTCTCTTTGATCAGATCCGCCCACCGCTGAGCACCGATTCCCCAATCGAAAGCAGGCCCCACATTGACTTGCATGGTGTACTCGGCTTTGGGTTTGAATTCTTCCTTTGCGCCCCCGCTGAACAATAGGGTAGGAACCAAAAGGGCTGTCAATAGAACCGCTGAGATCTTTACCATTAATTTCATTCTATGTACCTCCTGAGCTAAAGTTTTAACCTTCCCGTTACCATACGTCAAGGCAATTCCGGTTATGGGGAAGGCTAAAAAGAATAAGCAAAAACTATACCAATATTTCTTTCTCTATCTTGTGTCTATTTCTATGAAGGCCCAATAGTTAGTAGATAGAATAAAACTTGGTGAACCAAGTGTTCGGGATTGGAACAGTTCGTTCGACTGGCTGTTAAAAATTGGGGCACTTTGAGGGCGTGTTTTCTTGTCTTAGTTCCTTGCCCTCGATTGAAAGCTTCGATATTATTGGAAGGGTATTGTATGTAGAAAGAGGGGGGAACGAATGCCGCAGTATCAATATGATGTAGCCATAGTAGGAGCCGGACCGGGAGGGTATGTGGCTGCCATTCGGGCGAGACAGTTAGGTCTATCCGTTGCCATCATAGAGATGGACAAACCCGGTGGGGTCTGCTTGAACATAGGGTGTATCCCTTCGAAGGCTTTGATCCATCAAGCGGGACTGTATCGCTCGATTCCATCCTTACAGGAACTAGGGTTAAAGGTGGATGTCTCTGGTTTCTCCTACGAATCGGTATTCAAGAAGTCGAGAGCTGCGGCGGAACGCCTTTCCAAAGGAGTCCAGTTCCTTCTGAAGAAGAACGGAGTGGTGTATATTCCGGGTAAGGCT